>JBKCZS010000261.1:0-12937 GCA_046337925.1 bacterium | reverse complement strand
CGCCAAGCTGTCGGGTGGCGTCGCGCAGATCAATGTCGGCGCCGCGACCGAGGTCGAGATGAAGGAGAAGAAGGCCCGCGTCGAGGACGCGCTGCACGCCTGCCGCGCGGCCGTCGAGGAAGGCATCCTTCCGGGCGGCGGCACCTCCGTGATCCGCGCTCGCCGCGTGCTCGAGAAGCTCAAGAAGTCGCTCTCCGACGACGAGTCGGTGGGCGTCGACATCGTCTGGCGCGCGCTCTCGGCGCCGACCAAGCAGATCGCCGCGAACGGCGGGCTTGACGGCTCGGTCGTCGCTCAGAAGATCGAGGACTCGAACGACGCGAACTTCGGCTTCAACGCCGCGACGCAGAAGTACGAGGACCTCGTCGCCTCGGGCATCATCGTCCCGACCAAGGTCGAGCGCGTGGCGCTCCAGAACGCTGCATCGATCGCGGGCCTCCTGCTCACGACCGACTGCGCGATCACCGAGGTCAAGGAGAAGAAGGCCAAGGCCGCTGCCGGCCACGGCCATGGCGAGGACTACTGATCCTGCGCGAGGACTCGCAGGATCCTGATAGACGAATCCTTCGATTCCTGAAACGCGATCGTCTTGGATTCCGAACTGGATTGACTCGAGCGTTGCGCGGCCTGAGCCACCGCGCTGGATGCTCAAAGAACCGCCCCGGGCCGCGTCTGCGGTCCGGGGCTTTCGTTTCCATCCACACTGTCAAGGTCTCTCGTCAACCTCGGCGCCGTGTTGGCGCACGCATCGGCGCAAGCAGAGCTGTTCCGAGCAGCGCGATCGCGCCTGCCGACGGAATCGAGAATGTCTGCTGCGTGAAGTCCAGCGACGAACCGGCCTCGGTGATGCCGAGCTTCGTCGTCGGACCGAACGCACCTTCGCCAAATCCGGCGCCGCCGTTGCTGCGCTTGATGGCGTCGAGGTTGACGAAGAACTGCGTGCTGATCGCGGCGTTGGAGCTGCCGTTCGCGAGCACCGCGAAGCCACGCGCGGGCGATGCGGTGGTGGGGGTGGTGCCGTAGGGAGTGGTCGAGGCTCCGCCCTCGCGGATCGGCCCGTGCGCGATCGTGTACTGCGATGCACGGAAACGGTCGCTCGTCGACAGTTGCGGCGCGTAGATCGAGATGTCTCCCTTGTCGGGCGAAAACCCGCCGTCACCGCTTCCCACCGAAGTCGCAGCGCGCATGCCATCGCCTGTCCAGTCGACCATGAAGTAGAAGTTGCGCAGGAGCGATGCGTCGGTGTAGCGGAGGCCGACGCCCACGATGCGGTCGCCGGCCTGCCATGAGCCGCTGAAGAGGCTCGTCTGGCTGTCGCCGGTGTATGAAACCCCGTTCCCGACGCTGCCATCCGCGAGTCGGACGCCGCCGACCGTCTGCGTGGCCTCGAGCGTGAACATCGTGGCGTAGATGTTGAAGTTCCGGCTGGTCTGGCCGCTCATCCAGACGCCGTTCGTGCGCGAGCTGCCGATGCTGGTCCAGCCGCTCCATGAACTGCCGCCGTTGATGTCGACGAGGCCTCCGTGCGCGCTGGCGCAGGCGGCCATCGCCGAAAGCGTGGCGAGGCGTATCGGAGTTCGGGCTCTTCCTGCCGGGATCCGTCGTCCATCGCGATGTCGCTCGGATTGACTCATGGAGGTTCTCCTGCCGCGGCCCGTTTCAACGCCGACGCGTGCGGAACCCGATGATCGGTACGACCGAAGCTCCGATCAGCGCGAGCGCCCCCGGCGTCGGCAGCGAGAACACCTGCTGCGTGAGGTTCCAGTTGGCATCGGTCTCCATGAAGCCCACCTTCGTCGATGCCCCGAGCAGCCCTTCGCCGAAGCCGGCGCCGCCGTTGCTGCGGGCGATGGCGTCGAGGTTGATGAAGTATTGGGCGCTGATCGCGGCGTTGGTGCTGCCGCTTTCGAGCACGGCGAAGCTGCGCGCAGGCGAGGCCGTGGTCGCATTGGTTCCGTACGGCGTGATGAAGTTGCTGCTGCCATCGCTAGGGCCGGTGAAGACCGAGTATTGCTTCGACTTGAAGCGCTCGCCGTTCGACGCGCCGAGCGAGTAGATGGCGAGATCTCCGGCGTTCGCGCGGTACGCGCCATCGCCTGCGCCGACGCTCGACGCTGCGGCGATGCTGTCTCCAGCCCAGTCGACATGCACCCAGATCGTGGTGAGCCGCGACGCGTCGGTGTATTTGAGTCCCACGCCGAGGATTCGGTCGCCTGCCTTCCACGACCCGCTGAAGAGCGTCGCTTGCGAGTCGCCCGTGTATCCGGTGCCGTTCCCGCCCACGCTGTCCGGGAGACGGCTTCCGCCGACGGTCTGCGATGCTTCAAGCGTGAACAGCGTCGAGTACATGTGGTAGCTGCGCGTCGTCGAGCCCTGCACCCACATGCCCGCCGTGCGCGAGTGCCCCATGTTCGTCCACCCGCCCCAGGAACTGCCGCCATTGATGTCGACGAGTCCGCCGTGGGCCGAAGCGCAGGCGACCAGCGTCGATGCGGCGGCCAGATGCAGCTGGATCCGGGCTCTTCCTCCCGGCATCCTGCGTCCGTCGCGATGTCGTTCCGTGTGACTCATGATTTCCCCCTCGGATTCCCCCTCGGATTCCCTCTCGTGCCCCGGATGCCGTGACGGCACTTACCGGGGAAGCGGACCCGACATCCGCTTGAGCAACGCCTGTCTCTATTGAAAGGCTACGAATGCGCGCGCAACTGCCAAGCGTGTTTGGCCAGCCGTGACGAATTCATACCTGCATGGTCGTGAGATCGGTCCTGTTCGCCACAGGCCGTCCAGCCCGCACGACCCGCACAGACGCGTTCTTGCGATGCGACGACGATGGCGCCGCATATTGCGACGCATCGGTTCAATCTCCATTGAAGACCTTGGGCTCGTCCGCCGCCGCTCAGCGGGTCCGGCGACGGACGAGTCCGACGATCGCTCCCAGAACCGCGAGAGACGCGGGTGCGGGGATCGCCTCGTAGTGGAAGTTCGAGCCCCAGTAGACGCTCGTACTCTGCTGCGTCGTGACGGGATCGTGCGCGGCGTTCCAGTTCCAGCGATACGCATCGAAGCTCTTGATCCCGCTGCCGAGGCCGATGTTCATGCCGGTGACCAGCTGGTGGCCGGGCCCGGCGTTGCCGATGATGAAGTACCTGGTGTTTGCCCTCAGCACTGCGTTGGCGCCGGTCACATCGATGTACTGAAAACCGCTCCTGCTCGCGGTCGTCGTGATCTGCCGGGAGATCACGAGTTCGAGCGGCGCGAAGGCCGTGTCGGTGCGGTAGATCGCGACCGTGTGCGACTCGTTTGTCCCGTTGAACTGCCCGAGCTGCGTGACGAGCAGATCGAGGTTGCCGACGGTGAAGAAGAACGCGTCGTTGCCGGTGGCGGAAGCGGCGAGCGAGCCGGAGAACTGGAAGGCAAGCTCCCCACGCGCCGGCGCGGTCACCAGGGCCGCCGAAGCGCACAGAACCGCCAGCGCGGCGGTTTCACCCAAAGTTGTGTTGGCTCGGACCCCCATGTCCGTTCCCCAGACCGCGCTTTGCGATTCCTTGCTGCGTCCGTCCTCGCAACGGTCCCTACGCAGGACCCCGTGAGCGGCAGATCGCAGCAATCGAGCGATCCATCTCCACCGTACGATTTCGGCGTCCGCCGCCAATCGTCGGTCGGCACTTGGTTCAGTTCCGAGGCGCGACGCCCCGCCCAGACCGTTCAAACCGCGTCGTTGGAGGTGGGCATCCCGTCCGGCCAGACCGCTCGGGTCTTCCGCGTCACCGCGGTTGGCGCGGCTTTCTTCCCGGCGATTCGCGCCGGGAGCGGCGGCGTCCACTCGGGACGATCCGCGCTCGGGAGAATCCGCGCTTGGGAACATCTCACGAGCGTGCGCCTCAGCCGCCGACCGCAAGGACCGACAGCACGAGGCCGGCGAGGACCGCGAGTATCGCGCCGTACCAGCCCGCGATCTTCCACGAGCGCCGCCGCGCCTTCGCGCGGTCGACCCACACGCAGCCGTCCGGCTCGCGGACCACGACGCCGCTGCGGATCAGCGGCTCGAGCTGGACTTCACTGACGCCGAGCGACGACGGGCGTCGCGCCCGCTCGGGAGCGTCGGCCTCCACCTTCAGGAGCGCACGCACGGGGCCTGGCTTCGAGAACGCCAGCGCGAGCATCATGAGCGGACCAACGACCGCACCGATCATGGCGAATCCGCCGCCGACGGGAGAAACAGGAACGGGCATGCGGTCACTGTAGACCGCATGCCCGCCCTTGGTTGCATGGAGCGCCTGCCGGCTCAGCCTTGGGCGCCCATGCCTTCGCCTTCGGCACCCACGCCTTAGCCTTCGGCACCTAGGACATCACGGCCCCCGATGCCATCGGTCGTCAGGATGTGGAAACTCGTGTCGACGAGGAAGTCGTACGACTGCCCGCCGAAGTAGCCCTGGTTTCCGAACGGCGTGTTCTGAGACCACACCGATCCGTTCGACGGGGCAACGCGCTGATCGGCCTGCATCGAGCGCTGGCAGCCGACCAGTTCGATGTGGCCATCGAAGAAGAGGCATGCCGGCGCCGAGTTGTAGCCGTGGTTGAAGTGCCACGGCGTCGTCCCGCCTGCGAAGTTCGGGTTGACTGGCGAATCAGGGGTGTTCTGCAGCCAGTTGTGCTCGATCATGCGGGTCTTGAGCGTGGGGTACTTCGCGCGCGAGACCGGCGGGCTGCGGAAGGCGGCCTTGAGGTTCGCGGGATTCGTGTAGCCCTGGCCGTTGAGCGTGCTTCCGTTGCGCGCGAGGACGGCCGAGTCGTACATGGCTGCCGGCGACCAGCAGTACGAGCTGTCCTCGTAGGCTGCGCCGTCGAAGGTGAACTCCGCCGCGCTCGTGAAGTACTTCTGCACATTCGAGATCGGAAGCACATCCTTGGGCGCGTAGAAGGTCGGGTCGTAGAAGCGCTTGCCGACATACGCGGCGAAGGCCTTGACATTGGGCACGCGGAACGAGCCCAATCCGGCGCTCGCACCGGTGAAGGTGATCGGCAGATACACGCCCCAGTTGGCGCAGCTGCCCGGATAGCTGGTGCAGCGTCCGCCACCGAGGAAGTAGCCCCACATCGCGCCGTTGGTGTCCCAGCCGAGCAGCTGCTGCGGTGGGCATGCGATCTGCGCCACATAGTTGTTGCACTGCGTGTCGGTTCCGCCGCCAGCCACGAGCCCCGAGTCATCGGGCAGCGCGGTGAACTGACGGTCGGCCCAGTCGCCGGCATAGGTCTCGTTCGCGGTCGCGAGGTTCTTGAGGTTCGCCACCGACTGCGTGATCAGCGCCTTGTCGCGTCCGCGCGCGACTGCGGGAAGCAGCAGCGCCACGAGAAGGGCGATGATCGACACGACGACGAGCAGCTCGACGATCGTGAAGCCACGCCTCGGTGGGGCCGTTCGGCCAGGGGAAGGGAAGTGGATACCAAGCGGATGAGTCTGCATGGACTCAGCCTTTCTGCGGGAGATCCCGCATGATGGGCGCCTCTCAGAACGGAAGCCCAGCCCATGAAACGACACATCCGAGCGGCCTGTGGCTCGCTCGGTCGGACTGGCTGGGCTTCACGCCCATGAAAC
The DNA here is from genome assembly GCA_046337925.1 of bacterium. Classification (GTDB taxonomy): domain Bacteria; phylum Planctomycetota; class Phycisphaerae; order Phycisphaerales; family SM1A02; genus QWPT01. The sequence continues at coordinate 7,341 of JBKCZS010000261.1, read as the reverse complement.
TGAGCAGGCCGAAGACATGCGACGGCGGGCCTGCTGGAAAGAGATGCCACCGTGAGAGCCGGTGGTGATGCCGTCGCTCTCATCGTAGACCGTGGGCTGCCGCTTCCAACCACCGATCTGCGATTCGGCGCAAGATCGCGCAGATGTCCCGCGGTTCGGCCAGATGATCCCGACGGTCAGGCGGTCGTCGTCTGCGACCTGTCGCGCGGCACCGAGAAGCACAATCGCCCGCGCGATGGCGGGCGATTGCGGGAATCGGATGTCGAAGGCGGTTCGGCTTCTTCTCGAGCCGCTTCTCAACCTTCGGCGCCGAGGACATCGCGGCCCTCGATGCCGTCGGTGGTGAGGATGTGGAAGCTGGTGCTCACGAGGAAGTCGTACGACTGGCCGCCGTAGTAGCCGTTCGATCCGAACGGAGTGTTCTTCGACCAGACCGAGCCGTTCGCCGGTGCGACGCGCTGGTCGGCCTGCATCGAGCGCTGGCAGCCGACGAGCTCGATGTGCCCGTCGAAGAAGAGGCACGCGGGCGCCGAGTTGTAGCCGTGGTTGAACATCCACGGCGTCTTGCCGCCGGCGAAGTTCGGGTTGACCGGCGTGTCGGGCGTGTTCTGGAGCCAGTTGTGCTCGATCATGCGGGTCTTGAGCGTGGGGTACTTCGCGCGCGAGACCGGCGGGCTCTTGTAGCCCGTCTTCAGCGTGTTCGGATCGGTGTAGCCCTGGCCGTTGAGCGTCGAGCCGTTGCGTCCGAACACCTTCGGGTCGAACATCGCGGCGGGCGACCAGCAGTACGAGCTGTCCTCGTAGTTGGTGCCGTCATAGGAGAACTCCGCCGCGCTCGTGAAGTACTTCGTCACATTCGAGATCGGAAGCACATCCTTGGGCGCGTAGAAGGTCGGGTCGTAGAAGCGCTTGCCGACATAGGCGGAGAACGCCTTGACGCCCGGCATGCGGAACGAACCGTAGGAGTTGCCGCCGCCGGGATTCGGTCCGGTCCCGAAGTCCATCGGGATGTAGATGATCCAGTTGTAGCAGGCCTCGGGCCAGCCGAACTGCGCGCACTTGCCGCTCGCACCGAGGAAGTAGCCCCACATCGCGCCGTTCACATCCCAGCCGAGCAGCTGCTGCGGCGGGCAGGCGATCTGCGCCTTGTAGAGGTCGCAGTTGCCGTTCACCATGCCGGCGTCGTCGGGCACGGGCGTGAACTGGCGGTCGTTCCAGTCGCCCGCGTAGATCTCGTTCGAGCTCGCGAGGTTCTTGAGGTTCGAGACCGACTGCGAGATGAGCGCCTTGTCACGGCCCTTCGCCACCGCGGGAAGCAGCAGCGCGACGAGAAGCGCGATGATCGACACGACGACGAGGAGTTCGACGATCGTGAACGCACGATGCGAAGCGCGCACGGGGCGCAGGGCAGCCTCAGGCATGGGTGAATCTCCGGTTGCAGCTTTCACAGGGGACGGCACGCGACGCACGCGTCAGGAAATGAGGAAGCAGGTGGAGAAGCATCGCCCTGCGTCCGCAGACATGATGACTCGCGGAAGGCGGGCCTGGACCGCCCTCCTCCGCAATTTGCGCGAAATTCCGTCCCCGCAGCGCTCTTTCGGGTGGGGCCGGCCCGGCAGGGCCCTTGGGTCAGCCGGCCGATGCGGAGCTGAAAAAGACAGCCGCCCGCACAAGGCGGGCGGCTGGGGATCAGGCGAACCTGAAGGTCTGGATCAACCTTCCGCGCCGAGGACATCGCGGCCCTCGATGCCGTCGGTCGTCAGGATGTGGAAGCTCGTACGGACAAGGAAGTCGTACGACTGACCACCGAAGTAGCCGTTCGAACCGAGCGGCGTGTTCTTCGACCAGACCGAACCGTTCGTCGGAGCGACGCGCTGGTCGGCCTGCATCGAGCGCTGGCAGCCCACGAGTTCGATGTGACCATCGAAGAAGAGGCAGGCCGGAGCCGAGTTGTAGCCGTGGTTGAAGAACCACGGGGTGGTGCCACCGGCGAAGTTCGAGTTGACCGGCGAGTCAGGGGTGTTCTGGAGCCAGTTGTGCTCGATCATGCGGGTCTTGAGCGTGGGGTACTTCGCGCGCGACACCGGCGGGCTGCGGAACGCGGCCTTGAGGTTGCCGGGGTTGGTGTAGCCCTGACCGTTGAGGGTCGCGCCGTTGCGTCCGAAGACAGCAACGTCGTACATCGCGGCGGGCGACCAGCAGTACGAGCTGTCCTCGTAGGCCGAGCCGTCGTAGGTGAACTCAGCCGCGCTCGTGAAGTACTTCTGCACGTTCGAGAGCGGGAGGACATCCTTCGGGGCGTAGAAGGTCGGGTCGTAGAAGCGCTTGCCGACATAGGCCGAGAAGGCCTTGATGTTCGGAACGCGGAACGCGCCGAAGCCGACATCGGTGCCAGCGAGACCGATCGGCAGGTGGACAACCCAGTTGCCGCAGTTGCCGGGGTAGCCGAACGACGAGCACTTGCCGCTCGAGCCGATGAAGTAGCCCCACATCGCGCCGTTGGTGTCCCAGCCGAGCAGCTGCTGCGGCGGGCACGCGATCTGCGCGAGGTAGTTGCTGCACTGCGTCGGAGTGCCGCCGCCGGCGACGGTGCCGGAGTCGTCCGGCATCGCCGTGAACTGACGGTCCGCCCAGTCGCCCGCGTAGGTTTCGTTCGCGGTCGCGAGGTTCTTGAGGTTCGAGACGGACTGGGAGATGAGGGCCTTGTCACGGCCCTTGGCCACTGCGGGAAGCAGCAGCGCGACGAGGAGAGCGATGATCGACACGACGACGAGGAGCTCGACGATCGTGAAGCCGCTCTTGCGGTTCTGGTGAGCCATGGAGGACTCGACCTTTCTGCGGGAGTGCCCCGCAACGGACGCCTCTCGGCAGCCATCGCTCCATCCATCTCGAGTGCACGTCGAGAAGGTGATGACCACGCGTCCAGCTTGTTTGGCACACCGAAGACATGCAACGGCCGATGTGCCTGAAAACGCCGCTGGGAGAGGCCAGAGGCGGTGCCGTCATTGAGAAAGGTACCCACGGTTCGCGCCGTTGGCCCGTCTGACGCGAAATTCCTCTGAAATTGCCAAGAGCCGCCCACCTGACCGAAGGGGTCGGCCGAAGTGGGGCGGCTTGCCGAGGCACTCTCGGCGGTTATCGCGACCTTGACCCGTGGGAATCCATCACGGGCACCCACCGCTCAAGCGGTCGCAAAACGGGCGGCCGCCGTGCACGCGTGCACACGCACGACGGCCAGCCCGCGGTTGGTGGCATGGCGTCGGGGGTGCTCAGCCCTCGGCGCCGAGGACATCACGGCCCTCGATGCCGTCGGTCGTCAGGATGTGGAAGCTGGTGCGGACGAGGAAGTCGTACGACTGCCCGCCGTAGTAGCCGGTGATCCCGAAGGGGGTGTTCTTCGACCAGACCGAACCGTTCGTCGCGGCGACGCGCTGGTCGGCCTGCATGGAGCGCTGGCAGCCGACGAGCTCGATGTGGCCGTCGAAGAAGAGCGATGCCGGCGCCGAGTTGTACCCGTGGTTGAACTGCCACGGGGTCGAGGCTCCGGTGAAGTTCGGGTTGATCGGCGAGTCCGGGGTGTTCTGCAGCCAGTTGTGCTCGATCATGCGGGTCTTGAGCGTGGGGTACTTGCACCGCGAGACCGGCGGGCTGCGGTAGGCGGTCTTGAGCAGCGCGGGGTTGGTGTACCCGTTGCCGTCGAGCGCGGTGTTGTTGCGGCGGAGCACCGCGGCGTCCCACATCGCGGCGGGGGACCAGCAGTACGAGCTGTCCTCGTACGCCGAACCGTCGTAGGTGAACTCGTTCTGGCTGATGAAGTACTTCGACACGCTCGCGAGGGGCAGCACATCCTTCGGCGCGTAGAAGGTCGGGTCGTAGAAGCGCTTTCCGACATACGAGTTGAACGCGCGCACATTCGGAATTCGGAACGCGCCGTAGCCCGCGTCCTGGCCCGTGAACGCGATCGGCGTGTAGACGCCCCAGTTGACGCACGGCTGTCCGGGATATCCGAGCCCCTGGCACTTCCCCGACGAGCCGAGGAAGTAGCCCCACATCGCCTGCTGGCCTGGGACGGTGGTGGAGTCCCAACCGAGCAGCTGCTGCGGCGGGCATGCGATGGTGCCTAGGTACTGCTGGCAGTTTCCCGCCACGAGCCCGGCGTCGTCCGGCATCGCCGTGAACTGGCGGTCCGCCCAGTCGCCGGCGTAGAACTCGTTCGCCGTGCCGAGGTTCTTGAGGTTCGCGACGGACTGCGAGATGAGGGCCTTGTCGCGCGCCTTGGAAACCGCCGGCAGCAAGAGCGCGATGAGGAGCGCGATGATCGACACGACGACGAGCAGTTCGACGATCGTGAAGCCTCGCATCCGGAATGATGAAGTCGACATGCGTCGACCTTTCTGCGGGAATGACCCGCTGCGGCGTCTCTCGACGCAGGACAACCCCGCTCCGGATGCACGTCGGGCTCGCGGCAGACTGCGCGCCAGGTTGAATCGCAGGCGTTGCTTGGGACGGCGGCCTGCGCTGAAGAAGTGACGCGTCGAGAGAGTTTCGACGCGTGTGTTGCCGTCATCGTCTCTTACGCACGGATCAGCGCGTCATCGGCGTGTTGTGCGAGATGTCCGAGGCGACTCTCCCAACCGGAAGCTCCGTCCAGCTGTCCGAAGCAAGGCGCTGAAAGCACAACGGCCCCGCCGTGAGGCGGGGCCGTTGGATTCGGTTGGAAGAGAGGCGTCGCTGTTCTCAGCGGCGACGACGGGCGACGAGGCCCGCGAGACCGACGAGCGCGAGGGCGCCCGGGGTCGGAACGAGCGTGCCGTTCACATCCACCATGAAGCGGCTCGGAGCCGATCCCGGCGGGGTGCCGAAGGCAAAGAACGACTGGAACGCGCCGGAGGCCGCGAAGTTGAACATGCCGAATGCATTGATCGAGGCACCCGTGGTCGGGGCGTTGACCACGCGCCAGCCGTTGGCGGTGTTCGCGGCGTTGGCGCCGGTGAACTCGACGCCGATCCACCAGCCGCCGAGACCTGCGTTGGAGGCGAGCTCGAGGTTGAGGACGACATTCTGGCTGGTGACATCGCCCGTGCTGACCAGCTGGGTCACGGTGGCAGCGCCGCCGCCGATCGAGGCCGACGAGTAGATCAGGTAGTTCGCGCCGCGGCCGAAGTTCGTGCCGTCGTAGGTCATCTCAGCGGCGTAGATGTTGACGCCGACATCGAGAAGCGCGCCCGCGCTCGCGATGCGGCGGATGCCGACGATCGCGCTCTCGAGCGAGAGCTGGGTCTCGCCGGCGGCCACCGTCGTGAAGCAGTTCATGTAGGCGATGACGCCAGCGCCGCCGTTGAAGCGGTTGCCCGTCTCGGTGCCGCCACCGTAGACGAGGGCGGCGTTCGAAGAAGCGGCGACGGCGAGCGCAAGGGCTCCTGCGACCATGGAAACAGCGGTCTTCATTGAAGAATCTCTCTCGATGCGCCAGAGGGAGGGAACGAGTCACCGCGGCGCACGGTGAACCGTACAGCCCTGCGGACCCACTCAGAACAGAGGAGGAGTGGAAGGGAGTGTCCGAGGGCGGTTTCGCAAACCTGCAGCACGCAGACAGCGTGCAGCCCTTCGGACCTCTCTCCGACCCCGACTATGAAGCGCAAACCCCATTCCACAAGCGAATCACGGCCCAATTGGTGAAGATTCCATTCTCGGACATGTGCAGGCGCGGGACCGAGCCGCCACAATGCCGCGGGAAGCGCCACCGCATGAGGTCCATCGAATGAGAATCGTCAGCACTTGGTCGTTCGGGCTCCGCGCCAACGAGGAAGCATGGCCGCATGTCGAGGCAGGGCGGGCACTTGACGCCGTCGAGGCGGCGTGCGCCTACGCCGACCGGGCGCCCGACATCGATAGCGTCGGTTTCGGCGGGCTGCCCGATTCTTCCGGCCGGGTCAGCCTCGATGGCTGCGTGATGCTCTCGCCCGCGCGGTGCGGGAGCGTCGCAGGCCTGCGGAATCACCTCCACCCCGTGTCCGTCGCGCGCCTCGTGATGGAGCGCACCCCGCATGTGATGCTCGTCGGGGCGGACGCCGACGGCTTCGCTGACGCGCAGGGCGTGGCACGCGCGGACCTGCTGTCCGACGAGGCGCGCGCCGCCTACGAGAAGTGGCGTCGCGAGGGCGGGGTCGTCGATCAATCCCGCGACTCGGGCCGCGGACTCGGTTTCGACCCGATGCGGCCGGTCGACCGCCGTCATGGCGAGGACGGTCGACTCTTCGGCGGTGCGCCGCTGCCGGCCGACGAGGCGAAGTGGCGTCACCACGACACGATCGGATGCCTCGCGCTCGACGCGAAGGGCGTGCTCGCGGGCGGCTGCTCGACGAGCGGCACCCCGTTCAAGACACCGGGCCGCGTGGGCGATTCGCCCATCATCGGCCACGGGCTCTATGTCGACCCCGAGGTCGGCGGCGCGACGGCGACGGGAACGGGCGAACTCATCATGGGCGTGTGCGGCGCGTTCCTCGTGGTCGAGGCGATGCGCCGCGGCGCGGGCGCGGCGGACGCCGTGCGCGAGGCCGCGCTGCGGCTTGCGAAGAGCTACGCGCTCGAGCCGCATCACCAGGCGGCGTTTCTCGCCATGTCGCCCGACGGTGCGTTCGCGGCCGCCGCGCTGCGACCGGGCTACCGCACCAGCGTGCGCGATGCCGGCGGCGCGCGTGCGGTCGAGCCGTGCTTTGTGGCGATTCCCGAGTGATCTCGCCTACGGCGCCGTGGTTCTGGTGGGCGGCAACGCATCGCCCGTCGCAGGATCGATCTCGATCGGCGGCGCGCGGCGCACCGCATCTTCCGCGAGGTGGTCGGGGCGCCTCGGCTCCGGGGGCGGATTGATCGAGTTGACCGTGATCGGCTCGCACCGTTCGCCCCAGCATCGCAGGATGACGCCGTTGCGGACTTCGAACCACCACGAGGTCCGTTCGATGCGGTTCGACGACGACGCGAAGACGAGGAAGATGTACGACCCCTCGGTGGTGCGCACATCGCTGTCGTAGCGGTAGATCTCGGTTCCGTCATCGAGGCAGACGGCGCTCGTCGGCTCGCCGAAGGTCGCCGTCAGCCAGTCGACGCCCGTACGCCCCGGCTCGAGCGCGCCGAGGGCCTGCTCGGAGATCTGCGGGCCGACCTCGCGCACGGTTCGTCCGGAGGTGTAGACGCACCCGCCGCAGGCCACGAGGGGGACCAGGGCCGCAAGGCGAAGGAGTCGCGCGGGCGCACGGGGCATGGAGTGGGAGTATAAGTCGCCGTGGTTCGCATCCGCCGACGCGCGGCGGGCGAAGCGCGCGTTCTGCGAAAGGCCAGGTT
>JBKCZS010000260.1:0-12866 GCA_046337925.1 bacterium | reverse complement strand
CGGAAGCGCCAAGGGCGGCCGCGACCATGTGCACCAGGCGATCCTGCCGCTGCGCGGCAAGCTCCTGAATGTCGAGAAGGCGCGTCTCGACAAGGTGCTCGGCTTCGAGGAGATCCGCATCCTCATCCAGGCGCTCCAGTGTGGGATCGGCGAGGACTTCGACATCGCGAAGATGCGCTACGGCCGGCTCATCATCATGACCGACGCCGATGTCGACGGCTCGCACATCCGCACGCTGCTCCTCACCTTCCTCTTCCGCCAGATGCCCGAGCTCGTGCGCCAGGGCCGCGTGTTCATCGCGCAGCCGCCGCTCTACCAGGTGCTGCGCGCGAAGAAGGCGACCTATGTGCTCAACGACCGGCGCATGACCGACGCGCTCGTCGACCTCGCGCTCTCGCACGCGACCTTCGCCGTGCGCGACGAGGCGGGCGCCGTCGTCCACCGCGTGTCGGGCGACGAGATCCGCCGCATGGTGCGCACGCTCGACAGGCTCGACGAGCTCGTCACCGTGTCGCAGCGCCGCGGCATTCCGTTCACGAAGCTGCTCGCGTCGCGCGCGAAGGATCCGGGCGGCAAGGGCCGCCTGCCGTCGTGGCACCTCGCGTGGGCCGAGGGCGACGAGCTCTTCTTCGACGAGGCCAGCGCGCGCGCGGCCGTCGCCAAGCACGACCTCGTGCTCGACGACCTCGTGACGCACGAGATGAAGATCGACCGCCGCCGCATCGCGAGCCTGCGCGAACTCCATGAAAACCGCGAGCTCGAGCGCATCTTCGGCATGCTCGCGACCTGGCACATCTCGATCGAGGACTACGACCGAGTCCAGGTCGAAGGCGTGACCGGCGAGAAGATGCCGACGCGCTACGCGTGGATGGTGGACTCGGGCAAGACGCCGGCCGCCACCGCCGAAGCCGACGACGACGCCGAGACGCCCGCCACCGCCAAGAAGGCGAAGGAAGGCGCGCGCGATTCGGGCATCGTCGAGGCCGCGAATGTGCCCTCGATCGTTCGCGCACTGCTCGAGGTCGGCCGCCGCGGCATCGAGGTCAAGCGCTTCAAGGGCCTCGGCGAAATGGAAGCCGAGCAGCTCTGGGAGACCACCATGGACCCCGCGCGCCGCACGCTCCTCCGCGTGACGCTCGAGAGCGCAAGCGAGGCCGACGCCCTCTTCACCATCCTGATGGGCGAAGATGTCGACCGCCGCCGCGCCTACATCGAGAAGCACGCGCTCGAGGTGAAGAACCTTGATGTCTGAGCGGGCGCTTGCTGCGGCGAACTCCCGCGGCGCCTTCATCGCCAACCCGCCCGCGCCATGCGTGCATCTGCGGCCATCAGTCGTTCGTCAGGCAAGAACTAGCATTGAAACGGCCGCGACTCAGGGCGACCGCATTCCGCGCACGGGCCGTCGATCGCCGCTCGCAAGTGGCCGCACCCAGCGCATCGAAGCTGCCGACCGCACGCCCTGCAGAACTCATCATCGGGGAACACCGGCTGCGAACACTCGGGGCAGCCACACGCCCCTGCGATCGGTCGCGTACGGGCGAACCAACGGATGACGACCACCGCTGCCATCGCCTCCATGAGCCCCAACGCGACAAGCGCAGCTCCGCCAAAGCGGCACGCCTGATAGGTCGGGCGGAGGCTCCCGCTTGGACCAAAGGCCTGGGTTTGCCAAGACTCCCGCAAAGGCGCCTGAACACCCATGCGGTGGACACCCATGCGATCGCGCTGGACACTTCGGTCAACCCACATGCTGAACGAAAGCGCGAGCGTGCCGACAGGAACCAAGACCAGGCTCCCGAAGATGAGCCTCCTTCGGATCCTGCGGGCGAAGAACGGTCGCGGCTCGTACATCTTAAACACCAGACTAGCCTACGCGCGGGCCGACAAACTTGGACGCCGCGCGCGGTGACAGTCGAGCTTCTGGACCTCGTGGCCGTCGCGCTTTCACCAGCCATCCTCGGAGGGCATGGCATTCAAGCGGCTGCAGCGCAACGACCATAGAGCGCCCACCTTCGTTCAGCGCTAAGGCACAAAGGGAGGTGGCACTGCGTTGGGTCCTTGCGTCGGAAACGCGGCATGACAAGCGGCATGCTGCGCGAGGATGCGTGCATCCGCCTCCATCAGGGTGTCCCATGCGCTCATCTTGCAGAACTCATCCGCCGACAGGTAGCCGAATACCCACCCACCGAGCCCGCAAGCGAGGATTCCAAGTCCTCCTCCGGGGGACCCAACCAAACCGCCAATGCAGGCCCAGTTGATGCAAGTCTGCTGGACATGCTCAGTCGTCAAATGGTTGCTGCAGTACCGCATCCGCTCCTGGTAGCGGTCAGTTGCCTCTCGCTTTGCGTCAACTGCCCACTGATCACAAGGGTGATGCGGTCCGTGGAAGTCCGGCGGCACGCTCACGGGTTGCGTGCGACGCGGAGTCCGAAGATCCACGAGAACTGGTAGTTCGGCAGGAATCCCCAGCGCTTCGACGAGCGCAGGTAGTAGCGAGGACTGTTGAACGCATTGCCGCGAAGCACGCGGTAGCCGCTCTTGGAAGTGCCGCCGGTTGGATTCGTCTGCGGCTCGGCGGAGTACGGGCCGAGCCAGTCGCTGCACCACTCGTTCACATTGCCGGCCATGTCGTGGAAGCCGAACCCATTCGGCGCCAGCTGGCCGACATTGTGAGTCTGGTTGCCCGAGTTCAGCTCGTTCCAGCCGATGTTTCCGGCGAGTTCCTCGTCGTCGGTTCCGTCGGGGTAGCCCGGCATCGAGTGATAGGCCGTGGTCGTACCCGCGCGGTACGCGTACTCCCACTCAGCCTCGGTGGGGAGCCGCAACCCAAGCCCGGTGCAGAAGTTCGTCGCGGTGATCCACGAGACCCTCTCCACGGGACGGTTGCCCGAGTTCGGATAGTTCGGACCGCTGAAGTGAGACGGGTTCAGCCCGTTCACCGCCGTCCACTGCGCCTGCGTGACCTCGTAGCGACCGAGGTAGAAGGCGTTCGTGAGCGTCACCGCGTGGACAGGGCTCTCGTCGGTTGCGCAGCCAAATTGCAGCGACGGCGAGCAGCCCATCTGGAATGTTCCCGGCGGCACGAGGAGCATCTCGATCTGAGGCGTTGCGGTCATCCGCACGCGCCATGGGCGGCCTGTCGCTGCGATCGCGGCCCGCAGCGCGGGATTCGACACCACGGTCGGCGGCGGCGTGTACTCGAGCACCGTGGCCCACGCGGGCACGGTGCAGCTTGCGCCCCAGTTCGCAAGCACGGCCCCGAGATCCGTCGCGTTGACCACCCCGTCGAAGTTGGTGTCGGCGGCGCAGCCCGAGCACAAGCCCCACGCCGCGAGAACCAGCGCCAAGTCCGAGGACTCGACGGTCCCGTTGCGGTTGAGGTCGGCTCCGCAGGCGCCTTGCGCATGAACCGGCTGCGCACCGAGCACGGCGGCGAACGAGGTTGCGATGGCGGCTGCGAGACGGACGCGGACGGTGCTCTTCAGATGAGCGACGATGCTTGGCACGGATACCCTCCAAACGACTCGGATGATGGAATCCGTCGATCGAGTTCGACGGAGAGCGTCTTGCATCCCGCCGAAAGCGCGACACGCATTGACGCGGCGACAAGCGTATAGCTCGCGAGTGCGCTCGCAAGAAGCCGCGTCGATCTGCGACGAACCTCGGCACTTCTCCGCCACGGCGCGTCCCCATCTAGGTGACGCCACAGACATCGGCGCCCGAAACGCGACGCGTCCGGTGCCGGAGCCCCTCCCCGATCGGAGCATGTTCAAGCCCCTTACTTCGCGCGCTTCGCCAGCAGCTCGTCGATCGTCTTGCGGATCTCGTCCTCGCTGTCGGGATGGATGCCCACCTTCACGACCTTGCCGTCCTGGTCGAGGATGGCGACGAAGGGGATGCCGCGGATGCCGAAGTCGGCGTTGAAGACATCTTCCTTCGTCAGCGCGACCGTCCAGCTCACGCCCATGTCCTTCATGAAGGTCATGAGCTCGGCCTGTTCCTTCGCGGCGTCGCCCTGGCAGTCGACGGGGTCGCGCTTCTGATGCGCGACGGTGCCCTGCAGGCTCGTGAGTCCGACGATCTCGACCTTGTCCTCGGGGTACGACTTCCGAAGTTCCACGAGCTTCGGGAAGCTCGCGATGCACGGGCCGCACCAAGTCGCCCAGAAGTCGAGCACCACGACCTTGCCCTTGAGGTCGGCGATTGAGCTCCACGGCGAGCTGCCGTCGACGCGCTTCACCCAGTCGGTGGTGAGCGGCGGGCAGGCGAACCCGACGAGTTCACCGCGGCCTGCGGCGCCCTTCATGTACTTCTGCGCGCGCTCGAGCATCTTCTTGTCGCGGCCGGTCGCGCTGGCGTAGCGCGAGTCGATCGCGTTCAGGATCTTCGACCGAACGGCGTCGACCTTCTCCTTCGGAAGCACGGAGGTCGCGACGGTGAGGTACGCCTCGGCCGAGACGAGGAATCCCGCCTGCGCCTCCGGCACGAACATGTCGCCGATCCTCGCGATCGCGTCGGCGTGCGGCTTGAGCGACTCCGCGGAGCACTGCGAGAGGACCTCGAGCGCCATCACGCCGGACTCGCCCTTCATGCCCTCGGCAAGCGCCGGGTGCGAGAGGATCAGCCCCGCCATGGCCGAGACTTCCTCGGGCGAGCGCATCGACAGCCCCGCCGCCTGCACCGCTGCGTTGAAGCCCGCGACGGTCGGCTCTGCGGCCTGCTTCTTGCGGATCGACTTCATCGCCTCGCTTGCCTTCGGCGACATCATCACGATCGGCTCGATCGCGCCGAACTGCTCCGCGCTCAGCGCCGCGAAGTCGAGGTCCGCGAGCGCCGCATCGGCCTGCGCGGCGACATCAGCCTGGATCTGCTTCATCTCCTCCGCCGTCGGGCTCGACACATTCGCGTACTTCTGGTTCAGCATCTCGTAGAGCTTGACGACGCGCTGCTGGAGCTCCTCGACGGTGGGCGAGGTCTTGGCAGCCGCGGGCGCAGCGGGCGGGGTCGCCTGCATCGGGAGCGGTGCGGGAAGGGCGAATGCGGCCGAGAGGATCGTGATCGCGAGCATGAGGTCTCCTGCGCGTGCGCGCACACACACACTATCCGAGGCGGGAAGTCCGCGCCGCGTCAGTTTCCCTGAATCTGCGCGGGTTTCGCCGCGGTCGCCTGTGCGGCGATGCCGGCCCAGGCTTTCGCGGCCTCCGAGAGCATTCGCTCGAACGCCGCGCGTTCGGCGCGGCGGCGCGCGTCGTCCATCGCCTGCTCGCTCGTCCACGCGCTCGCCAGCTGGTCGTCGCTCGCGCTGCCTTCCGCGGTGCCGTAGCAGAAGCCGGTGCGGACATCGAAGAACGCGATGCTCACGGTCGAGTTCACGACCGCGTTCTTCGTGGGCGCGAGGCCGAGGGTGAGGAGGCCGAGCGGACCGATGTCGCGGTCGTCGACGCGGAAGTCGGTGTCGACGGTGTAGAGCGCGATGATGTCGGCGCGCAGGGTCGCGGCACCCTCGCGCAGCGCGCCCATCGGGTCGTCGGATGCGGGGATGAGGATCGGCGTGAGCCGAGAGAATCCGCGCAGCGCGGGCCACGCGGCGATCGCTGCGGTGTCGGTGTCGCGCTCGAGGTCGCCTGCGCCGACGAGCGAGATCGACCCGCGGTCGACGCCGCGCGAGCCGTACGCGCGGTAGCCGGAGCCCTGGATGCGCGCGAAGGCGAGGTTCGCCGGCCAGTTGGCGGCGGGCGCGACCGCCATGCGGTCGGCGACGGCAGGGTCGCCGAGCGGCCGCGCGTCGACGCCCGGCTGCTCACGCGCGGCCATCTGCATGAGCGGCGCCGGGTCGCCCGGCGTGACATAGTGCGAGGCGCAGCCGCCGAGCGCGGCGATGCATGTGGCGAGCGTTGCAAGGACGAGCACAGATCGGGTGTTCGGCATGAGGGCCTCGGATGCGTGAAGGTGCCGCGCGGGCGCGCGGGCGAGCCTCGACGCGCGAGACTCGCGCGGCATTCCCAACTTTTGTGGAGATTCCGCTCAGCGGTCGACCACGCCGGCCTCTGCGAAACCCTTGCGGCGCAGAAGGCACGCGTCGCAATGACCGCACGGCGTGCCGTCGGGCAGCGGGTCGTAGCACGAGAGCGTCCGGCCCACGGGCACGCCGAGCTCGAGCGCGAGTTTCACGATCCCGGCCTTCGAGAGCTGCTGGAGCGGCGTGTGGATCTTGAAGCGCGCGCCTTCCTCGGTCGCGGAGGCGGTCGCGAGGTTCGCGAGGCGCTCGAACGCGGCGATGAACTCGGGCCGGCAGTCGGGGTAGCCCGAGTAGTCGATCGCGTTCACGCCGATCGCGAGGTCGCTCGAGCCAATCGTCTCGGCGTAGGCCAGCGCGAACGCGAGGAAGATCGTGTTGCGCGCGGGCACATAGGTGATCGGAACGCCGTGCGCGATCTCGCCTTCGTTGCGATCCTTCGGCACGGCGATGTCCGCGGTGAGCGCGCTGCCGCCGAACGCGCGCAGGTCGATCTCGGTGGTCTTGTGCTCGACCGCGCCGAGCGCGCGGGCGAGTTCCTCGGCGCGCGCGAGTTCGACGCCGTGACGCTGGCCGTAGCGGAAGCTGAGCGCGTGGCACGCGTAGCCCTCGCGGCGCATCCACGCGAGCACGGTCGCGCTGTCGAGGCCACCCGAGAGAAGGACGACGGCGCGCTTCATCGTGCGTGGGTTCCCTGCGCCGCGGTCAGACCGGGCTCGGCACCGCCTCGAGCACGCGCTGCATGATGCGCCGCGTGGTGAGGGTGTCGCCCTGGTGCATGTAGGTGCGGCTGATCACGCGGTGCGCGCACACCGCAAGCACATTCGACACGATGTCGTCGGGCACGCAGTAGTCGCGGCCCGCGACGAGCGCGGTCGCGCGCGCGGCGGCCGCGAGCGCAAGCGCACCGCGCGGCGAGACGCCGACCTGCAGGTCCTCGCTGTTCCGCGTGGCGGTCGCGATCGCGATGATGTAGTCGACGAGTTCCTGCTTGAGCTTCACCTCGTCGGCCTTGCGCTGGATCGCGAGCACTTCCTCGGCGTCCATCACCGGCGTGAGGTCGGGCAGCGCCGTGCGCGCAGGCTGCTTCTGCAGGATGCGCGACTCGTCGTCGGGCGACGGGTAGCCGAGCGAGATCCGCATGAGGAAGCGGTCGAGCTGGTTCTCGGGGAGGAAGTAGGTGCCTTCGAATTCGTAGGGATTCTGCGTCGCGACCACGAGGAACGGCTGCGGCAGGTGGTGCACCTCGCCCTCGGCCGAGACGGTGCCGTCCGACATCGCCTCGAGGAGCGCCGCCTGCGTGCGGGGCGTCGTGCGGTTGATCTCGTCGGCGAGCACGACATTCGCGAAGATCGGTCCCCTGCGGAACTCGAAGGTGCCCGACTGCTGGCGGTAGATGCTGGTGCCCGTCACATCCGACGGAAGGAGGTCGGGCGTGCACTGGATGCGGTTGAAGCTGCAGCGCACCGACCGCGCGAGCGCGTTCGCGAGCACCGTCTTGCCGACGCCCGGGACATCCTCGATCAGCGCGTGGCCGCGCGCGAGCAGGCACACGATGAGACGATCGACCGCCTGGGTGTTCCCCATGTAGACGGAGACGATGTTGCCTCGAAGCGCGGCAATGCGGTCTTGCATGGCTTGAGTGTACCGAATGGCGGATCCGGCCCTGAACGGGGCGGTCTCGCGCCTCTTTGGACATTCAGGTTGCCTTTCATGGGTTCGAAGGCCACACTACGGTCGATGTCCGACCCCGTCATCCGCCGACCGCTGCGTTGCGTCCAGTGCGGATACGACCTCGAGGGGCTCTCGGCTCGCAGCGCGTGTCCGGAGTGCGGCCGCGAGATCGTGGCATCGCTCGCGAGCAGCCTCGATCTCACGACCGCGGAACGGGAGACGACACCCGACGCGCGGCGCGTGGCGTGGGCGCTCTTCCTCGCGACCGCAGGCAGCCTCGCCGCGAGCGCGCGCCTGCCCGAGTTCGCCGCGCGCGCCGCCGCGAGGGAACTCTCGAAGAGCGAGGCGGAATCGATTCCCGCGCTGCTGCTGAAGCTCGCCTCCGGGCTTCACTTCACCGCGATCCTGGGCGCCGCGCTCGGGCTCTTCTCGCTCGCGCTCGTGCTGCCCCGCCGCAACGAACGCCGCGTCATGCGCATCCGCGTGCTCGGCTGCGTGGGATTCGCGCTGTGGCTTGCGCTCTCGGTCGGGCCGCCGAACCCGTTCGGCCTGACCGCCACGGCGCTTCCCGCGGGCATGGCGCTCCTCGCACTGAGCCCGCTCCTCCGCGAACTCGGCCCCCGCTCGCGCGTCTACCGCGACCGCGAAAGCGCGAAGCAGCGGATCGACGAACTGCTGCTCGCACTCGGTATCGCGGGGATCGCCTCGGGCTGCGCCGAGTTCGCGGCGCAGGACAGCACCAACGAGTCGGTGGTGGCCGTCCTCCGGCTGGTCGCCATCGCGTGCGGCGGCCTGCTCATCGTCGGACTGGGCTACCTCGCGATGAACGCCTACTGGATCCTGCGCTCGGTCCTCCGCCCGGAGCCGACCCTGTCGGAGGTCTTTGGTTCCGACGGCCCGGGTCGGCCGCCATCGGCGTGAGCCGCCGTTCAGAGGGGTGAAGCGCCTGTCTGCCAATACGGCAGCGGTGGTTCGCGGCAGGCCTGAGTTGTCAGACGGGCCGGCGACCTTCGCGAGTCGCGCCGCATACGCAAGTTCATTGATTGCAGATGTTTAGGTCGCATTCGCGGCCATGCGCCAGCCCATCGCGCCGCCATCCCCGCACCCCCGCCGCTGGTACAGCCTTTGTATGTGGAGCCACCCCTCGGCAGACGCCGGGGAACCGCGTTGAGTCCGCGCGGAGGCTGTCCGACCCGTCGGCGCCGCCGCGCATTACGAGAAGTGAAGTCACGAGATTCGGAGAACGACCACGATGGCCGTCAAGGAACTTTCGTTCGAGAACGAGGCCCGCAAGAGCCTCCTCGCAGGCGTCGAGAAGCTCGCCGCCGCCGTCAAGAGCACCCTCGGTCCCCGCGGCCGCAACGCCGTGCTCGACAAGAGCTGGGGCGGACCGACCGTCACCAAGGACGGCGTTTCGGTTGCCGAGGAGATCGAGCTGCGCGACAAGGTTGAGAACATGGGCGCCAAGCTCGTGAAGGAAGCCGCGTCCAAGACCTCCGACGACGCGGGCGATGGCACCACCACCGCGACCGTGCTCGCCGAGGCGCTCATCAAGGCCGGCTTCCGCCAGATCGCCGCCGGTGCCGACCCGAATGCGGTCGTGCGCGGCATGAAGAAGGCCGTCGCCGCCGTCGCCGCGAAGATCGCGGATGGCGCGCGCCCGGTCGAGAAGGTCTCCGGTGGCATCGCCGCCGTCGCCTCGATCAGCGCCAACAACGACACCGCGATCGGCAAGATCATGGCCGAGGCGTTCGAGCAGGTCGGCAAGGACGGCGTGATCACCGTCGAGGAAGGCAAGTCGCGCGAGACGACCATCGACGTCGTCGAGGGCATGCAGTTCGACCGCGGCTACCTCAGCGCCAACTTCGTCACCAACACCGACGAGATGACCGTCGAGTTCTCGAAGGCGCTCGTCCTCATCTACGAGGACAAGATCGACAGCCTCGCGAAGTTCGTGCCCTTCCTCGAGAAGGTCATGGAGACGAAGAAGCCGCTCCTCATCATCGCCGAGGATGTGACGGGCGAGGCGCTCAGCGCGCTCGTCATCAACAAGCTCCGCGGCGTCCTCAATGTCTGCGCCGTCAAGGCGCCGGGCTACGGCGACCGCCGCAAGGCCATGCTCGAGGATCTCGCGATCCTCACGGGCGGCAAGGCGATCATGAAGGACCTCGGCATCGAGCTCGACAAGGTCACGATCAAGGACCTCGGCCAGGCGAAGAAGCTCATCATCGACGCCGACAAGACGACCGTCGTCGAGGGCGCCGGCAGCACCGCCGCCATCAAGGGCCGCTGCGACCAGATCCGCACCGAGATCGAGGCGACCGACAGCGACTACGACCGCGAGAAGCTCCAGGAGCGCCTCGCGAAGCTCGCCGGTGGCGTCGCGCAGATCAATGTCGGCGCGTCGAGCGAGGCCGAGCTCAAGGAGAAGAAGGCGCGCGTCGAGGACGCGCTCCACGCCACGCGCGCGGCCGTCGCCGAGGGCGTCGTCGCGGGCGGCGGCACCAGCTTCATCCGCGCGATTCCCGCGCTCGACAAGGTCCGCAAGGACTGCGTCGGCGACGAGGTCGCGGGCGTCGAGGCGGTTGCCGAGGCGCTCTGCGTTCCGCTGCGCACCATCGCCGAGAATGCCGGCGAGAAGGGCACCGTCGTCGTCGCCAAGGTCAAGGAGATGAAGGGCGACGAGGGCTTCAACGCGCTCTCGCTCGAGTACGGCGACCTGGTCAAGCAGGGCGTCATCACCCCCGCGAAGGTCGACCGCACCGCGCTCCAGAACGCGGCGAGCGTCGCCGGCCTCATCCTCACCTGCGACTGCGCGATCAGCGAGAAGCCGCAGCCGAAGGACGCCGGCGGCCACGGCCACGGCCACGATCATGACCACGGTGGTGGCATGGGCGGAATGGGTGGCATGGGCGGCATGGGTGGAATGGGCGGCATGGGCGGCATGGGCTTCTGAGCCCGCTCCCCCGCTGCAGCCACGCCACGCGATCAGTCACACGAAACACACGCATCACGCGTCACACGCGAATCACGAAAGAAAGCACGAGACACACCAATGTCCACCGTTCGACCCCTCGAAGACCGCATCCTCATCAAGCCCATCGAGCCCGAGACCAAGACCGCCAGCGGCCTCTTCCTTCCTGAGACCGCGAAGGAGCGCCCCATGCAGGGCACCGTCGTCTCGGTCGGCCCCGGCCTCCTTCTCGACAACGGCGAGCGCGCTCCCGTGAATGTGAAGAAGGGCGACACGGTCGTCTACGGCAAGTATGCCGGCACCGAGATCGAGATCAAGAACACGAAGCACGTGATCATGCGCGAGAGCGAACTGCTCGGCGTCATGACCAAGTGATCCACGCACCCCACCGCAAGAAAAGAAGGCAATTCACATGGCACAGAAGCAGATGAAGTTCGATGCGGCGGCGCGCGCGGAACTCAAGCGCGGCGTCGACCAGCTCGTGCAGGCCGTGGCCGTGACGATGGGTCCCGTCGGTCACAATGTGCTCTTCGCGAAGAGCTACGGCGGCCCGCAGATCACCAAGGACGGCGTCACCGTCGCCAAGGAGATCGATCTCCCCGCTCCGTTCGAGAACATGGGCGCCAAGATGGTGCAGCAGGTCGCGAAGAAGACCGCGGACATCGCGGGCGACGGCACGACCTGCGCGACCGTCCTCGCGGGCGCGATCTTCAACGGCGGCCTGAAGTACATCGCCTCGGGCGCGAACGCGGTCGCCATCCAGCGCGGCATCAACGCGGCGGCGCAGGCCGGCGCCGACGCCGTCACCGAGATGGCGCAGAAGTGCAAGGGCAAGGCCGACCTCGAGAAGGTCGCGACCGTCTCCGCCAACCACGACACCGCGATCGGCAAGCTCATCGCCGAGGCGATCGACAAGGTCGGCGCCGACGGCGTGTGCGAGATCGAGGAAGGCAAGACCTCCGAGACGACGCTCGACTATGTCGAGGGCATGTCGTTCGACAAGGGCTTCCTCTCGCCCTACTTCATGACCGACGCGAAGCGCGCCGAGTGCGTGCTCGAGAATCCGCTCATCCTCATCAACGAGAAGAAGATCTCGAACCTCGCCGAACTGCTCCCGATCCTCAACAAGGTCGCGTCGTCCGGCAAGCCGCTGCTCATCATCGCGGAAGAGGTCGAGAACGAGGCGCTCGCCGCGCTCGTCGTCAACCGCCTCCGCGGCGTGCTCCAGGTCTGCGCCGTCAAGGCGCCGGGCTTCGGCGACCGTCGCAAGGCGATGCTCGGCGACATCGGCGTCGTCACCGGCGGAACCTTCTTCGCCGAGGACATCGGCCGCAGCCTCGAGGATGTCGAGCTCAAGGAGCTCGGCACCGCCAAGAAGGTCGTCATCACCAAGGATGAGACGACGATCGTCCAGGGCGGCGGCAAGACCAAGGACATCCAGGCGCGCGCCGACCAGATCCGCGCGCAGATCGAGCGCACGACCAGCGACTACGACCGCGAGAAGCTCAACGAGCGCCTCGCCAAGCTCGTCTCGGGCGTGGCGATCATCTCGGTGGGCGGCGCGACCGAGCTCGCGATGAAGGAAGCGAAGGACCGCGTCGACGATGCGCTCCACGCGACCCGAGCGGCCGCGAAGGAAGGCTTCGTCGCCGGCGGCGGCGTGGCGCTCGTCCGCGCGATCGAGACGGTGCTCGAGGCCAAGAAGAAGGCGAAGGGCGACGAGAAGTTCGGATTCGACATCGTCGCAGAGGCGATGGCGCGTCCGTGCGCGCAGATCGCCGAGAACGCTGGCCACGACGGCGATCTCGTCGTCGAGAAGATCCGCGAGTCAAAGACCAATGTCGGCTTCAACGCTGCGACGGGTTCGTACGAGGACCTCGTCAAGGGCGGCATCATCGATCCGGCGCTCGTCGTCAAGACCGCGCTGATCAACGCCGCGAGCGTCGCTGGCCTCATGCTCACGACCGATGTGATCGTGACCGAGCTCAAGGACGAAGAGGCTCCCGTCGAGGGCGCCGTCAGCTGAGATATCCCGCCGTGGCGCGGGAAACCGCGCCACGGCGATTGCGTGAGGTCGTTCGGGACGCGCGAGTGGTTCGCGCGTCCCTTGCACGGATGGAACAGGGACGCGCATGCCGCAGACACGCTGCTACTACGAGATCCTGTCGGTCGAGAAGACCGCGTCGCAGGACGACATCAAGC
>JBKCZS010000259.1:0-4537 GCA_046337925.1 bacterium | reverse complement strand
CTAAGCGAGAAGCCCACCCGGAGATAAGTGTTGCTTTGAGACCCCTTGAAGACTACAAGGTTGATAGGCCACATGTGTAAGCGGAGAAATCCGTTCAGCTAAGTGGTACTAACGGTCAAAGACTTTGTCGCGTCTACCGGTTTCCGTGTTCGGATCCTTCGAGCGTCGCTCGTCGGCCGGCCGGTCCGGAGTCGCCCAGTCTCATGTCGGTGCGATTCATCAAGACACAAGCGCTTTCGCCGAGGCCACCCGACAGGGTTGCTTCGGATTTGTCGGTGACCATAGACAATGGGTCACACCTGTTCCCATCCCGAACACAGAAGTTAAGCCATTGTCGCCAATGATACTGCTCAGCGGGAAAGTAGGTTATCGCCGACTATATGAGCCTCGCCAGGTAACCCCTGGCGAGGCTCTCTTTGTTTTTGGATTCGGAGTGGCGGAGCCAGGCTTCGCTCGCCATCACGCGGGGCGGAAGCGAGGGCTGTCCACAGGCGTGCAGTTCGATCTGGATCCCGGCCGCATCTCGATGCAGTCGGCGGGCTCGATGCAGCTGAGCGGATCGCGTGCGATTCCAAGTGATTGGTTGAACGCACGGCGAGGCAATCGCGTGTACGATCCCTCGCGCAACGCGTTCGTTCGCCGTTGTGCCGCCACCGTCCGATGGCGGGCTCAGGGCCATGTTGCTCCGCGAGGATGCAGGGCCCATGGGCGTTTCGGACCGTGACCGATCGGCGTCGAGTCGCGTTGTTCTCTTCCAGATGGGGCTGGGAGTTCTTCCTGTGCCAATGTTCAAGATCTATGTGGGGAATCTCGATCCCCGGGTGAAGATCGAGCAAGTACGCGAGCTGTTCGCGCCCTTTGCGACGATCGAGGATGCCGTCTTGGTCAACGACGACAAGACCGGTAAACCCAAGGGATTCGCGATCATCATGATCCGCGACCCCGAAATCGGGCGTGCTGCGGTCAAGGCGACGCAGGGCAAGCGATTGCTCGGCAAGACGCTCACGATCAACGAAGTGATGAAGAAGGGCGCCGCTGCCGCGAAGGCCTCGAAGGAGGTTCGCCAGGGTCCGTTCGGTCCGCACTTCAACCGTCAAGGCGGGGGCCGCGCGGGCGCTCCTCGAGGAGGCATGCGTCGCGGGCTCAATCGCGGACCGCGCGGTCCGGGAGCTGGTCCTTCCGGCCCTGGTCCTTCCGGCCTTGGTCCTTCGGGCCCCGGTCCGTCCACCGGCGGCGGCGGCCCGTCCTTTGGCCGGTCCAGTGGATTCGGGACCGGATCGCCGGACTCTGCGCCGCGGCCGTTCTTCAAGCGCCCCGAAGAACCTGACACCCGTCCCCCTGAACGCGGCTCCTGAGGGCTCGTTCGGGCTCGAGCAGAGACCGAGCTTTCCTGCGGCGGAGGCTCGGGCTCGGTCGTCCGTCACGGACGGGCGCACGACCTGCCTGATCAAATGAAAGCGCGCACGCCAGAGGCGTGCGCGCTGTTCGTTTGAGATTGAAGCGTGCTTGCGTCGTCAACGCAGCGTCGATCGGAATCGATCGATCACCAGTTGTCTTCGAAGCGCTGCTCGCGACGGCCTTCGCGCTCGCTGTCGCGATCGCGTCCGCCACGGCCACCGAAGTCGCCGCCACGGCCACCGCCGAAGTCGCCACCACGGCCGCCGCCGCCGCCGCCACCGAAGCCACGGCCGCCGCCACCGCCGCCGCCGACGCCGCGACCGCCGCCACCGCCGCCGCCGAAGCCGCGACCGCCGCCACCACCGCCGCCGCCACCGAAGCCGCCACCCGGACGCGGAGCGCGGGGCTGGGCCTCGTTGACGACGAGGGCGCGACCCTCGAAGTCCTTACCGTTGAGGTTCTCGATCGCGGCTGCGCCCGCTTCCTTCGAACCCATGGTCACGAAGCCGAAGCCGCGCGAGCGACCGGTTTCGCGATCCGTACCAATGAACACGTCCAGCACTTCTCCATGCGCCGAGAAGATTTCACGAAGGCCATCTGGCGTCGTACGATAGTTGAGATTTCCGACAAAGATCTTGAACATGTCTGGCCTCCTAGGCCAGTTTCGCGTCACGCGAGCAAACTGCTCCGTGACCATTGTGACTCTCGACGCGCAGGGGACTGACGGTCAGTGGTGCGGTCAACCGAGCAGCATACCGCCTTTTCGCCAAGTCAAGGCACGCCAACAACCCGATTCTGCGTAGGTTACAATTCCCCGATGGCGTTTCTTGAGGTCAACAGCCCCCGATGGACCCGCCGAATCGAGTTCGGCGGCGAGCCGATTTCGGTCGGAAGGCACCCGGACAACCAGATCCAGTTCAACGACGACGGCCTGAGCAGGAAGCATTGCCTGTTTGAGCGTCGTCCCGACGGGTGGTGGGTCCAGGATCTTGGTTCTCGGAACGGGACCAAGCTGAATGGGGTCCGGGTGACCAACGCCGCCCTGACCTCGGGCGATGTGGTCCGGGTCGGGAACCTCGAGATCCGCTTTATGGCACCCGAGTCGAGCCCGAAGCCCGGTCGCTCTCCGGACACGGGAGCCCGCAACGCGGCGACCATCGATGCCGCGTCGCGGACCGCGACTGGATACGAAGCCGCGATCCGGCGCGTCTGCGACGCGGCGCTGTCGAAGCAGTTCGGCGAGACGGACATCGCGCTTGTCGATGCGCGCGGCAACACGCTCCACGCAGCCGACTCGGAGGACAGCGACACGCCCGCCGAGAGCGTGCAGATCATGCGGTTGCTTCTCCTCGCGTGCTTCCGCTCGCGTGCAAGCGACCTCCACATGGAGCCGAAGCCAGAGAAGGCGACGATCCGCATCCGCGTCGACGGCGTGATGGTCACGCTCGTCGATGACCTTCCGATCAATGTCTTCCGCAAGATCATCGGCGTCGTGCGCGTCCTCTGCCAGTTCGACCAGAGCGTGAAGGCCGAAGTCCTCGACGGCCACTTCAATGTGCAGGTCAAGTCGCGCCGGGTCGACTATCGCGTGAGCCTGACGCCGGCCGTGCACGGCATGAAGCTCGTGCTGCGCGTCCTCGACCCCGCAAACGCTCCGAGCCGTCTCCACGAGCTCGGCATGCTGCCGTGGATGTACGAGAAACTGCGGACGGTGTGCAACCGCGACGCGGGCCTCGTCCTCGCGTGCGGCCCGACGGGCTCGGGAAAGACGACCTCGCTGTACTCGTGCCTCCGCGAGATCGATCTCGAGCAGCGCAACGCGATCACCATCGAGGATCCGGTCGAGTACCAGATCGAGGGCGCGACGCAGATTCCGATCGACTCGAAGCAGGGGCACACCTTCGGCGGCCTCCTGAGGTCCATTCTCCGCCAGGATCCCGATGTGATCCTCGTCGGCGAGATCCGCGATGTGGAGACGGCGAATGTCGCGATGCAGGCCGCGATGACCGGCCACCTCGTGTTCTCGACGGTCCACGCGCGCGACACGATCGGCTCGGTGTTCCGCCTGCTCGACCTCGGCGTCGAGCCCTACCTCGTGGCGAACGCGCTCGACATCGTCTTCGCGCAGCGCCTCGTGCGCGTCCTTTGCCCGACCTGCCGGCGGCAGGTGGCTCCCACGCTCGCCCAGCAGCTCAAGATGGGCAAGGGCATCGAGGGCATGACGACCATCTTCGAGCCGGTCGGCTGCGCGTACTGCCTCGACACGGGCTACTACGGCCGCCGCGCGATCTTCGAACTCCTCGAGATGAACGACATGCTGCGGGAGATCGTCCTCAAGCAGCCCACGCCGCAGCAGATCCGCGAGGTTCTCCGCAACGGCCTGTTCACCTCGCTCCAGGGCTACGGTTTCCAGATGGTCTCGAACGGCATCACGAGCTACGACGAGATCGAGCGCGTGTCCGGTTCGGAGGCTTGATCGTCGATGCGCCGTTCCGAGGCGTTCCAGGTTCTCGGGGTCGAGCCCCGTTTCGATCTCTCGCAGCGCGAGCTGCGCGCGGCGTGGATGCGCCGCGCCTCATCCGCGCATCCCGACGCCGCCGGCGGCGTCGATGAGAGCGCTCGGGTGAACGATGCGATGCGGATCCTCTCCGATCCGATCGAGCGCGCGCAGGCGCTCCTCGAGCAGCGCGGCGCGGCGGCGGTCGATGGCCGCGCCATGCCGCAGGAATTCCTGCTCGAGATGATGGAGCTCCGCGAACGCGCCGACGCGTGCGGCGGCGATCCTGCCGCGATCGACGAACTCCGCACCGAGGCGGGCTCCCGCCGCGAGGCCGCGGTCGCCGAGATCGCGCGGCTGTTCTCGGTCGATGCCGCGGGCCCGCTCGATTCGGGGCGCGCGGAGCAGGTGATCGGACAGATCAACGCGATCCGTGCCTTTGACCGCATGATCGAGCAGCTCGACCGCGAATCGAGCGGCGGGAGCGCCGGGCCATGAGCGGCGAACTCGACCTTGCCGACTCGACGCGGCGGCTGCTCGAGATGCCGGATCTCGCGCTCGCCGATCTTGCGCTTCTCGCGACGATGCCGCCGCTCCTTGCGGTGTACGCGTTCTTCAGCTTCATCGAGACGACCTTCTTCG
>JBKCZS010000258.1:0-12165 GCA_046337925.1 bacterium | reverse complement strand
CACCAGGGTCCGCCCGCGCCGCGCGGTGCCCGAGCGCAGCGCGCCCGTGCTGCGCGCGGCGGGCTACCCCGTCTACCGCCACGGCGAGGACGGCGAGCGCAGCCAGCTGCACAAGCGCGTCCGCGAGCGCGAGGACTCGGTGCTCTTCGGCACCTCGAGCTTCTGGGAAGGCGTCGATGTGCGCGGCCGCGCGCTCCGCAATGTCATCATCACGAAGCTGCCGTTCGATGTGCCCGATCATCCGCTGATCCAGGCGCGCCACGAGCGCATCGAGTCGAACGGCGGCAACAGCTTCCGCGACGACCAGCTGCCGCGCGCCGTGCTGCGCTTCAAGCAGGGCGTGGGGCGGCTGATCCGCAGCGCCGAGGATTCGGGGCGGATCGTGATCCTCGATCCGCGGATCGTGACGAAGTTCTACGGCAAGCGGTTCATGGCCGCGTTGCCCGACGGCGTGGAACCGGAAGTCGTGACCGCGGATGTTCAGAGCGACTTCTGACCGCTCTTCAGGAACAACGGCAGCGCCACGCACGCCACATACATGCATGCGAGGCTTCCGACGCCCATCGCGAGGCCGAGCGACTGCATGCCGCGGTGGTCTGCGAACACGAGCGCGCCGAAGCCGATCGCGGTCGTGAGCGCCGTGAACGCGACCGCGCGGATCGTCGGGGCCGTGTGCGCGGGATCCGAGCGGAAGCGGTGGATGATGTGGATCGCGCTGTCGATCCCGAGGCCAATGAGCATCGGGATTGCGAAGAAGTTCGCGAGGTTGAGGTGCGAGCCGAAGAGCGGCAGCAGGGCGAGCGTGGCGGCGACGCCGACGACCACGGTCGCGGTCGCGAGCAGCGCGGGGAAGAGCGCGCGGAACGAGATCGCGGCGATGGCCGTCACCGCGACCAGCGCCCAGATGCTCGAATCGATGAACGATTGCCGCATGTCCCGGATCGACTCGAGCTGCGTGACGGGCACGCCCGTCGCCGCAGGGTCGACTTCGCGCACCGCGTCGACGAATCGCGCGAGGGGCGCCTCTTCCCACGCATCCTCGCGCGGGATGTAGCGCACGAGGTACTTTCCGTGCGATGAGACGAGCCGCGGCGCGATCGCCTCGGGAAGCGCCTCGCGGAGCGAGAGGCCGGCGCCATGCACGATCTGCCACGCGGCGCGCACGGCGGCCGGCGCGTCGTCGCGGGGGCGCTCGAGGCCGGCGCCAGCCGCCGCGACCTTGGCGCGGAGCGCCGTACGCTCGGGTGTTTCGGGCGGAACCGCATCGAGCACGCTCTCCGCACGCAGGATCTCGGGGTGGGCCTTTGCCCGCTCGCAGAGCTCCGCGACGGCCGCCATGCTGCCTGCGGTCGATGCCGCGAACCACGACGCGCTCGCGCTGTCGGCGAAGATGCGCTTCTCCCACTGCACGCTCTCGAGCTGCGGCGACTGCAGCTCGAGCAGGTTCGATTCGAAGCGGAGCCCCGCAGGGATCAGCGGCAGGCATGCGACGACCGGCAGCAGCGCGGCCGCAAGCGCAAGCCCGCGCGGCCACGGCGTGCGCGGAGACTTGGGGCTCGGCGCATGCATCATCGCCGGATCTTTCCGATCAAGGAGTACGAGCAGCGCCGGCAGCACCGTCACCATGGCGAGCGCGCAGAGCAGGAGCCCCGCGCCTGCGATCACGCCGAGCTCGCGCAGTCCGCCGAAGTCGGTGAAGATCGCGCCGAAGAAGACGGCCGCCGAGCCCGCGGCGCCCGCGAGCGTGCCAGGCCCGATGTGGCGCACGGCAATCGCGACCGCCTCGGCGGCGGGACGCGCGCGGCGGTACTCGCCATAGCGGCTCACGACATGGACGCCGTAGTCGAGCCCCGCGCCGACGAGGACGAGCATGAAGACCGTCGAGAGCAGGTTGAGATGCCCGACAAGCAGCGTCGCGGCGCCGTAGGTCCAGCCGGCCGCGATGCCGAAGGCGAGCACGGCGAGTAGCGGCCTGCGCACGCCGCGGAAGACCACGATGAAGAGCGCCGTGATGATGGCGAGAGAGATGGCGCTCGCCTCCGCCATGTCGTGGTTCGCGGTCGCCATCTCGTCATGCTGGAGGACGGGCTTTCCCGTGAGGCCGATGTCGACCGCCGGGTGCGCTGCGCGCACGGAATCCACCGTGGACCGGATCGCCGCGATCGGTTCGCCGACCGGGTCGAGCAGCGAGAAGTCCTTCACCGGCATCGCCTCGACGAACAGCAGTTTCCCATCGGGCGCGCGCAGGTACTCGCGCGGCCGCGCCGCCGAGAGCGCCGCGGCGACCAAGGGGTGCGCGGCCACACTGCCGCGCGCGACATCCGCGATCGCGGCGGCCTCGGCCGACATCGCCTTCAGTTCCGCGTCGCTCGCGGCCCACGACGCCATGCGCCATTGCTCGTCGGGCGCGATCGAAGCAGCCCAGCTTCGGACGAATGGCCTTTCGTCGAGTTGCCCGAGCCTCGCTGCAAGCGCGTCGACCGCCGCCGCCGCCGCCGCGGGGTCGCCCTTCGGGTCGACGGCGATCACGACGCCTTCGAGGTCGCCGAACTCCTGGAGGAACGCACGGTAGCCGGCCATGAACGGCCGCTCGGGCGCGATGAGCGAGTCGGTGTCGCTGTCGATCTTGAGATGGAACGCGCCGAGCCACGCGCCCAGCACGGCGAGCACGACCGACGCTGCGACGACCGCGCGCGGCCAGCCCGTCACGATCGCAGCAAGCCGCTGCATCACGGTTGCGCGGCCTCTGTCTGCTCGCTGCTTTCGCGGCGCCCGCCGAAGAGCGTGTTCTTGCCGAGACGCGCGAGGAGCCCGACCGTCGCGGTCGGCTTATGGAGGCTCACCATCACGCTCTCGAACGCGCGCAGGAACCAGTCGACATCGGAATCATCGATGACGAGCGGGGGGATCAGCTTCACGACATCCTGGTTGTGGCCCGCGACCTGGCAGAGGATGCGGTGGTCTTCCATCAACGGCACCACGACCGCCTGGGCGAAGAGGTTCTTGTCCATCGCGTGCGTGGCGGCCCAGTTCGCCTTCAGGAGCAGCGACTTCGGCGGGCCGAACTCGATCCCGATCATCAGCCCGCGCTGGCGCACTTCCTTCAGCATCTCGAAGCGCGGCTTCATCGCCTCGACGCCCGCCTTGATGCGGGCGCCCATCTTGCGCGCGTTTTCCGCGGCGTTCGTCTCGTCGTACGCCGCGAGGCTCGCGAGGCCAGCGGTCATCGCGAGCGCGCCCTGGTGGAAGGTCGACGAATGCACGATCGCGCGGTCGAGCGAGGTGAAGACCTTCTTCCACACCTCGCCCTTCACGAGCACCGCGCCGACCGGGACATAGCCGCCCGAAAGCGCCTTCGAGAGGATCACCATGTCGGGTTCGACGGGGCCCTTCGCGTCGTCTTCCTGGTCGATCGCGAGGAACGAACCCGTGCGGCCGAGGCCGGTCTGCACTTCGTCGGCGACGAAGAGCGTGCCGTACCGGTGGCAGAGGCGCGACGCTTCGGCGAGGTATCCGGGCGAGTGGATGTTGACGCCCTTGCCCTGGATCGGTTCGATCACGAGCGCAGCCACATCGCCCTTCGCGAGCTCGCGCTCGAGCGCGGCGAGGTCGTTGAAGGGGATCTGGCGGCACTCGGGGAGGAACGGCGCGAATCCCTGGCGAAAGCTCTCGCAGCCATTCAGCGACACCGAGCCAGAGGACAGCCCGTGGAACGCCTTCGGCGCGTACAGGAGGGCCGGGCGGCCGGTCGCGCACTTCGCGAACTTGATCGCCGCCTCAACGCCCTCGGTGCCCGAGTTCGTGAAGAACACATGGTCGAGCCCGCGTCCGATGCGGCGCTTCAGTTCCGCCGCGAGCAGGCCCGAGAGGAGCGGCGCCTCGAACTGCACCATGCTCGCGAGGTCCAGCGAGAGCGCGTCCTCGAGCGCGCGGCGGATCGTCGGGTGGTTGCGGCCGAAGTTGCACACCGCGTAGCCG
The DNA here is from genome assembly GCA_046337925.1 of bacterium. GTDB lineage: Bacteria > Planctomycetota > Phycisphaerae > Phycisphaerales > SM1A02 > QWPT01. Next base: position 8,187 of record JBKCZS010000258.1, on the reverse strand, counting down.
CCGAGGACGTCGAGGTATCGGTCGCCGGCTCGGTCGAAGAGGTGCGGGCCTTCGGCGCGCACATAGTCGCGGTCGTAGCCTATCGTGCGCAGCACGGTCGCGAAGCGCGGGTTCACATGCTCGGCGTGGAGTTCGTGACCGCGGCCGGCGTTCTGTTGAATCAGCGATCGGAGGTTGAAGGGCACGGCTCGGAGGTCGGAGGGTGGAGGGGGCTGGCGTCGGGGCGTCGGCGACGCTGGTCGGGACCGATCGGGGGGCTTGAGCGCGGCGCCCACCCCCGTTCTGGGGAGGGTTCAGGGGCCGCACGGGCAGTGTAGACGGCACGGGTGTTCCAGCCGGCGGCCGCTGGATGCGCCAAAGCGGCAAGTTTACCGCAAATTGTTTGTGGAACTGCGAAGCGGGGGTACTTTGAACGGAGTCCGGGGACGGGCCGCGGGTGGCCGCCCAACCATTGAGGAGATCGACCCAAATGAAGAGCCGAACTGGAGCGTTGAGCCTGACCGTTGGACTGTGCCTGTCCGCCGTGGTTGGTGCGAGCGCGCTGGCCGATGGCCCGCAGTCCGTCGCCCGCCAGTGGAACGACACGATGCTGAACTCGATCAAGAAGGATCGCGTTCGTCCGCCTGTGCAGGCGCGCAACCTGTTCCACGCCTCGGTCGCGATGTACGACGCGTGGGCCGCGTACGACCCGAACGCCCGCGGCTACTTCTTCACCGAGAAGATCGCCGCGAACGACATCGAGGCCGCGCGCCGCGAGTCGGTCTCGTACGCCGCGTACCGCATCATGAAGCACCGCTTCGCGACGAGCCCGAACATCGCGCTCATCAATCCGATCCTCGATGCGCGCATGGCCGCGCTCGGATACCCGACGAATGTGACCACCACCGTCGGCAACACGCCCGCTGCTGTCGGCAACCGCATCGCGGCGCAGCTGATCGCGTGGGCGCTCACCGACAACTCGCGCGAGCAGTTCGACCACGCGACCGCGGCGGGAACCTATCCCGATGTGAACTCGCCGCTCGTCGTCGCGCTGCCGTTCAATCCGACGGTCACCAACCCGAGCCGCTACCAGCCGCTCTCGCTGACCTTCTTCGTCGACCAGAACGGCAATGTCATCCCCGGCGGCTTCCCGCCCAAGCTCGCACCCTACTGGGGCTTCGTGCGCCCGTACGGCATGCTGGCGAGCGACATGGATCCGAACCGCGGCGGCGTGTACTTCAATCCGCCCGAGTGCCCGATGCTCAACGGCTTCGACGACGCAACCTTCCGCGACGGCCATGAGCAGGTCGTCATCAAGAGCTCGTGGCTGACGCCCGACGACGGCGTGATGATGGACATCTCGCCACTCTCGATGGGCAACAATCCGCTCGGCGCCGATACGAACCCGGGCCGCACCATCAATCCCGTGACCGGTCAGCCCTATCAGGCGAATGTCGTCAAGCGCGGCGACTGGGCTCGCTGCCTCGCCGAGTTCTGGGCCGACGGCCCGAGCTCGACCACGCCTCCGGGCCACTGGAACGAGATCGCGAGCCATGTCGTCGAGCATCCGGCGTTCGAGCGCCGCATGGGCGGCACCGGCCCCGAGCTCGACCCGCTCGAGTGGGATGTGAAGATGTATGTCGCGCTGAACGGCGCGCTGCACGACGCGGCGATCTGCGCGTGGGGCGTCAAGGGCTACTACGACGCCATGCGCCCGATCGGCGCGATCCGCTACCTCGTGCAGAACGGCCAGTGCAGCGACCCTGCGCAGCCGTCGTTCAACCCGAACGGCATCCACCTCGTGCCGGGCGTCATCGAACTGATCACGACCGCGACGACCGCCCCCGGCGAGCGTCACGAGGACCTCGCGGGCTACGAGGGACAGATCGCCGTCAAGAGCTGGCCCGGTTCGCCGGCCGACCCCAACAACGAGTACACGGGCGTGAAGTGGATGCTCGGCGGAAGCTGGGTGCCGTACCAGCGCCCGACCTTCGTGTCGCCGCCGTTCGCGGGCTATGTCTCGGGCCACTCGACCTACAGCCGCGCCGGCGCCGAGACCCTCAAGCGCCTCACGGGCACCGAGTACTTCCCGGGCGGCATGGGCGTCTACACCTGCGTGCAGAACCAGTTCCTCGTCTTCGAGGACGGCCCGAGCGAGACCTTCGACTTCGAGTGGGCGACCTACTACGACGCGGCCGACAACTCCGGCCAGTCGCGCATCCTCGGCGGCATCCATCCGTACTTCGACGACTATCCGGGCCGCGTGCTCGGGTCGCAGGCGGCGGGCCGCGCGTTCGAGCGCTCGACGACGCTATTCGCTCCGCTGCCGCCGTGCGATGCGGACTTCGACGACAACGGCTCGGTCGGCGCCGAAGACCTTGCGGCGCTCCTCGCAGGCTGGGGCGGGCTCGACCTCACCTTCGACCTCGACGCGGACGGAGCCATCGGCGCAAGCGACCTCGCCGCGCTGCTTGCGTCGTGGGGCCAGTGCCCGCAGTGACCGGATCCTGAAGTTCGGACGACAATCGTCTCCTGGCCGCGCGCGGGGTGTCCCTCTGCGCGCGGCCGGCCTTTTGGCGCCGACCGCGGCCGTTCAGCGCGCTGCGGCGACGGCGGTCGCACGGTTCGACGCCATGTTCTCCGAAGCGATGTCGAACAGCACCCGTCCGTCGACCACGGTCATCGTGGCGCGGCCGCGCACCTTCCAGCCGTGGAACGGGCAGTTGCGGCTCTTCGAGGCGAACGCGTTCGCGTCGATGGTCCATTCGAGGTTCGGGTCGATCACCGTCACATCGCCCCGCGAACCCTCGCGGAGGGTGCCGAGTCCGAGCGCATCGAGTCCGCAGAGCTCGGCCGGCGTGCGCGTCATGAGCTCGATCATGCGCGGCCATCCGATCACGCCGTCCTCGACGAGCGCCTTCGCGTAGAGCGGGAGCGCGCAGTCGAGGCCGATGATGCCGAACGGGGCGCTCGCGAAGTCGCGCGCCTTCTCGGCGACGGTGTGCGGGGCGTGGTCGGTCGCGAGCACATCGATGGTGCCGTCGGCGATGGCGGCCTTCAGTTCAGCGATGTCGCGCTTGGTGCGGAGCGGCGGGTTCATCTTCGCCTGCGTGTCGTAGCCGTCGCAGGCCTCGTCGGTGAGGAGCAGGTGGTGCGGGCTCGCCTCGCCCGAGCAGCGGATTCCCTCGGCGCGCGCGCGGCGCAGGATCGCCGCGCTTCCGCCCGAGGAGAGGTGCTGCGCGTGGTAGCGCGCGCCGATCGGCTTGTTGAGCCGCACATCGCGCTCGACGATGATCTCCTCGGCCTCGCGCGGCCACGGCAGGAGCCCGAGCCGCGTTGCGGTGGGGCCCTCGTTCATCGCGCCGCCCTCGCTCAACTGGTGGTCCTGGCAGTGCTGCATGAACGCCTTGCCGAGCGAATGGCAGACCTCGAGCACGCGCCGCATCATCGCGGGATTCATGATGCATTCTCCGTCGTCGGAGAACGCGACCGCGCCGGCGGCGGCCATCGAGTGCATCGGCGCGAGCTGCTCGCCCTTCCGTCCGACCGTGGCGGCGCCGACGACGAAGACGCGGGCGCTCGCCGCCTCGTGCGCCGCCTGCTGCACGAAGCGCACGGTCGGGGCCGTGTCGATCGCGGGATTCGTGTTCGGCATGCAGCAGACGGTCGTGAAGCCGCCGGCGACCGCGGAGGCGGTTCCGGTCTTCACGGTTTCCTTCGCCTCGCCACCCGGCTCGCGCAGATGGACATGCGGATCGATCAGTCCTGGCGCGACGATCTTGCCGCCGCAGTCGACCACGCGCGCGCCGGAAGGCGGGTTGATCGTGCGGCCCACCGCGACCTTCGCGACGCGGCCGTTGACGACGAGCACATCGCCTTCGCCGTCGATCTGCTGTGCGGCGTCGATGATGCGCCCGCCGCGGAAGAGGATCGCGCCTCCGCTCATTGCTTCTGCTCCGCGCCGGCGGCGGGAGCGGGCGTCATGCTCGTGTCGACAGCGGGCACTTCCTGCTCGGCCGGGAGGAGCTCCGGCGCCTTCTCGAGGCCGCCCGGCGGCAGGACGACCGCCTCGGCGATGAACAGGACGCGCGTCTTCGGCTCGGTGATCGCGTCGATCTCGGCCTGCGACTTGCCCGCGTCCATCGCGAGGTGCTTGAGGAACTCGACCGAGTGCTCTTCCTTGATCGCGAAGCCGCAGGCGTGCACGAGGCGGCCCTTGGCGTTGCGCGGGATGAAGAAGGCGTGGTCCTTGTTCATCACCAGCACCGTCGCGCCCTGGTCGTCACCGATCTCGAGCCAGCAGCCCATCGTCTGGCAGACACCCTCGACGGTGCCGCTCAGCACCACGCGGCGGTCGGTGCCCACGAAGTCGGCGACCTGCGAGGCGGAGATCTCGGGGTCGACATCGCGCTGGGTGGCGACGAGCGAACCGAAGACGCTCCAGCCTTGGGAGGCGTCGTACTGGGCTCTGGTGGGGTGGTGGCAGCCGGCGAGGCCCGCAAGGATCGCGGCGAGCAGGGCGGTGGCGGTGGCGGGGCGACGGATTCGGAGGTCCATGGCGGCGATGATAGGAAATCGCGCCCAAGGCGGCGTGCGGCAAAAAGCACAGCGCCCGACGATCGTCGGGCGCTGCGAGTACGGGTTTCAGGCTTGGTCGGAAGGGGCCGCGAACGGCACGCCAGATCGATCAATCCTGAATCGTTGGGATTCAGCCCTTCAGGCATCAGCCCGCTTTCAACCCTTGGTGGCGGGGCACTTCGAGGCGCAGCCCGACTTGGTCGAGCAGTCGCTCTTGCCGCTGACGGCGCCGGGCGCCGACTTGGCAGCCGAGCACTCGGACTTCGCCGAGCAGTCAGCCTTCGTGCCGCAGCTCTTCTCGCCGACGGCGCCGGGAGCGGCCTTCGCAGCCGAGCACTCGCTCTTGGCAGCGCAGCAGCCGCTCTTCTTCTCGCCGACGGCGCCCGGGGCAGCCTTGTCCTTGCAGGTGCTGTTGCACTTACCGCAGCAATCAGCGCTCTTGGTGCCGACGGCGCCCGGAGCGGTGGTGTTCTGCGTGGAAGCGCAAGCGCCGAGGAAGGCGAAAGCCGTGAGGGCAGCGAGGGTAGCGATGGTCTTCATGTGAGGAGTCTCCTTACTGTTGTGCCAAGATGCGCGTGTCGGGTCCAGGTATCGAAAGATGGTCTGGCCAGACGCTGGTTCGTACTCCCGCGACACGCGGGCTGAGGATGGCTCGTCGGACCTCCCGGCGGGCCATGACCGAAGATCTCAGGGATCGGCACGAACGCCCCTGAACCTTCGGACAGAGCGAGTGTACCGCACGATCCGCCTCCGGTTGAGGTCCGATCACGCGGATTTCGCACAGGTGTGCGACCGCAGACAGCCTACATTGGGGACAGCGTGAACGAGCACCCGCACCATGGCACCGAGAACGAGGGCGAGGGCCCGCGCGACGCCGCTGAGACGCGGGCGGAGCGGCTTGGACGCCTCGCGCAGAAGGCGCGCATGCTCCCCGATGTGCCCGGCGTCTATCTGATGAAGGATGCGGCGGGAACGGTCCTGTATGTGGGCAAGGCCTCGGTCTTGCCGCAGCGGGTGGCCAGCTACTTCCAGCCGTCGGCCGATCTCGGACCCCGCAAGCAGCCCATGCTCGATGTGGTCGAGGACTTCGACTTCATCCCGTGCGAAGGCGAATGGGAGGCGCTCCTGATGGAGGCGCGCCTTGTGAAGGACATCCATCCGCCGTTCAACGACAGGCTGCAGGACGACAAGACATTCCCGTACCTCGCGGTGACGATGCGGGACGACTTCCCCGGCGTGTTCATCACGCGCGAACCGGCGAACGAGCGCTTCAAGGGTGCCCGCATCTACGGTCCGTTCGTGTCCGTCGGCGCCCTCCGGCATGCGATGCAGCTCTTGCAGCGCGTGTTCAAGTACCGAACCTGCGAGCTCGAGATCGTCGACGGCGATCCGAAGAACCGGCTCTTCCGTCCATGCCTGCTCGCGGCGATCAACCAGTGCACCGCACCGTGCGCGGCACGCATCTCCAAGGACGAGTACCGCGCCGACATCGAGCGCTTCATCCGCTTCCTCGGCTCGAAGCGCAGCGCGATGCTGCGGGAGATGCGCGAGGAGATGGAGTCCGCGAGCGCGCGTCTCGAGTTCGAGCGTGCGGCGGTGCTGCGCGACCAGATCAAGGCGATCGAGAAGCTCGACGAGCGCGAGACGCGCGGAGACGAGGCGGAGTTCGACTGGCAGCCCGAGGCGACCGGGTTCGTGCAGGATCCGATGGCCGGCGTGCGAAGCCTGATGCGCGCGCTCGGCGCGGAGCACCCGATCCGCTGCATGGAGGCGATCGACATCGCGCACCTGCGCGGTGGCGAGACGGTCGCGTCGAAGGTGTGCTTCATCGACGGAAGGCCCTTCAAGGAGGGCTACCGCCGCTACAAGATCACGAGCGTCACGAACGACGACTACAGCGCGATGCGCGAGGTCGTCAGCCGCCGCTACCGAGAGGCGGGCGACGGGCACGAGCTCTACCCGGACCTCATCCTGATCGACGGCGGCATCGGCCAGCTGCGCGCGGCGCTCGAGGCGTTCGCGCAGCAGCGCGTGCAGCCGCCGCGCGTCATCTCGCTCGCGAAGAAGGAAGAGCTCATCTACACGACCGAGCGGGACGAGCCGATCCGCCTCGGCCGCGAACATCTCGGGCTTCGGCTCTGCCAGGCGATCCGCGACGAGGCGCACCGCTTCGCGCAGCACTACCACCATCTTCTGCGCGAGAAGAGCCTGCTTGGCGAGACGGCGTCGAAGGTGCGCCGGAAGCGCGTGATCAAGAAGCTCGAGAGCGAACGCGACCGCGCGGCCGGCGGCGGAGATGCCGATATCGGCGATGCCGGTGCTGGGGATCTCGGCGCGCCCGACGCATAGGTGGCGCGCGGCATGCTCGCGGTGGATCGCGATCGTGCGCTGTGTGCAGATGCAACGGCCCGGCGTCGCGGAGCGGAGCGACTTCGCATCAAAGCAGACACGATGAGGTGACGATCACGGTCTGAAGACGAAGAGCCCCCCCGAACGGGGAGGCGTGAATCTGCGTGTACCACCTCTGAGGACAAGCCCACTCTTTGTACCGATTTGGGGGACAGGTACGGGGAGCGCGCGACGAAAACTGTACTTTGAGAGAACGAAGGGCGAGTCGCGCGAAGTGTCTGCACTGCGTGCGCGCGGGTCGTGCTCGGGAGGCCTGCCGGATGGAAGAAAGGCTTGTTGACATCCGCGACGCGTCTGCGATGGAGACGCTCTTCGACGAGCTTGCGATGGCGGCGTGGGAACTCCTCCGGCGCCGGGACAAGCCGACCTCCGCGGCCGAGGTCGCGCGCGTCACCCATCTCGAGTTCGCCCTTGCGCAACGGAAGCTCGACCTCCTGCACCAGCACGGGCTGGCCGAGGTGTTGCCCGCGAAGGCGAAGCGCCCGACGCCGACCTACAGGGCGACCTGCAAGCGAATCGGCATCGTGCTGCGCGCCAACGACAAGGAGGACTACGCGCTGTGGGACAGCTACGGCGTGCGGATCCGCGAAGCAGCCGACAAGCTTGCCCGCAAGCAGCTGTCGCTCGAGGACTCGACGGAAGCCGAGCGGCCGCGCGCCTTCTATGTGATGCCGCTGCAGCTCTCCGCGAACGAGATGAAGGAACTACGGCACAGGCTCGACGAACTGACGGCGTTCCTGCGCATGCTGCAGGAGCGCCACTCGGGCGAGCGCGGGGCGGACGACTTCGCGTGCAACTACCGATTCGAGATGCAGCTGCAGCCGCTTGCCGAGCCCGTGCTTCCGCAGCCCGTCGTCGTGATGCGGCTCATCGACCGCGAACCATCGTGCGGACTCGAGCGAGTCGATCCCATGACCCGTCTCTCGCAGCGCGAGCGCCAGGTCGCGCAGGCGATCGTGCGCGGGCGTTCCCGCAGCGAAACCGCCGACGAACTCAGCCTTCGGCCAGGCACGATCGCCACGCTCACCAAGCGGATCTACCGCAAGCTCGGGATCTCGAACAGGCTCGAGCTCGCGCGGTGCTTCAGCCAGCCGGGCACGGCCTCCGACGCAACGCTGCCGATCTGAGATTCAGGCCTCGAGAATGACTCAGACCTCGAGAATGACTCAGACCTCGAGAATGACTCAGACCTCGAGCATCACGCCGGGCTCGGAATCGGAC
>JBKCZS010000257.1:0-7018 GCA_046337925.1 bacterium | reverse complement strand
TGCTCCGCGCGATCGAGGAGGCCCGCCGATGAGCGTGCGCGCCCCCGTCCAGCCGCAGGCCGCAGGCTCGCGCGCCCTTGCGGTGCTCGGCCCGGTCGTTGCGATCGCCGTCGCGCTCCTCCTCTGGACCGCGATCAAGTGGGCGTTCGACCTCAAGGACTTCGTGCTGCCCTCGCCGGCCGGCGTGGCGCGCGCGTTCCTCGACGACCCATGGCCCTTCGTGCGGGGCGCGCTCCAGTCGGCGGGCAGCGCGCTCCTCGGCTTCGCGATCGCAACCGTCGGCGGCGTCGCGCTCGGGAGCGCGATCTCGCTGTCCCGCACCGTCGAGCGCAGCGTCTACCCGCTGACGCTTCTCTTCCAGATGGTTCCGCTCGTGGCGATCGCGCCGCTCCTCGTCCTGTGGTTCGGCTACGGCCGCCCGGCGATCGTCGCGAGCGCCGCGATCGTGTCGATCTTCCCCGTGATCGCGAGCACGGTCGCGGGCCTCGGCGCGCGCGACCCGAACCTCGACGAACTCTTCCGCGTCCTCGGCGCAGGGCGCCTCGCGACCTGGTGGAAGCTCGCGCTCCCCTCCGCGGTCCCGTCGATCGTGACGGGCCTCAAGATCGCGGCCGGCCTCGCGACGATCGGCACCATCTGCGGAGAGTTCCTCGCGGGCACGGCCGGAGAGAACGCCCCGCTCGGCGTCATGATCACGACCGCGCTGCGCAACTTCCAGACCGACCGCGTGTTCGTGAGCGTCCTGCTCGCCGCCGCCGTCGGATTCGCCGTGTTCGGCACGGTGAACCTCGCCAGCCGGCTGCTGCTCGCGCGCTGGATGCGATGACCGCGGCCCGCCGCGCGGCCCTACACTGCGCGTTCCCGTTCCAAGGCCGCCCTCCGTGCTCGAACACGCCGTCTTTTCACCCCTCGACTACTGGCCCGTGCTCGCGGGCTTCATCGTCGCGGTCATCCTGCTGCTGACGCTCGACCTCTTCGTGATCGAGCGCCTCGCGGGCGACGGCTCGACCCCCGAGTCCGAGCGCAAGCGCTTCAAGGTCTCGCTCGCCTGGACCGGGCTCTGCGTCGCAGCCGCGATCGGCACGGCCTTCGCCTTCCAGTTCTTCGCGGCGCGCGAGCTGGCCGCGAACCCCACGCTCCTCGAGGGGACCAAGTACGCGGAACTCGGCGTCGCCGAGGCTCCCAAGACCTTCCTGCTCGAGTTCCTCACGGGATACCTCGTCGAGATCTCGCTCTCGGTCGACAACCTCTTCGTCTTCCTCGTCATCTTCCGCTACTTCGCGCTCGACCACGCCAAGCAGCACCGCGTGCTCTTCTGGGGCATCGTCGGCGCGATCGTCTTCCGCGCGCTCTTCATCGGCGTCGGCAGCGTGCTCGTCCAGTTCCACTGGGTGCTGCTCGCGATGGGCATCTTCCTGATCTTCACCGGCATCAAGCTGGTCGCCAGCGAGGACAAGCAGCTCGAGCCCGAGAAGAACCCCTTCATCCGCATGCTGTCGCGCGTGATGCCGGTCGCGCCGCGCTTCGACGGCGCCCGGTTCTTCACGGTCGAGAACGGAAAGCGCGCCGCGACGCCGCTCCTCGTCACGCTGATCGTCGTCGAGACCACCGACATCGCCTTCGCGGTCGACTCGGTTCCCGCGGTGCTTGCGATCTCGCAGGAGCCGATCATCGCCTTCGCCTCCAACATCTGCGCGATCCTCGGCCTGCGCGCCATGTTCTTCGTGGTCGCCGAGGCGATGCAGAAGTTCCACCTGCTGAAGTACGGCCTCGGCCTCGTCCTCGTGTGGGTCGGGCTCAAGATGACCGCGCTCCCCTATCTCTTCAAGGATCCCATTTCGAATCCGAGCGGGCAGGTGCCGATCCCGCTCTCGCTCGGCGTGATCGTCGCGCTGATCGCGGGCACCATGGTGCTTTCGCTCGTGATTCCCGCCAAGCCAGCCGCCGAGGAACCCGCGTCCCATGCCTGAAGACTTCAACCTCGTCGACTTCATCCTGCATGTCGACGATCATCTCGCCGAGCTGCTGAAGCAGTACGGCACCGCGTTCTACTGGATCCTGTTCGCCATCGTCTTCGTGGAGACGGGCGTCGTCGTCATGCCGTTCCTCCCCGGCGACTCGCTGCTGTTCGCGGCGGGCGCCCTCGCGGTGCAGGCCGGCCTGAGCGTGCCGCTCATCATGGTGATGCTGTTCATCGCGGCGGTGCTCGGCGACACCGTCAACTACCACATCGGGAAGTTCATCGGCCCCGCGGCCTTCAGCGGGAAGTACCGCTTCCTCAAGCAGGCGCACCTCGTCAAGACGCAGAAGTTCTTCGAGAAGCACGGCGGCAAGGCGATCGTGTACGCGCGCTTCGTTCCGATCGTGCGCACCTTCGCGCCGTTCGTCGCAGGCGTCGGAACCATGAGCTACGGACGCTTCCTCTGGTTCAATGTCTTCGGCGCGTTCGTCTGGGTGGTCGCGTTCGTCGGCGCAGGCGCGCTCTTCGGAAACCTCCCGTTCATCAAGGACAACTTCTCGAAGGTGATCCTCGCGATCATCGTCGTGAGCGTGCTGCCGATCTTCTTCGAGTGGTGGAAGGCGAAGCGCGAGGCGAAGCAAGAGGCGGAGATCGCGGCGAAGGCCGCGGCAGACGAGGCCGCGAAGCAGGACGCCGCCGGTGCGCCCTCCAAGGAGTAGCCCGTGTTCCGCTACGCGATCAAGATGCTCTTTGGCGACAGCGCGAAGTTCTACGGGATCCTGCTCGGACTCGGCTTCGCGTCGCTCCTGATCGCGCAGCAGGCCTCGATCTTCGTCGGCCTGATGAGCCGCACCTTCGCCTTCATCGGCGAGGTCGGGCATGTCGACCTCTGGGTGTTTGACCCGACGCAGTCGTATGTCGACGAGCCGAAGCCGCTGCGCGCGACCGCGCTCGAGCGCGTGCGCGGGGTGACCGGCGTGGCGTGGGCGGCGCCGCTCTACAAGGGGCTTCTCGTCGCGACGCTGCCCGATGGCTCGCGCAAGGTGTGCGATGTGGTCGGGATCGACGACGACACGCTGGCGGGCGGACCCGCCGAGATCGTCGCCGGTTCGCTCGCGGACCTGCGGCTTCCCGACGCCGTGATGGTCGAGGTCGGGTCGAGCCAGCAGCAGCTGCTCTTTCCCGCCGCGCTCGCGCCCGGCGCGGTGCCGGCGCCGGGGCAGGTCTTCGACCCGAAGGGCCCGAAGCGCCCGGTCGAGATCGGCGACATCATCGAGCTGAACGAGCGCCGCGCGCGCGTGGTCGGGCTCGTGAAGTGCGCGGAGACCTTCGTCGCGGCGCCCACGATCTACACGACCTACTCGCGCGCGGTCACCTACGCGCCGCCCTCGCGCCGCGTGATGAGCGCGGTGCTGGTGAAGGCCGCGCCCGAGGTGGAACCCGCGGCACTCGCAGCGCGCATCCAGGACGAGACCGGCCTCGAGGCCATGCAGCCGCACGACTACTCGATGCGCACCCTCGGCTACTGGATGCGCGAGACGGGCATCCCGATCAACTTCGGCATCGCGATCGCGCTCGGCTTCTTCGTCGGCGTCGCGATCGCGGGGCAGATGTTCTACAACTTCACGCTTGACAACCTGCGCTACGTCGGCGCGTTCAAGGCGATGGGTGCCTCGACCTGGACGCTGCTCGGGATGGTGGCGCTGCAGGCGCTCGTCGCGGGAATCCTCGGTCTCGGTCTCGGGCTCGGCGCGGTGAGCGCGTTCGGCCTCAACGCGGCGGGCGGCAAGCTCGCCTTCAAGATGCTGTGGCAGATCCCGCTCATCGCGGCGGGCGCGGTGCTCGTCATCTGCGTGCTCGCGAGCATGATCTCGATGTGGAAGGTCGTGCGGCTCGACCCCGCCGATGTGTTCAAGGGCCCCTGACGAACCGCATCGCCGATGCCGACCGCCGCACCCATCCCCACCGCTTCGCCCGCAGGCACCGCGATCCGCCTGCGCGGTGTCGCCAAGACCTTCGGCAAGGGCGAGAACGCCGTGCCGGCGCTGCGCGGCGTCGACCTCGACATTCCGGCAGGCGAACTGACGATGCTCGTCGGGCCGTCGGGCTGCGGCAAGACCACGCTCATCTCGATCCTCGCCGGCCTGCTCTCCCGCGACAGCGGCGAGCTCGCCGTGTTCGGGCGCGATCTCGGCGAGTTGCGGCGCGACGCCCTCGCGGCCTGGCGCCGCGACAGCGTCGGGTTCATCTTCCAGCAGTTCAACCTCGTGCCGCAGCTGTCGGTCGCCGAGAATGTGTCGGTGCCGCTTGTCCTCAAGGGCGAGTCGGTGGGCGCCGCCGTACGCAAGGCGCATGAACTCCTCGCCACGCTCGGCCTCGAGGGCCGCGGCAAGAGCGCGCCGCTGAAGCTCTCGGGCGGCCAGCAGCAGCGCGTGGCGATCGCGCGCGCGCTGATCCACGACCCGCGGCTCCTCGTGTGCGACGAGCCGACCAGCGCGCTCGACGCGGAACTCGGCCGCCGCGTGATGACCTTGATCCGCGACCGCTCGCGCCGACCCGACCGCGCGGTCGTGGTCGTGACCCACGACGACCGCATCTTCCACCTTGCCGATTCGATCGCCCACATGAACGACGGCGTCGTCGACCGGATCTCGCGCGGCGAAAGTCCCGCGCAGCCGCACCAGAGCCTCTGAGCACAGCAACGGTATTCCCATGAAGCTCCGACTCATCGCCCTTCCCATCCTTGCCGCCGGCGGCTTCGCGCTCACCGCCGTCGCCGTCGCACGATTCAACACGGCGCCGAAGACGGGGCCCGAGCCCGTCGCGCCGCCGTCGATTCCCTTCCCCGACCGAGTGGCCGGCGTCGGCATCATCGAGCCGTCGAGCGAGACGATCCAGATCGGCGCGCAGGTCGGCGGCGTGGTGACGAAGGTGTTCGTCGAGGAAGGCGCGCGCGTCGAGGCGGGTGCGCCGCTGGTCGAGATCGACCCACGCGATGCCGAGGCGCGGATCGCCACCGCTCGCGCGACCGTCGAGGCGGCACGGGCGCAGGCCGCGGCGGCGGCGGCGCGTGCCGAGGCGTCGAAGGCGCGGGTCGCTGAACTCCGGGCGAAGCCGCGCGCCGAGGATCTTGCGGAAGCCGAGGCCGTGGTCGCCGCGCGACGCGCCTCGCTTGCCGACGCGCAGGGCCGGCTCGACCGACTGATCCGCGTCACCGAGCGCGGGACCGCGGCGAACGAGCAGCCGACGCTCGAGGCCGCGGTCGGCATCGCACAGGCGCAGCTTGAGGAGGCGCAGGCGAAGCTCGTGCGCGTGAAGGCGGGCGCGTATCCGGAGGAGATCGCGGTGGCTCAAGGCGACGCATCCGCAGCCACAGCCGATGCGGCGGCCGCGCAGTCGCAGGTCGCCGTCGCCGAGAGCCAGATGCGCGAGGCCGAGGTCGCGCGCGAACTCCTCGTCGTGCGCGCTCCGATCGCGGGCACCGTGCTCAAGCTCGACGCGCATGTCGGCGAGTACAAGGCCGCCGGCCCGAACGCGACCGCGCTCCTTCGGCTTGGCGACATCTCGACGCTGCATGTGCGCACCGACATCGACGAACTCGACAGCTGGCGCTTCGACCGCGCGGGCAAGGCCGTGGCGACGATCCGCGGCGGAAGCCGCATGCAGGTTTCGCTGCGGTTCGTGCGCATCGTTCCCGATGTCCAGCCGAAGAAGACGCTCACCGGCGAGAACGCCGAGCGGATCGACACGCGCGTGATGCAGGTGATCTACGCGGTCGAGAAGCCGCCCGCGTTCCTGCAGCCCGGCATGCTGGTCGATGTCGCCGTCGCCGCGAAGCCTGCGGCAAGCACCCAGCCCTGACACGGAAGGATCCCGCCATGACACTGTTCACCCTCGCCGTAGCGTTGTGCATGCAGCAATCCACGCCCGCGGGCGCCCCCACCGCCACGCCTCCCGCCGAGGCGAAGCCGCCCGCCGCGCCCGCGCTCGAAGCGAAGTGGCCGCGCAAGGACGGCGAGGCCGGCGAAGACATCCCCGGCATCGTGAAGAAGGGCACGCCGATCTACAAGTGGTCGGAAGGCCACAACTTCACGGAAGGACCGGCGTGCGCGCCGGACGGCACCGTCTACTTCGTCGACATCCCGGCGAACGAGATCCTGCGGCTCGACCCGATGGGCGCGAAGTCGATCAGCACCAAGTCGAACGGGACCTTCGGCCTCTACCTCGCGAAGGACGGCACGCTCTACGGCGCGCAGGCGAACCCCGGCGCGATCACGAAGGTCGATCCTGCGAGCGGTTCGATCACGGTCGTCTGCGACAAGCGCGCCGAGGCGCATGAGAAGACGGGGACGGCGCTCGGCCGCCTCAACGACCTCGTCGTCGACGACGATGGGGGCATCTGGTTCACGGCGCCGGTCCTCGGGCGACGCCGCGAGGGCGCGCCGCCGGACGCGGTGTACTTCGTCGGCAAGGGCGCGAGCGAGGCGGTCGAGGTCGTCTCCGACGCGAAGCTGCGCGGGCCGAACGGCATCAACCTGTCGGCCGACGGGAAGACGCTCTATATCGTCCCCTACCTCTCGCTCACGATCATGGCGTATCCGATCGAGGGGCCGGGCAAGCTCGGCGCGGGGCGCGAGTTCTACAAGATCCCGCCCGGCACGCGCGAGACGATCGGCGGCGACGGCCTCGCGGTCGACGACAAGGGCAACCTGTATGTGGCGGTGCCGCCGCGAGCCGCGATCTTCGTGATCTCGCCCGAAGGAAAGGCGCTCGGCCAGATCCGCTTCCCCGAGCGCACCTCGAACTGCGCGCTCGGCGGCAAGGACGGCAAGACGCTGTTCGTGACCGCGACGAGCGGGGTGTACGCGATCGACATCGACAACACGCGCGCGCGGTGATGGTGCCCGGCACGTGCCGTGCCGTGCCTGGCACTGACTGGCACGTGCCGTGCACCTCCTAGTCGGAGCGGTCGCGGCTGCGGCCGCTCCCTCTGGGGGTTTGAGAAATGGTGATCGGCTCGTGGCGTGCAGTGGCTGGCACTGTATGGCGGTGGCGGTG
>JBKCZS010000256.1:0-25558 GCA_046337925.1 bacterium | reverse complement strand
GCCGGACGCGAGCAGCAGGACGAAGAACACCCAGACCGGTGCAGTTGCCGCACTCGTCGCCGCAAGCGCCAGCGCCACCAGTCCGAATCCGATCTGCGTCGCGGCGAGGATCTTCTTCCGATCGCCTCCGTCGACGATGGTGCCCGCGGGCAGCGTCAGCGCGATGACCGGCAGCGCGCGGGCAAGCCCCGTGGCGCCGAGGATGAGGGCATTCTCCGTGCGTTCCCAGATCTCCCAGCCAATCGCCGTCGACAGCATCTGGAGGCCCATGCTCGACGCGAAGAACGCGACCGCGAAGAACCGGTAGTTGGGATCCCGGATCGCCGCAAACGGGTCGTGCCTCGGCTGGCCATCGCGGGGAGGCGCTTCGGGGGATTGGTTCGGCTCGTCGGGCACAGGAAGGGGTCGGGAACAGCGTGCCTGTGCGGCCCCATCGGGGTTTGCCGCTCGCGCGTCCGCATCTCGGCGGCTCTCGGCGACCGTTTCCCGATCGCTTTCGAGCGGAGCGAGGGTACCATCTTCCTCATGTCGCCACTTCGTGAAGCTGCGCGCCGGTCTGTCCTCCCGCTTGGTTCCCGCATGGCCGTTGCGGTGCTCGTCGCGGCGACCGCGGCGGCATGCCTCGGCTGCCAGAACCGGAAAGTGAAGGTCGAGATCAGCGCCCAAGGCGATGCCGCCACCCGAACCTTCGCGACGAACGAGACCAACGCCAAGGCGCTCGCGTCGGTCGAGCAGGCCTACGGCGCCAAGGCGGAAGCCGATGCCGAGCTCGGTGCCCGTTTCACCGGAACATTCGCCGAGGATGTGCTGCCCTCCGAGATCGGCAACCGCGGCGCCATCGGGCGGCTCGACAGCACGCTCGGATCCGCGCGCGGCTACTACGAGCAGTTCGCCGACCGCCGCGAGGAGTGGACCGCGATGAAGCTTCGGGTCGACGGCGGCATCCTGTGGATGCAGGTCTTCGGCCGCTTCATCGAGACGCGCAAGATCAAGGACGAGGCCGCGAAAGCCGAGTTCACCAAGTGGTGGAACGCCGAGGCGATCCCGCTCGTCGCCGACGCCTATCTCATGTACTCGGGCATGCAGGCAGTGACCCAGGCGCAGCGCATCGGCGCGCGCCCGCGCCGCGCCGAGGAATTCGGGGAGCGCACGGCCGACGAGAGCTTCCAGCTCTCCGTCTTCCAGCCGTTCGTCATCCTGTTCGCCGAGCGCGGGTGGCTCGCCGCCGACGAACTCGCCGCCCTGCAGTCCACGGGCATCAAGGGCCGCGCCACCAAGCGCGAAGGGGAGTGGCTCTCGGAGAAGATCCTCCAGCCCGCCGTCGCCCGCATCCTCGTCCGCTTCGATGCTTCGAGGAAGGACATGAAGCTGAAGGACTTCGCGCCGCTCGGGCTCGAGTTCCTCGTCTGGGTGAAGGCGTCGCGCGAGTACCGCGACCTCGTCCTCGCGTCGCCCGCGATCGCCGAGGAGACGAAGGCCGACATCCGCGCCGGCAAGTGGGACTTCGAGATGCCGCCGCCATTCGGTTTCCGCCTCCTCGAGCGCCCGAAGGTGACCGACGCCGAAGTCGTGCTCGAGACCGGCGCCGAACCCTACTTCACGAACGGCGTCTGGAACAAGGAGACGAAGCGCGTGGTGTTCAAGAGCGGCTTCTTCGAGTCGAAGTACCGCTACACCCCGTACAACGCCCCGTACTACGCCTTCTGGTCGCTGCCGTCGCAGCGGCAGGAGTCCGTCTTCGGCGCTGTGATCCTCGAGGGCGATGCGCTCGCGCAGTATTGCGCGTGGGAGAACGCGCTTCCCGAGGAGCGCAAGGACCAGTGGCTCGCCGCGCTCGATGTGCTCGCGGCGGCCAAGGATCCCATGCCCGCCTTCATCGTGATCAGCGCGCTCGAGAACGAGCATCCCGCGCCGATTCCGCTCGCCAAGTGGGTCTGCGAGAAGGCCGGCAAGGAACTTCCCGACGCCTTCGTGCCAAAGGAAGAGCGCGAGGCCCGCGCCGCTCGGCGTCAGGCACCCGCGCCTTCCGAAGGTTGAGTTGTCGGGCTTCCGCGGTCGAGCAGCCCGGCTGCGTCAGAATCCGACCGACGAACGCTGACCCTGCTTGATGACGCTCGCCTCGCCCTCCCACACGGCGCGGCCGGTGTTGGTGTTGGTCAGGCTCATCTGCAGCACATAGGCGACCTGGCGCGTGCTTCCCGAGCGTGCGCGGTCCTCGATCAGCTTCGCGGTGAGCGTCGCGTCGGGGATGTTGTTCGGGTTGACCTGGTTGTCCTTGCCCGACTGGAAGTCCTTCAGCGCCTGCGCGTCCTGCGCGATCTTGTCCTCGGCGCGGCCGCCGGGGCCCGCCGTCATGATGACTTCGCAGCGGCCCGTGTTCAGCAGCGAGATGCGGATCTTCTTCATGATGCCGTCGGTGTCGAACTGCTGCGTGGTCGTGTTGATGACGGGATTCAGCAGGATGCCGGCCGGCTGGTTGGGAAGCCGCGCAAGCACGCCCGAGTTGACCATCGACTGCACCACCTGGTCGGCGAGCAGGTTCCAGTCCTGGATGTTCATGCGGTCGGCGTTGACGATGAGGTCGTTGCCCTTCGGGTCGACATACTGCGCCTTCTGGCAGGCTGCGAGCGCGAGCGGGAGGGCGAGCGAGAGGGTGGTGGCGATGGGAAGGAAGCGGTTCTTCATGGGTGGACTCGTTGCGCGTGGATCGCGGTCGGATCGGCCGTGCGATCGTTCGTTCGTTCAATCAATACTGCTTGTCGAGGAAGGTCAGGCGCCACTGCACCGCCTGCGGCGACGGGGCGACTGAGGTGAGCGTGATCGTCTCCTTCGGCTTGATGGTGACGCTCGTCAGCGAGGCGGTCGCGCTCTGGACCGGCATGCCCTGCGCGTCCGACCAGTCGAAACGGTAGCTAAACCGCTGCGTGGTCAGCTGGTCGCTGTAGACATCGACCGCGACGCGCTTCATGTCGCCGTTCACGATCCCCTCGCGCACGGACACGATGTTCGCCTTGTAGTTGAGCCAGCCGTTGGTCACGATCTGCTTGAACGGCACCGATCCATCGGCGTTGGTCGGCCCGGATGCCATCGTGGTGTTGGCGGTGTTGCAGCCCGCGAGCGCGCACAGCGTCACGGCTGTGCCGAAGCATGCGAGCGAGGCGGAGAGGCGGGAGAGACGGCTGGTGCTCATCGGCATGGAGAAATCCTCGTCAGACTCACTTGACTTCAGGCTCACTTGACTGGAAAGCGCATGGTACGCACGACGGGCTGCACACCCATCCGGGGCGTGCGCACATGGACGATGGTCGCGCCGTTCGATTCCGTCGAAATCGGCCCGATCCGCTGGCCGTCGCCGAGCTCGATCTCGACCGCCCCGTCCGCCGGCGCGGGGAACCGGGCGTACAGCACCTGCTTCGGGAGGGTCAGCCAGATGCGGAGGTCCGCGCTGTTCGTCGCGACCTGATACAGCGCTCCCACGATCGCGACGATCCACGCCGCGTCGGGGTTCTGCTCTGCGACCGCGCGCTGCGCGAGATAGGTGGCGATCGCCTTCGTGGCGCTCGAGACGATCGTCATGGTGATGATCGCGGGCAGCCGCCGGTTGAAGTCGTCTCCGACCACGCGGTCCATGTCGGTAAGCAGGCTCGATGGATAGGCAGCGCCGCCGGCCCGCGCCGTGAAGCCGGTCACCGCACCGTCCTTGAAGCGGAGCACGGGGAACGCGGCGCCGACATAGGGAAGCCCGCGTGTGAAGAGCGGGATATCGAGGCGGAACTCCTCGAGCCACGGGCCCATGCCCGTCTCGACGATCACATAGACCGTGGGCGGGAGCGCGCTGCCGTTCGCGGCCGCCTCCGCGAGCCGAGCGTCCTCCTCCGCGTAGGCCCGGTCGCTCTCGGAAAGCATCCCCGCCGCGCGACGGAACGCCACGGTGGCCTGGCCAAGCGCCTCGGCGCGGCCGGTCAGCTGGAACTGGAGCGCCTGCAGGTAGGTCGAGTACGGAATCGCGAAGTCGGCGTACCCGCGCATGTCGCGGAGGGGCCCGTAGGCCGAGTCGAGTCCGCCCCGGACGCCGGGATCCGCGAGCGCCGCCCTTGCGTTGTAGTTCTCCCTGCCCGAGGCCGCTTCGGCCTCCTGCTGCAGGGCCTCGATCTCGGCGCTGAACTTCTCCGCCGCGTCGCGCTGCCACTCGTAGGCGCGCCGCAACGACACGCCGGCTGCGTCGAGGTTCCCCTCGGCGAGATGGTTGAGCGCCTGATAGGTCGTGCACATGATCCGGTCGTACGGCCGGCCGATGTAGGTGATGATGGTCTGGTTCGTGAGGACCGCCGCGGCCTGCTCCGAGATCCGGACTTCGGGCGCATCGTCGAGGTACTCCCACATGCGCTCGTCGGCCGCCGCGAACGCGGCCATCGACTGCGCGGTGTCGCCCGCCGCCGCATACACCGAGCCCGCCTCGAGTTCGTAGAGGGTGCGGTCCTTCTCGCTGTCGCGCCGGTCCTCGAGCAGCGGCGGAAGGTCCGCGGCGGCGACCATGTAGTTCCCGCCCTCGTAGGCGTTCACGATGCTCTTCATCCGTTCCTGGTGCGAGCAGGCTGCGAGCGCCGCAACCGTCGCACCGAGCGCGACCGCGCGTATTGCACCCGCCGCACTCACCGCATCCACGGCACGCCGCTCCAGAAACTGTTGTTCTCGAACACCGGCGCTTGGTTCGTATCGACCTTGATGTCGGTCTTCTGCTCGATCGAGTGCTTCGAGTTGCGGAAGAACTCCGCGTAGCCCTCGAGCACCTTGACCTGCGCCTCGGTGAGCTGCTGGTCCTTCTTCAGCGCCTGGAAGAACTCCGACATCTCCTTCCAGCGCCGCAGCCCCTCGGGCGTCGCGCGCATCGGGATCACGAGCGGCCCCGCGCCCTTCGCGAGGTTGACGGTGGCCTCGTACGGCTCGAAGTCGGGACGCGTGACGCGCAGCTTGTGGAGTCCGGGCGCGGCCTTGATCGCCGACGGCGTCGTTCCCACGACGATCCCGTCGAGCTCGATGACGAAGCTCGTCGCCTCGAGGCGGTAGTTGCCCGAGGACACGATCCAGTTGCCCTTGTCGTCCTTGACGATGTCGGGCACCGCGAGGTCCGACATGGTGCCTGCGATCTCGAAGGTCGCATCGACGAGCGCATCCGGCGCCGGAAGCGCCGACTTCTCGCAGCGCTTCTTCATCGCCGCGGCCATCTTGCCCGCGCTCGAGCGGATGAGGTCGACGACCACATCGCGCTCGACCTTGAGGTCGTCGGTCTGACGGACGGAATCGTTGGCGCTCGCGACGCCCGAGGAGACCACGCGTCCCTCGGCTCGGCCGAGGATGCGGTAGGTCGCGTCGAGGCGATAGCTCTCGACATCGGTCACGACGCCGCGCGCCGGGTCGTTCGTGCGGCGACGGTCGATCGACAGCGCCGTGAGCGAGGCGACGAGCACATAGTCGGCGCCCATGCTCTGCGCGAGGCGGAGCGCCGAGGTGCTGTCGGAGAGAATCTTGTCGAGATCCTTCTCGGGATCGAGTGCGCCCGTGCCGGCGTTCGCGCCTTCCTTCGCGAACTTCGCGACCGCGTTCAGCACATCCTCCCGGCTCATCGTCGTGAAGCAGGCGCCGTCGAGTTCGGCGACGAGGTAGTCCTCAAGCGCCATGACGCGATCTTCGTCGATGCGCTTCTCGCGGTTCCGAACGAAAATCGCAGCGGTGTACCGCTGCGGTTCGGAGGTCGCCTGCGTGCCGTTCTGGCCGGTCGGCGCAACCTGCACCGGCGGCACCGCGGGGCCATCCGGCCGTTGCTGGCCGGTCCCGCGAAGCGGGGGCGCTGCGTCGCCCGAGTCCTGCGGGAGGACGGGCATGTACATCTTCGGCGCCTGCGCGTCGTCGCAGCTCGACTGCGTCGTCTTGCGGAGGATGCACCCCTTGGCGATGCCGCGGTCGATGCCGCAGATCTCCGCGCGCGAGAACTTCGGCGCCACCGAGATCACGCGGACAAACCCGACGGCGACTTCCTCGGAGCCGAGGTTCTCGCCGGTGTCCGGATCGACGAGCGCCTCGCCCTGCGCGAACACCTCCCAGATCTCGCCGACGGCGATGTCGGTGCCCTCGCCGCGGTTGAGCGTGACCACGCGGTCGCGAACGACGAGCGCCTTCGCGGGGAAGATGGTGTCGGTGATCCGCTGCGCCACCTTGCCGGCCATCTTGTCAGCGATGACATTCACGACGGCCTCGGTGAGATCGCCGCCCTTCTGGTCGACGACATACTGCGGGTTGTTCTTGAAGTCGAAGTCGTTGAGCGTGATGCGCGTCGACTCGAGAAGCGTTCCCTTCGAGGCGTCGAAGATACGGCACACCGCGCTCAGGCGGATCTGGCGGCGCGTCGCCTTCTGGCCGACGCCTTCGAAGTTCGCGGTCTGCACCTGATCCTGGAAGTCGTCGATCTGGACAAGCGCGAGATAGGGAATGCCCGCGAGCTTGAAGGGCTTGGCGCGGTTCGGATCGCTGAGGTCGTAGTTGCCCGAGTCCTGCGCCTGCTGCTCGCCGATGATCTTGGCGAGTTCCTCATGCGCGCGGACATCGAACTTGCGCGTCTGCTGGAGCGCATCGGTCAACTTGGCGTCGAGGCCTTGGACGATCTGCGCGAGCTCGTTCGCCTGTCCGTAACCAGCGACCTTCTCGACGATCGCGGGGAGCGCCTTCACCGCCGGCACTGCGATCGCCAGCTTCGCGGGCGCCGCCGGTGCGGCCGGAGGGGGGCTGCCTGCACCGTCTTGCGCATGTGCGGCAGACCCAGAGGTGTCAGACCCATGGGTGTCAGACCCATAGGTGTCAGACCCATGTGCATTAGACCCATGTGCATGAAACCCATGGGCATCAGCCCAAGGCGCCGCCGCCGAAGCGAGCAGCAGGCTGCAAAGGGCGAATCCACCGATCCGACGCGCGAGTCGCGCAACCTTCATGAAGACCTCCACCGGGGCATGTGCTGTTCCTGAACTGGCATCCGTGTTCGAGACCCGTCGAGCCTCCGCCCTTCTGAACCCGGGGGGAGGCAATCTACCTTCCCCAAGCCCCCGCGCGGCGACCGACGATCGGGCATAATCGACGCCCTGCGGCCCATCCGTGTTCCGTCCTTCGGGGTCGCCCGCAGGCGAATCGCGCGGCGGGAACCGCAACGACAGGAGCCAATCGCCCGCCATGCACGCCGTCCGCCTCCTCCTCGACTCGGTCCTCGACTACGCCGGGCTCTTTCCGCCCGCGAAACTCGACATGGCGCCCACGGTCGCGAACTTCGCCCGCTACCGCCGCTCGCCCGAGCGCTGGATGCTCTCCCGCCTCATCGTGCCGGTGACGCGCTTCCCCGAGTTCGTCTCCGCCGCCGACCCGCTCCTCCCGAAGACCGCGGACGCCGAGGGCGACGAGCCTTGGCCGCTCTCGGTCCTGGTCGCTCCGGCCTCCGACCGCCAGATCGTCGCCGACCTCGAGCGGATCGAGCGGTTCAACGCCCGCATGGAGGACCGCGAGTTCAGCCGCGCCCACGGCCGCGCCGCCATCGACACCATCGAGACGCGCGCCACCACGCCGCACGAGATCGACCGTGCGCTCGAGTATGTGCCCGACGACATCTTCGCCTACTTCGAGGTCGCGGTCGACGGCGACCCGCGCGGCCTCATCGCCACGATGGCCTCGCTCGACGCCGGCGCGAAGATCCGGACGGGCGGCCTGACGCCCGACTCCCATCCGACTCCCGAGCAGGTCGCCCGCTTCCTGAAGATCTGCCGCGCAGCGGAGGTGCCGTTCAAGGCCACCGCAGGCCTGCACCACCCGTGCCGCCACCTCGCGACCGATGTCGGCTGCATGCAGTTCGGCTTCCTGAATGTGTTCCTCGCGGGCTGCATGCTGTGGAGCGACGACCGCATGACCGAGAAGGAGATCGAGCAGATCCTCGTCGAGGAGCGCGCGTCGGCGTTCGAGTTCGGCCCGAGCGGAGTCTCGTGGCGCAACCGGTCGCTCCGCTTCGATGAGATCGCGGAGGCGCGCGAGCGCTTCGCGCACAGCTTCGGTTCGTGTTCGTTCGAGGAGCCGCTCGCGGATCTCCGCGCGCTTGGCCTGCTGCCTGCGGCAGAGGAGGTGCACCCATGACCCGTCCCAACGCAATCGATCCGGTCGATCCGGCGCTCCGCTCGTGGGTGCCGGGCGCGAACGATCCACAGGGGGACTTCCCCATCCAGAACCTGCCGTTCGGCATCGTCGAGGGCGGCGCGTCGGTTCGCATCGGCAATTCGGTGCTCATCCTCAACGAGGCGCTCGCCGCAGGACTCTTCTCCGAGGAACTCGCGTCGCTCGAGTCCTTCGAGGAGTCGCTCGAGCTGCCGTTCCTGAACCTGCTTGCCGAGCTCTCTCCCGACGAGATGCTCCGGCTCCGGTCCGAACTCGCCGGGTTCTTCGCGGAAGGCTCCGCGGCGCGTCCGCGCGTCGAGAAGCTGCTGCGCGACGCGACGCGGGTCACGCCCGAGGTTCCGTTCTCGATCGGCGACTACACCGACTTCTATGCGTCGCTCCATCACGCGACGAATGTCGGCTCGATGTTCCGGCCCACGAATCCGCTGCTTCCGAACTGGAAGCATGTGCCGATCGGCTACCACGGGCGCGCGAGCTCGGTCGTCGCCTCGGGCACTCCCGTCGTCCGACCCTGCGGCCAGACGGTTGCCAACGACGAGGGCCCGCCGGCCTTCGGTCCGTCGCGCCTTCTCGACTACGAGCTCGAGGTCGGCTTCTTCGTCGGCCGCGGCAACGAACTCGGTTCCCGCATCGACATCGCGAAGGCGTGGAGCCACATCTTCGGATTCTGCCTCGTGAACGACTGGTCGGCGCGCGATGTCCAGAAGTGGGAGTACCAGCCGCTCGGGCCGTTCCTCGCCAAGAACTTCCTGACCTCGGTGTCGCCGTGGGTGGTGACGACCGCTGCGATCGCGCCGTTCCTCGTGCCGGGTCCGGTGCGTGGCTCGGACGACCCGCTGCCGCTTCCCTATCTCTCCGATCCCGATGGCCGCAATGTCGACATCACGCTCGAAGTCCTGATCGCGAGCGAGAAGATGCGCGCCAACGGCCAGGCGCCGACCCTCGTCTCGCGCGGCTCGTTCAAGGACATGTTCTGGACGCCCGCGCAGATGCTCGCGCATCACGCGTCGAACGGCTGCAACATGCAGGTGGGCGACCTCCTCGCATCGGGCACGGTGTCCGGGCCCGAGAAGGAGTCGCGCGGATGCCTCCTCGAGCGAACCTGGCGGGGCACCGAGCCGATCACGCTGGCCGATGGCTCGGAGCGGAAGTTCCTCCAGGATGGCGACGAAGTCGTCATCCGTGGCCACTGCCTGCGCGCCGGGCGGCCCCGGATCGGCTTCGGCGAATGCCGCGGCATCGTGCTGGCCGCGCGATAAGGTCGGCCTGCCAGCGTCCTCACGCACTCTTCACCGCCCGATCCCTTGGGGATGGCAGGTCGGTTCGGTAGGATCTCGCCCATGGGCGAGGGCGCGCCGTCAGCCTCCGAAGGTCATGTCGGTCCCCCGACGCTGGTGGAGCAGCTCTACGACGAGCTGCGTTCGCTGGCAGCCCACTACCTCCGTGGCCAGGCGTCGTCTCACACGCTGCAGCCGACGGCGCTCGTCAACGAGACCTTCCTCAAGCTCGCGCGGGCGAAGGCGGACAGCATCAAGGACCGCGCGCACTTCCTCGCGATCGCAGCGACCGCGATGCGGCAGGTCCTCGTCAACCACGCCGAGGCCCGCCGCGCCAAGAAGCGCGGTGCCGGGGCGGCGGCTCTTCCGATCGATGCGTCGATCGCGGCGCCCGACCTCGGCCTCAGCGAAGTGGATGTCCTCGCGATCGAGCAGGGATTGAAGCGCCTCGAGGCCCTCGACGAGCGGAAGGCGCGGGTGGTCGAGGCGAAGATCTACGGCGGGTTGTCGCACTCCGAGATCGCGACCGTCCTCGGGGTCTCGCTGTCGACCGTGGAGGCCGACTGGCGCATGGCCAAGGCCTGGCTCGCCCGCGAACTGTCCGCAGGCGAGCCTGTCGGCGGCGATCCATCAAGGGTCGGGGGCCGAACTCCTGTGGATAGAGGTGAGGACTCCGTTTCCTGACCCCGTCGGTTGGGCGGGTTGGCCCGATGCTCGGCCGACTCTGGCGCTGCGGGGCCCTGGCGTGATGATCGAGGACCGATGGACGATCGTGAGCGGTTCCGGCTTCTCTCAGCGCACTTCGACGCCGCCCGGGACCTCGCGCCCGAGCAGGCGGAGGAGTACCTCGGCCGGATCGAGGATGCAGCGCTGCGGCGCGAGGTCGGCGAGATGCTCGAACTCGACCGAGAGGGCACCCCGACCGTCACGACCTTGATCGATCTGAGCGAGGTGACGACCGTGCAGCCCGCGCGCCGGCGCGCGTGGGCCGCCGGAGGGCTGCCGGTGCCGGCCGGAACGGCAGCGGAGGCGGGCGAGCGCGAGGCGCCCATCGATCTTCCGGCGGAGATCGGCGGACACGCGGTGCTGGGCGTCGTCGGCTTCGGCGCAAGCGGGGTGGTGCTGAAGGCGCGCCAGCCGTCGACCGACCGCATCGTCGCGGTGAAGGTGCTCGGAAGCGGGGCGTGGAATCCGAACGCGATCCAGCGCTTCCGACGCGAGATCCGCCTGCTCGGTCGCCTCGAGCACAGCGGCATCGCGCGTGTCTACGACGCGGGCACCGACACATCGACCGTTCCCGCGCGGCCCTACTTCGTGATGGAGTTCGTCGACGGCGTGCCGCTCAACCGCTGGGCGCGCGCGCATGGCGGCGCACGCGATCCGCGCGAGATCGCGCGCGTGTTCATCGAGATCGTCGAGGCGATCCAGTACGCGCACGCGAACGGCGTCATCCATCGCGATCTGAAGCCGGGCAATGTGCTCGTGACCGCCGAGGGGAAGCCGAAGGTCCTCGACTTTGGCGTCTCGGGCGTGGTCGAGGGAGGGGGAAGTTCGGGCGGGCGCGCGACTGGTCTGTTTCCGACGCTTGTCGTCCCGACCGCCGGCGACGCGCTCGTCGGCACCGTTCCCTACATGAGTCCCGAGCAGTTCGATGGAACGCGTGGCGTCGACGCCCGAAGCGATCTCTACTCGATCGGCGTCATGCTCTTCGAGTGTCTCGCCGGGCGACTCCCGTACCCGGTCGAGCGGCGATCGCTCCCGGAGGCCGCTGCGATCATCCGCGACGAGATTCCCTCGACGCTCGGCCGGGTGCATCGCGGTCTGCGCGGCGATCTCGAGACGGTCGTCGCCCGCCTTCTCGAGAAGGACCCCGCGCTGCGATACCAGTCGGCCGCCGATCTCGCGACGGACCTGCGGCTCTTCCTCGAAGGGAAGCCGACTCGCACGCGGCCGGTGTCGCGCGTCGCGCGGATGCAGCGCTTCGGACGGCGCTACCGCGGGTTGATCGCGGCGACGGTCCTCGCGTTCGCGACCTTGCTTGGGTTCCTCGGCTATGTCCTCCATCTGCTCCAGGACGCCGAGCAGCGGGGCACGGAACTCGCCCGCGCGCTCGAGACCAGCGAGCAGCTCGAGTACCGCCGCGCGATCCGCGACGCGGAGGCGTCGCTCCGCGCCAACGCCGCGCGTGACGCGCGCCGCGCGCTCGAGCGCGCCGCCCCCGAGCGCCGAGGGTGGGAGTGGATGTACCTCGCGTCGCGCGCAGGCGCGGAGACCACGGTCGTCGAGATGCCGGTCATGCCGATCTCGCTCGCGCTCGGAGCCGACTGCGTGATCGTGGGCGGACTCGAGGGTTCGCTCTACCGGCTCCCGCGCGGCCTCGGCACGCCGAAATTGCTTGGCAGGCGGGGGGCCTCGATCTCGGAGGTCGCCGCATCGCCCGACGGCCTCGAGTTCATCGCGGTCGACACGAGCAAGCGCGAGCTTCCCGTGCACTCGACGCGCGACGGATCGGTGGTCCGGACGCTCGATCCGCGGATCGGCCCGGCCTCGGGCGTCGCCTGGTCGCCCGATGGCCGCTGGATCGCGATCGGTGCGAACGGCGGTGCGCTCGCGATCCTCGACGCCAGGACCGGCGAACTCGTGCGGCGGGTTGGTGCGATCTCGAGTTCGCCGCGTGGCGGAGAGGGCATCGTGCGCTTCCTGCCCGATTCGAAGGGCGTGGTGTTTGCCTGCAGAGGCACCTCGCGCGCCATGCTGCTCGCCTCGTTCGAGGCGCCCCCGATTCCGCTCGATATCGGCGACCGCGTCGTGGAGCGTGTCGGCGCCTGCGTCGGACGCGAAGGGCCGCGCGCGCTCGTCGGGCTCTACTCGGGCGAGATCCAGGTGTTCGATGCGGCGTACGGCGAGCCACTTCGCATGATCGCGGCCGGATCCGGCGCCCTTCGCGCGCTCGCCGCCGGGCCCGGCCCCGCGCAGTTCGCAAGCGGCGCAACCGATGGCGTGATCCGAGTCTGGGATGTGGATACCGGAGCGCCGATCGGATCGGCCGTCGGCGCCGAACAGCAGGTGCGTGGACTCGCCTTCGATCTCGAGCGCGGAGAACTCCTCTCCGTCGGCGAAGACCTGTGCGCGCGGAGCTGGAACATCGACCGCGAGGTGATCGAGCCTGTGCTGCGCGAGTCGCGCGCGTGGATCTACTCGGTCGCGTTCCTGAAGGACGGCACGCTGGTCTCGGGGGCCGGCGAGGCCCCCGCACCCGATGGGCGCGTGATGTTCTGGCCGCGCGGATCGCGGAAGCCCGATGCCGCCATCAACCCGCTGGGCGCCGGCACATCGACCATCGTCTGGTCGGTCGTACCCGATCCGCTCGGGGGAGTGGTTGCGGCGTCCGGGCGCGCCTTCCACTTCGTCGCTCGGGATGGCTCGGCGGTCACGCACGGGGTCGAGCGCCACCCGTTTGCCCTCGAGTCGGTCGGAAACGGCCGCTGGGTCGCGGTCTCGTCGTTCGAGTCGTCCGACCTGCGCTTCTACGACCGTCAGGGCGCACTCGCCGGATCGTTTGCGCTTGGGACGAAGGAACTCGCCTTGCTCGCCACACGCGATGCTGGCCGCGATCTGTTCGTGGGGATCGGCGGTCGCATCCTGCACCTCGAGGTCACGGAGCGGGATGGCGCGCTCGAGATCGTGCAGCGTCGGACGCTTCAAGTCGAGGGCCGCGTCTCGGACATCGACGCGGCGGACGGCTCGGACCTTCTCGCGGTCGGGTTCGTCGGCGGCGAAGTGGGGCTTCTCGATCTCTCGCGGCGCAACGCCGGCGCTGGTGGAAGCGATTGGTTCGTCTGGCGCGTGCCGGCGAACGCGGCGGACATGACGCGCGTCGCGCTCTCCCCGGATGCAACCCGGGTGGTGTCCTGCGGCAAGGCGCCCGTTCTCGTGGTGCTCGATGCGGCCGACGGCAATCAGGTGCTCGCGCTCGACGGCCACGGCGACCAGGTCATCGCACTCGACTTCTCACCCGACGGTTCCACGCTCGCCTCAGGCGGGATCGACGGGACGATCCGGCTCTGGTGGGCCGGGCCGGCTCCGGCGCAGCGCGTGGGCGCGATGCGCGATGCCGACGCCGGGCACGGGGATTGATCCGCCATCACTCTGCGCGGGCATCGAGCGACTTCCAGTCGATCGCGATCCGCTGCCCGAGCTTCGGCTGGAGCCTCGCGATCGTCCCAGACGGGAACTCGAGCACATACTTCGCGCGCCTGTTCGACAGGTAGCGGCGGAGGCGGTCCTCGTAGTCCTGCAGCGACTCGCCCTTGGTGCGAAGCCGCTCGCGCACGGCTTCATGCAGCGCGCAGATCACGCCCTTGTCATCGACCATGACCATGTCCATGTCGATGAGGCAGTCCTTCATCCAGTAGTTGAGGAGCATCGGCGTGGGATGGACGAAGATCATCGCCGTCCCCTCGGGGAACTCGGTTCGGGCTCCCATGCCTGCGTTGCGGCTTGCGGGCGTGAGGCAGAGCTCGCAGTCGAACTCTTCGCCGAAGAAGGTGAACTTCTCGCGCGGGAGGCCGGTCTGCGGCGCGACATGCAGCACATCGTTCGCAGTCACCACGGTCGGTGGCTTCGGCGCCGGCTTCGCGGGTTCAGCTGGCGGAGCGGCGGGCTTCGGCGACTCCTGCTTCGGGGTTTCCTGCTTGGGGGCGTCCTGCTGCGGGGGTTCCTGCTTGGGGGCTTCCTGCTTTGGGGCCGCGGGCACCGGCGTCGCTGGCGGCGACTGGGCAAGGAACATCGAAGCGATCACGACGATGGCGAGCATGAGAGTCCTCCTGCGCGATCAGAACCCGGCCGAGGGCTAACGGCGCGTTCTGCCCACTCGCGAGCGATCAGTTCCAGGTGTCGACCGAGCCACTGCCTCGCGCCTTGGCCGAGGCGCCGCGCGCGGGCGTTCTCGCCGAGGCCGTCTTCACCGCAGCGGCCTTCGCCTTGGCAGGCTTCTTCCCCGCGTTCTTGCCCGCCTTCTTCGTCGGCTTGCCTGCGCTTCCGTCCGCAGAGGCGACATGACCGTTCGCGTGGCCGTTCGCATGTCCGTTTTTGGCGGCAGCCGCTGCAAGCGCCTCGCGCTCGGCCGGCGTCCAGCCCGACTCCCAGCTCTTCGGGTAGTTCATGTCGTCGAGCGCAAGCGCGGCCTTCGTCGGATAGAGCGGCGCGAAGGTGTCGCACATCACCGCGAGTTCGTTGGTGTGCGTCGCGCCGATCGATGCCTCGACCGTGCCCGGGTGCGGGCCGTGCGGGATGCCTTGCGGATGGAGCGAGAGCGAGCCCTGCTCGATGCCGCGCCGCGCCTTGTAGTTGCCCTCGACATAGTAGAGGACCTCGTCCGAATCGAGGTTCGAGTGGTTGTAGGGCACCACGATCGCCTGCGGATGGAAGTCGAGCGGACGCGGGCAGAACGAGCAGATCACGAAGTTGTGCGCTTCGAAGGTCTGGTGCGTCGGCGGCGGCATGTGGTGCTTGCCGACGATCGGGCTGAAGTCGTCGATGTTGAAGCAGTACGGGTAGTAGCAGCCGTCCCAGCCGACCACATCGAGCGGGTGGTAGCTGTAGATGTACGAGTGGACCTTGTCGCGGCTCTTGATGCGCACCTCGAACTTGCCCTTCTCGTCGAAGGTCATCGGCATCTCGGGCAGGCGCAGGTCGCGCTCGCAGTACGGCGCGTGCTCGAGGAACTGCGCGGTCTTCTTCGACATGTAGCGCGGCGGCGGCAGGATGTGCGATCCGTTCACGCTCTCCATCAGGAGGAAGCGCGGCGCAGGCTCGCCCGCGGCGGGCTTGTCGAACTCCATGCGGTAGATCGTGCCCTTCGGGATCACGATGTAGTCCTTCGGTCCGAACTTCAGCGCGCCGAACATCGTGTAGACGACGCCCGAGCCGAAGTGGATGAAGAAGCACTCGTCCGCCATCGCGTTCTTGAAGTGGTACTTCATCGGCTCGGCCGGAACGCAGACGCCGATCTCGACATCGTTGTTGCCGAACAGCACCGTGCGGCCGGTCACCGCATCGCCCTTCGCCTTCATGGGCATGCTCTTCACATGGCGCATGCGCATGGTGTCGCGCTCGACATAGTCGACCTTCGTCGAGTAGAGCGGCTTCCACCCGATCACCTGGGTCGGGGGATTGATGTGGTAGAGGGTCGAGGTCGGACCGACGAAACCTTCGGTTCCGAACACCTCTTCCGCGTACAGACCGCCATCGGGACGGCGGAACTGGATGTGGCGCTTGGAGGGGAGTTTGCCGAGCTTGGTGTAGTAGGGCATGTGGAAAATCCCTGAGGTCTGAGAGTGTACCCCCGTGACCCGACGGCCCGCAGCCCCGAGCGCGCGCGGTCGCGAAAGAACGCGCCGCGCGAGGGGGGCCAGAGCGAACGGACCCGTAGGGAGTCAGCCCGAAAGAAAGCAGCCCCGGCGGATGCCGGGGCTGCGGGAACTTGTGGGACGCGCGGAGTCCGCTGCGATTGATCAGGCCTGCGGGGCGTCGGTCGTCGGCTCCTCGGTGAGGATGCCGCCGTCCTGGCCCGCCGCCATGGTCTGCAGGCGGTCGCGCACGGTCGTGGCGCCTTCGCCACGGCGCTCGGCTCCGAGAGCCTCTGCTTCCTCGGCAGCGGCCTCGTACATCGCGGCAGCGGCCTCGTCGTCGTAGGCAGACTCCTCGACCAGCCGCTTGACCTTCGCCTTCGAGTAGGCCTCGAAGCCGGTGCCTGCGGGGATGAGGTGACCGAGGAGGACATTCTCCTTGAGGCCAAGGAGCTCGTCCGACTTGCCGCCGAGCGCGGCCTCGGTGAGGACCTTGGTGGTCTCCTGGAAGCTGGCGCCCGAGAGGAAGCTCTCGGCCTGGAGCGATGCCTTGGTGATGCCGAGGAGCAGCGTCTTCGCCGTGGCGGCACGCGGCTTCTTGGTCTTGCACGCAGGGTTGCCTTCGGCCTCCGCCAGGGCGTTCGCCTCGCGGATCTCGTCCTTGTCGACGAGCGAGCCGACCGGCAGCGTCGTGCCGCCCGCGTCCTCGATGCGAAGCTTGCGCGCAAGCGCGTCGTTCACATCGCGGAACACGAACTTGTCGACGACATCGTTCGGGAGGAGCTCGGTGTCGCCCTGGTTCGAGACGCGGACCTTCGACAGCATCTGACGGAGGATGACCTCGATGTGCTTGTCGGAGATCGGCACGCCCTGGGCGCGGTACACATTCTGCACCTCGTCGAGCATGTAGACATACAGCGCGTCCTCACCCTTGATGCGGAGGATGTCGGCCGGGATGAGCGGTCCCTCGGTGAGGGCGTCGCCCGCCTCGATGCGGTCGCCGGTGTGGACGAGCAGCGCCTTGCCCTGGGGGACATGGTGGTCGTGCTCGAGACCGGCGTCGCTGACGACGCGGATCGTCATCTTGCCCTTGCGCTTGTCGCTGTAGAGCTCGACGCGGCCCGAGATCTCCGCCATGACGGCCGGATCCTTCGGAATGCGCGCCTCGAAGATCTCGGTGACGCGGGGGAGACCACCGACGATGTCCGCCGAACGGGCGGCTTCCTTCGGCTGACGCGCAAGCATCTGGCCCTGCGCGATGTGCTGGCCGTCCTTCACCTCGATGCGCGCCTTCGCGGGCAGGTGGTGGTAGTCGAGGATGTTGCCGCTCTCGTCCTCGACGTTGATCATCGGGTGCTTCTCACCCGTGTGCTCGATGACGATCATCTCGCCGCCTTCCTCCGAGCCCTTCTTGGCATCGATGCGGAAGGTGACATCCTCGACGAGATCCTTGAAGCGGACGATGCCCGACTTCTCGGCAAGGATCGGGGTCGCGTGCGGCTGCCATTCGCAGAGCACGGTTCCCTTCTTGACCGGGTCGCCGTTGCGCACGAAGAGCTGGGCGCCGTAGGGGACCTTGAAGCGCTCGACCTCGCGGCCGTGCGCGTCCATGATCGCCAGTTCGCCGTTCTTCTTGAGCGCGACGACCGACTTCGAGCCGTCGGGCTTGGTGACCTCGACATCCATGCAGCCGCGGAGTTCGACCGTACCGGCGGCCGCGCTCTTGTAGCTGTTCTCGAGCAGCGCGCGGGTCGCGGCGCCACCGGTGTGGAAGGTACGCATCGTCAGCTGCGTGCCGGGCTCGCCGATCGACTGCGCGGCGATGATGCCGACCGCCATGCCGATCTCGACCGGCTTGCCGGTCGACATGTCCTGGCCGTAGCAGCGGGCGCAGACGCCACGGGCGGTCTGGCAGGTGAGCGGCGAGCGCACCTGGATGCTCGTGACGCCGAGGTCCTCGATCCGGCGGGCGATCGATTCGGTGATGACCTCGTTGCGCTTGACGATCGTCTCGTCCGTGATCGGATTGATGATCGTCTCGACGCTCGTGCGGCCGCGGATGATGTCGCGGAGCGGGACATCGACCTCGTCGCCCTTGTAGATCGCCTTCTTCGGGATGCCCGACGGCACGCCGCAGTCGTCCTCGAGGACGACGACGGACTGCGCCACATCGCACAGCTTGCGCGTGAGGTAGCCCGAGTCGGCCGTCTTGAGCGCGGTGTCCGCGAGACCCTTGCGGGCGCCGTGGGTCGAGCTGAAGTACTCGAGCATCGACAGACCCTCGCGGAAGTTCGCGCGGATCGGCGTCTCGATGATCTCGCCGCTCGGCTTGGCCATGAGGCCGCGCATGCCGGCGAGCTGCTGCATCTGGCTGACATTGCCGCGTGCGCCCGAGTCGGAGAAGAGGTACACGGGGTTGAGGTACTTCGAGCCCTTGCCTTCCTCGATCGAGACTTCCGCGCCGTTGTCGTCGCGGCGGTCCTTCTTGAGGGCGTCGACGAGCTTCGCCGTGACTTCGGCGCGGCACTGCGTCCAGAGGTCGAGGAGACGGTTGTGCTTCTCACGCTCGGTGAGCGCGCCCATCTCGTAGTCGCGTTCGACCTTGAGCACCTTCTTCTGCGTCTCGTCGAGAAGCGCGCGCTTCTCGGCCGGGATGCGGAGGTCGGTGATGGCGAACGAGAGGCCCGAGACGGTCGAGTAGCGGAAGCCGGTCGACTTCATCGCGTCGAGCAGGTCGATCGTCGCGGCCTTGCCCTTGCGGGCGAAGGTGTCGTCGATGACGCGCGCGGCGCCCTTCTTGCCGAGGGCGCAGTTGTAGAACGGCATGCCGTCGGGAAGGATCTCGCTGAAGAGGAGGCGTCCGAGCGTGGTGACGATGCGGCGGTTCGCGGGCATCGGCTCGGCGGCCTTCTTCTGGTCGCTGACGACCTCGCTGAAGCGCGCGAGGCGGACCTCGATCGGATCATGGAACGAGATGCGGCGCTTGTCGCCGTGCGGCAGCTGCGCGCAGAGGAGCGCCTCCTCCATGTCCTTGAACCGACGGACGGCCTTGGTGTTGTCGCCGTGGCCGGTCGTGAGGAAGTACACGCCCATGACAATGTCCTGCGACGGGCTGACGATCGGGTTGCCGTTCGCGGGGCTGAAGATGTTGTGCGTCGACATCATCAGCACATGGGTCTCGGCCTGCGCCTCGACCGACAGGGGCAGGTGGACCGCCATCTGGTCGCCGTCGAAGTCGGCGTTGTAGCCGGTGCAGACGAGCGGGTGGATCTTGATCGCGTTGCCCTCGACGAGCACCGGCTCGAACGCCTGGATACCCATGCGGTGCAGGGTCGGCGCGCGGTTCAGCATGACCGGGTGATTCTGGATCACCTGCTCGAGGATGTCCCACACCTCGGGATCGCGGCGCTCAAGCATGCGCTTGGCGCTCTTGATCGTGTCGGCGAGGCCGTGCTCCTTGAGCTTGCGGATGATGAACGGCTGGTAGAGCTCGAGCGCGATCTTCTTCGGAAGGCCGCACTGCCAGAGCTTGAGCTCCGGACCGACGACGATGACCGAACGCGCCGAGTAGTCGACGCGCTTGCCGAGCAGGTTCTCGCGGAAGCGGCCCTGCTTGCCCTTGATCATGTCGGTGATCGACTTGAGCGGACGGCTCGAGGAGCCGACGACGGGGCGGCGGCAGCGGCCGTTGTCGAACAGCGCGTCGACCGCCTGCTGCAGCATGCGCTTCTCGTTGCGCACGATGACCTCGGGCGCATTGAGGTCCATCAGCTTCTTGAGGCGGTTGTTGCGGTTGATGATGCGGCGGTAGAGATCGTTGAGATCGCTGGTCGCGAAGTTGCCGCTCTCGAGGAGGACGAGCGGACGCAGGTCCGGCGGGATCACCGGGATCACATCGAGCACCATCCACTTCGGCTCGTTGTTCGAGCCGCGGATCGCCTCGACGATCTTGAGGCGCTTCGACAGGATGGTCTGCTTCTGCTTCGACTTGGTGGTCGCGAGGTCCTCGCGGATCTCCTTCGACAGGCTGTCGAGGTCGAGCTGCTGGAGAAGCTCGCGGATCGCGTCGGCGCCCATCATGGCGTCGAACTTGCCGGTGCCGTACTTGTCGACGGCCTGGCGGTACTCGTCCTCGGTCAGCACCTTCTTGTAGTCAAGGTCGGTGCTGCCCGGGTTGGTGACAACGTAATCCTGGAAGTAGATGATCTTCTCGAGGTCCGAGGTCTTCATCTGCAGCAGGCTGCCGAGGCGCGACGGGGTCGCCTTGAAGAACCAGATGTGGACGATCGGCGCGGCCAGGTTGATGTGGCCCATGCGCTTGCGGCGCACGCGGCGGTGCGTGACCTTGACGCCGCAGCGGTCGCAGATGATGCCCTTGTACTTCGTACCCTTGTACTTGCCGCAGCCGCACTCGTAGTCCTTCTCAGGACCGAAGATGCGCTCGCAGAACAGACCGTCCTTCTCGGGACGGTAGGTGCGGTAGTTGATGGTCTCCGGCTTCTTGACCTCGCCGAAGCTCCAGCTTCGGATGTCGTTCGGGCTCGCAAGAGTGATCTTGACGGAGCCGTAGTCGTTCACGCGGTCGTAGACGCTCTCGGACATCGCAGTTGCCTTCCAGAAAGACCCGCGTCAGCGGGGGGTGGTTCTATCTCAATCAGCCGAAACGGTGCAGGGGGGATTCGTTCCGCGCCGGGACTCGGCGCGGCACGCTGTCACAACAGCACGTTCGCGTCGGTGGTCTGCTTCTCGAGCTGGATGTTCATGCCGAGACCCTTGATCTCGTGGCAGAGGACATCGAACACGACCGGCATGCCTGCCTGGAGGGTGTTCGTGCCCTTGACCATCGAGTCGTAGATCTTCGTACGGCCCTCGACATCGTCGCTCTTGACGGTGAGGAGTTCCTGCAGCACATACGCCGCGCCGTAGGCCTCGAGCGCCCACACTTCCATCTCGCCGAAGCGCTGGCCGCCGGTGCGTGCCTTGCCGCCGAGAGGCTGCTGGGTGATGAGGCTGTACGGACCGGTCGAACGAGCGTGGATCTTGTCGTCGACGAGGTGGTGGAGCTTCAGGATGTACATGAAGCCCACGGTCGTGCGCTGATGGAACGGCTCGCCCGTGCGGCCGTCGTACAGCTGGATCTTGCAGTTCGCCGGCATCCTGGAGAGCAGCTCGCGCGGCGCGCCGGGGTTCTTGCCGGTGTTCTTGAACTCGCTGATCCGCTTCTCCACATGCTCGTTGGCCTGTGCGATCGCCTCGAAGATCTCGCTTTCGTGCGCACCGTCGAACACAGGCGTGACCGCCTGGAATCCGAGCACCTGCGCAGCCCAGCCGAGATGGACCTCGAGGATCTGGCCGACATTCATGCGGCTCGGCACGCCGAGCGGGTTGAGCAGCACGTCGACCGAGTTGCCGTCCTCCATGAACGGCATGTCCTCTTCAGGCACGATGCGGGCGATGACGCCCTTGTTGCCGTGGCGGCCTGCCATCTTGTCGCCCACCGAGAGGGTGCGCTTGGTGGCGAGGTACACCTTCACCATCTCGAGCACGCCGGAGGCGAGTTCGTCGCCGCGCTTCATGTGGTCGAGGCGGCGGTTCTTCTCCGATTCGGTCAAGATGATGCGCGGCCAGAACTGGCTGTAGATGACCTTGGCCTGCTCGCGCGCCTCGGCGGAGCCCTTCATCCACTTCTCGTTGAAGTTGGCGATCTGCTCCACGATGACGCCCGGGATGTCGCTGGAGCCGACCTTCTGACGGGTGGCGGGGTCGACCATCTCGGTCCCGAGGATGCGGTTGATCTCGCCGACCATCTTCTTGAAGAGGGCGATGCGCTTGGCATCCATCATGGCCTCGAAGTCGGCCATGTCCTTCTTGAGCTGCTTCTTCTGCTCGTCGCTGAGGTGCATGCGGCGGCTGAAGCGCTTCGCGCCGATGACGACGCCCTCGGTGCCCGCGGGCACTTCGAGCGAATCGTTCTTCACATCCTCGCCCGCGCGACCGAAGATCGCGTGGAGGAGCTTCTCTTCCGGCGTGAGCTCGCTCTTCGACTTGGGCGAGACCTTGCCGACGAGGATGTCGCCGGGGCCGACGCGCGAGCCGATCGCGATGACGCCGTTCTCATCGAGGTTGCGGAGGGCGCGCTCGCTGACATTCGGGATGTCGCGGGTGAACTCCTCGCGTCCGAGCTTCGTCTCGCGGATCTCGACCTCGAAGCTCTCGATGTGGATCGAGGTGAAGACATCGTCCTTCAGCAGGCGCTGGTTGATGACGATGGCGTCCTCGAAGTTGTAGCCGTCGAAGGTGTTGAACGCGACGAGCACGTTCTTGCCGATCGACAGCTCGCCCATGTTGGTGCTGGCGCCGTCGGCGATGATCTGGCCGTCCTTCACCTTCTGGCCGAGGCGGACCACCGGCTTCTGGTTCTGGCAGGTGCGCTCGTTGAGGCCGACGAACTTGCGGAGCTCGTACTCATCGGCGTTGTCGATGATGATGCGCTCGCTGTCGACAAAGGTGACCGTTCCGCCGCGGGCGGCGGTGACGATCATGCCCGAGTACATGCCGACCGACTTCTCCATGCCCGTGGCGACGCACGGCGGATCGGTCTTGACGAGCGGCACGGCCTGGCGCTGCATGTTCGAACCCATGAGCGCGCGGTTGGCGTCGTCGTGCTCGAGGAACGGAATGAGCGACGCGGACACGCCGACGATCTGCTTGGGGCTCACGTCGACATACTCGACTTCCGCCGAGCGGACCTCGGCGAGATCGCCGTCGATGCGCGCAAGCACGGTTCCTTCGAGGGTCTTCGAATCGCCCTTGAGGACGTCGGAGGTCGCCAGGACGCGCTTGAGCTCCTCGTCGGCGCGCAGGCGCTCGATGTCCGCGAGCACCGTGCCGCCCTTGACCGAGCGGTAGGGGGTGAGCAGGAAGCCGTAGTCGTCGATCTCGGAGTAGATGCCGAGCGAGGCGATGAGGCCGATGTTCGTGCCTTCAGGCGTCTCGATCGGGCAGATGCGTCCGTAGTGCGAGATGTGCACGTCGCGGACCTCGAAGCCCGCGCGCTTGCGGTTGAGGCCGCCCGGGCCGAGCGCCGAGAGACGGCGCTCGTGGACGAGCATCGAGAGCGGGTTGGTCTGGTCGACGACCTGCGACAGCTCGCTGCGGCCGAAGAAGAACTCTACCGCGCTCGAGATCGACTTCGAGTTCACGAGGTCGGCGATCTTCGCGAGGTCGCCCGGCTCGCGGGTCGACATGCGCTCCTGCACCGTGCGGCGGAGCTTGAGGAAGCCCTTGCGCATCTCTTCCGTCGCGAGCTCGTCGAGCGTGCGGAGACGGCGGTTGCCGAGGTGGTCGATGTCGTCGACATGCGCCTTGTTGCGCTTGCCGCGCAGGTCGAGCATGTAGCGGATGACCGCGAGGAAGTCCTGTGCGCGGATCTTCTGCACCGTCTCGGCCGGGAGCTGCCCGAGCTTGCCGCCCTCGCAGTACTCCTTGTCGTGCTCGAACTTGCGGTTGATGCGGAAGCGGCCGACGCGGCCGAGGCGGTAGCGGTTCTCGTCGAAGAACTTCTCCTGGAAGAGCGCCTTCGCCTTGTCGATCTGCGGCGGGTTGCCCGGACGCAGGCGTCCGTAGATCTTGAGGAGCGCCGCCTCGTGCTCGGTCACGCCCGCGAGGAAGTCGAGCTTCTCTTCGGCGAGGGTGTTGAGGATTAGCGGATCGCTCGCGTTCGTGATGACGCGGATGGTCGGCAGGGTCGAAGCCTGGATGGTCGAGACCATGTCGCCGATCTGGCTGCCGACGCGGCAGAGTTCCTCGCCGGTGTCGGAGTCGATGACGAGCTCGGCCGCGTAGTGCTCGGGCTTGAGCTTCGCGACCTTGATCTCCTCGACCTCGTAGAAGAGCTCGAGCAGGCGGTCGGTCGACGAATACTGCTCGTCGAGCGCGCGGAGGAAGGTGGTCGCCGCGAGCTTCGTCGACTGGTCGATGCGCATCGCCAGGACGTCCTTCTTGGTCACCTCGAGCTCGATCCACGAGCCGCGCTCGGGGATGATGCGCGCCTGGTGGAGCGGACGGTCGCCGAACGAGCTGACGATCGAGAAGTCGACGCCGGGCGAGCGGTGGAGCTGGCTGACGATGCAGCGCTCCGCGCCGTTGACGATGAACTCGCCGCCGCCGAGCATGATCGGGATGTCGCCGAGGAAGATCTCCTCTTCGGCGATCTCGCTGGTTCCTTCGCGCACGAGACGCACGCCGATCCGGAACGGACGGCCGTAGGTCAGGCGGAGCTCACGGCACTCGTCCGCGGTGTAGCGGGGCTCGTCCAGCTTGTAGTACAGGTACTCAAGCCGCATCGAGTTGTCGTAGCTCGCGATCGGGAACACCTCGCGCAGGAGGGCCTCGAGACCGAGCATCGGGTTGCGCGCGTCGTGGGCCTTGTCAAGCTGGAGGAAGCGGCGGTACGCGTCGGCCTGGACCCGAGTAAGGACCGGGACTGGGAGCGCATCGCCACGCTTCGAGAAATTCCGAATCGTCTTGGACGACATCAGAGAGACCCCTGCAAAGGAGAAAACACCCGACCGGAGAAGTCCGGCCTGGTGGGAGGATTCAGAGTGTGATCTGGCAATGGTTCAGCAAGCGAGCGCCGCGTTCCAACTGAAGACCACGGGGAAGTCCATAAGTGTAGACGGGATCCACACAGCCGACAAGTCTCGCCGAGCGCCCATCCCGCTCGGCGTTCCTTTGGCCTGCCGCCTGGCAGGCCGCCCCTCTGCGTCCCGTCCGACCGTCTCGAAGGGGTTGAGGGCGCCCGGATCTGGCCAAAGCCAGTGCTTCCGGGCGCCCCAACCGCACGATTTCAGTCCGAAGGGGGCCGCAAGGGCTCCCGACAGGATTACTCGGCGACGGCGTCCGCGCCGGCCGCCTTGAGGGCGTCCACCAGCTTGGTCGCGTCTTCCTTGCCGAGGTTCTCCTTGACGGTCTTCGGGGCGCCGTCGACGAGGGCCTTCGCCTCGGCGAGACCGAGGCCGGTGGCCTCGCGGACAGCCTTGATGACATTGATCTTGTTCGCGCCGGCGGCCTTGAGGACGACGTTGAACTCGGTCTTCTCGGCGGGCTTGGCAGCGCCAGCGCCGGCATCGCCAGCGACGACGACCGCGCCAGCGGCCGGCTCGATGCCGTAGGTCACCTTCATGTAGTCGGTGAGCTCGACGGCCTCCTTGATGGTGAGGCTGGCGATCGAGTCGCCGAGAGTGCTGATCTTCGCGTCAAAGGTCTTGGTGTCGGACATGTCTTCATTCCTTGTGGCTTTCGCCACTGTCGTGCCACCGAGAGGTGCCGCACCGCGCGGCATTTCATCCCTGAGAGTGTGCTCCCTGAGACTTGCGTCTCAAGCGGGACCAGTCGGTGGCGGACTGGACTCGGGAAACAATGGACTGTGTTGCTTACGCGATCTTGGCGATCGCCTCGCCCTTCTCGAGCTTCTCCTGGAGCGTCTTGACGACGCCCATGATGTTGCGCGCAGGGGAGAGGACGAGCGTGACGACCTTGGCCTGGGCCTCTTCCTTCGTGGGGAAGCTGCCGAGCTTCTTGACGCCGGCTTCGCCGTCGTAGTACTCGCCGTCGAAGATCGCGCCCTTGAGCACGACCTTCTTCTCCTTCTCGGCGACCTTCACGATCTCGCGAGCGACGATGACCGCGCTCTCGCCACCGGTGAGGAGCGCCGAGGGACCCTTGAGG
>JBKCZS010000255.1:0-2630 GCA_046337925.1 bacterium | reverse complement strand
GTTCGGCAGGGCTGGCATCTGTTTCCCTCTTGGATGGCATGCTGAACACTATTGGCTTACTTGACATTCGTGTCAAGTTATTTGGGGTGTCTCGCGGGTAAAAGCGTGCGGCGGCCGCCTCGCGGTGCACGCGACGACAAGTGACGAGGCCCGTGGCGGGCCTTGGCGAGAGCTTGGGTTGGAAAGAACTACCCGCCCTTGATGCACGTCACCTCTTGCGAGGGAGCGGTGCGGCGGGTGTGTTGCGCGAAACTTACCGCGTGAACAGAAGGGTCTTCGGTGATTCGACCGAAATTCTGTGAGAATGGTTCGGTTTACGGAGGACCGCATGAGGGCGGTGCAGAGGGACTGCAGTCTGAGCGATCACCGCGTGTTCGAGTCCGCCATCACCAGAGGTGATGCCACACGGGTTTGACCGGTCGCCGCTGCGGCGGCTCCCTCTGGCGTCGATGACGCGGCGTCGGCAAGTTGCTCAGGCTTCGCCTTCGGGGGTGGGTGGACTCGGGCGTCCGCGCGGCACCACTGGAAGTGGTGGCACCCATGAAGGCTGTCGACTCGGGGGGTTGAGTGCTCG
This sequence comes from bacterium, assembly GCA_046337925.1. Classification (GTDB taxonomy): domain Bacteria; phylum Planctomycetota; class Phycisphaerae; order Phycisphaerales; family SM1A02; genus QWPT01. Next base: position 2,056 of record JBKCZS010000255.1, on the reverse strand, counting down.
GGCTTCGACCTCGGGGGGTTCGGTGCTCGGGCTTCGCCCTCGGGCGGGTGGACTCCGGCGTCTGGCGTTTCTTGGACTTTGTCCGAGGGCGGCCGTGCTTCACGCGGCCTTGCGGCCGACCGAGCAGAACGCGCGCACGGCGTCGGTGCGCATGTAGAACAAGAGCGCCGCGATCACCACCGCCTGGATGCAACCTCGGGCCAGCGCGGATGGATCGACGAAGATCCCGAGCAGCAACACGACGCCGAGATTGATGGCCCAGAGGATCTGGACCGCCCACCACGCCCAGTACCTGCCCGAGCGAAGCTGGAGCAGCACGACGATCCCGGCGACATTGAGCGCGATCGACACGATCGCCAACGGGTTGCGGTCGAGCTGCGGCAGCATCAGGAGCGAGATCAGCACAAGCAGGGCCGGGCCGACGGCCGTCACGATTCCCAGGAAGATCGGTCTGAGGCTCGTGTTGCACTTCCTGCAGCGAAACACCCCGGGAGGGTGCTGCTCGCTGCACTTCCGGCATCGGACGACGAACGGGCTGCCTGACGCTTGTTCGATGGACACGGTGCGCTCCTTGGCCGAATGATGTGGTCAGATTCCGCCCGGCGCGGGGCCCGCGGCCGCTTCGTTCGTCGGTTCGCTGGTCGGCTCGGGCTCGCTGCTCCTCTCCGCCGCCTCGCGCGCCATCCTCGAGGTCGAGACGAAGAGATGGATCAACGGCACGACGAACAGCACGGCGAAGACCATGAGCAGCGGCGGGATCGCGAATGAGAACGACTCGCCGGTCAGCATGGCGATCGCCGACGCTGCTTGGAACAGACCGAGCGGGATCAGGTAGATGAACAGGAAGAGCAGCATCGTCGTCTGCCAGCTTTGCTCGGACTTGACGAGGCCCCCTGCGCCGCACAGCCTCCGCATCGCCATGCAGAAGACGACATTCGCGCAGAGCACCACGATGCCGTAGAGCTGCATCAGGAGCGAGAGCCACTTCGGCATCGGGTAGATGAAGTGGTCGTGCACCGCATCGAGGACCATGAGCCCCGCGACTACGAGGACGAAGATGATGGCCGTGAGGTACCACTCGCTCACGCGGACGAGCGAGAGCCGGTACACGCCCCACACGATCATCAGCGCTCCGACCACATCGCTGAGGATGTCGAACCGCCAGCCCTCGCCATTCAGCAACTGCTTGTAGTAGATGTCGATGAGGCACAGCAAACCGCCCCAGAAGATGGCACGAAGGGGCGTGATCGTCGATCGGATCTCGTGGATCGGGACGGACATGGGCGGTTCTCCTCTGGCCGCGCGCGGGGCGAGCCGGTGGCGCGCGGCGGATGTGCGAATCGTACTTGAGGCGGACGGCTGGCTGCGATGGCGGCCTTAGGCGGCGATGTGGGCGTAGCCAAGTTGATTGGGATTCGATGCGCTGCCCGTTTCGGGGGCAGGTGGAGTCGGATACCCGCGCGGGTGACGACTTTCAAATTCCCCGCTCCGGTTTGCTCAGGGCGCTGAGAAATCTGTAGATCGAGGCGCGCCTCGAATCTCTCGGGTCAGGTTCGGTCAGCGCCTCACGCACGATGGCTTCGGGTGGTTCGAATGTGCGCTGCCTTGCGGGGCGGGGTGAGAATCCCGGACACCCCCAGCCTCGGGTCGAATGAGAACGGGATGTCCTCCACCACCTTCACGCGCTTCATGTCGGGGTGGCGTGGGTTGAGGAGCAGGTGCCGCTCGGTGTGAATGATCGCCGACGGCACGGAAAGGCCCGCAGTGCGCGCGGACTTGAGCCATGCGGTGCCGAGTGCCTGTAGCGACGCAGGCGCCGGGAATGCGCGCCAGTTCTTGGGGAGCTTCTTTGTGTCGACGGTCTCGATGGCGATGCTGTCGGGAACCTCGATCGCGAGCAACCGCAAGTCGTCGGGCGCCGTGAGCGGGTCGACATGGACGAGGACCTCCAGCGCGGCGAGCGACGCGAAGCTCGAGGTGTAGACGATCTGGTGACCCATGCGGTGCCAGCGGCCGAATACCTGCAGGCCGCCGAGGCCGCCGAGGCCCTCGAGGG
>JBKCZS010000254.1:0-2631 GCA_046337925.1 bacterium | reverse complement strand
TCCCGGCGGGGCCTCATAACTTTCCAAACCACAGCGGTTTATGGTCGGACTGCGCGGGCTGGGCGAGGCGCGCCGTCAGGTCTAGGAATTTTGCCAAAATCCGAGTCTTCTCCTCGCTTCGTCTGAGTCCTGAGTGACAATGGACGCGGCTGACGAGAGTCGGCCTCCAGGCGACTTAGGGACCGCCTGTGATTCGTTTGCCTTCGGGTTGAGGGACCTGAAGGCGGGCGGAGGTAAAAAGGGACGGCGTTTCGCCTCTAGAGCGAGACGCCTGTGAACGGCGGAAAGGGAACCTGCCGCTCACACGCACACGCTCGAGGACGCTCGGGCGTGTTGCTTTTTTTGGCCAAGTCGGGGTTTGAGCGGCGGCTGCTGCGGCAGCCGCCTTTGGTGCTTCCGGTCTTTGGTGCTCGAAGCCGGCGCCCGCAAACGGTGCACGGCACGTGCCGTGCAGTGCCTGGCACTGACTGGCACGTGCCGTGCACCGGTCGTTGGTCGCAAGTCGTGGTGGGCCTCGGGGCGAACCAGGGGCTACTGAAGCCGGCGGAACCTGTACGCGCCCTTCACGGCGCCCCAGACCTGCTTGCCTTCCGCGTCGAATCCGCGGTCCCAGCTGTCGAGGCCATTCCCCTGCAGGACGACTTCGCTCGTCGCGTAGGCCGCCCCCCGCAACGAACTTTCGCAGTCGCGCTCGTTGGTCGATCCGACCCACGATCCGCCCTCGCGCCGCAGCACGATCGAGCATCCCGCCCGCGGCACGAGCGATTCAGGCGTGTCCTGGTCGAACCGCGTCGGATCGCTCCACGCGCCGACCCGGTCGCGCGGGTTCGGAAGCTCGTACACGAAACTCTCGACCGATCCGTCGCCGCGGTCGATCAGCCGGTACACGCGCTGCCGGTACGGCCGTTCGAGGCTGGCCGCCATCGCCTGCTCGACATAGATCCACGGACCGTCCGTCCGTGATGTCCAGATCGGAATCATGTGCAGCCGCACATCGAAGAACTCGGGGTCGGTCTTGGACTGCGCCTCGCTCGAGAACGAGCCCGAGAGCAGCGCCGCGACCTCCGGGACGCCGTTCTTGACCGCGGACTTCACCGGAACCGGCGAGTCTTCGCGGACGCCCTTCGATGCGCCCGTACAGCCGACGAGCAGGGCGGAAAGGGCGGTCAGGACTGGGGCGGCGTGCCGGCGCAGGCGTCGAACGGGCGTCATTTCCGCACTGTACCGCGCCCGTCCCGAGGGGCGTGGCTTGTGTAGACTTCCCGCTTTCCGTCTCGGCGTTTTTGCCGTCCATTTGTTTCGCTGGAGAGCCCACGATGAGCACCGCATCCGCCCCGTCCCCGAAGCCAGTCGACACCCGCGGCCTTGCCGGCCAGACCGTCGGCGACACCTCCATCTGCGCGGTCACCCAGACCGAGCTCATCTACCGCGGCTACGAGATCGCCGATCTCGCCGAGAACGCGACCTTCGAGGAAGTGGCGCACCTCCTCCTCGTCGGCCACAAGCCGTCGGCGGCCGAGCTCAGCGCCTTCAAGGCCGAGATCGCCTCGATGCGCGCGATCCCCGCGAGCGTTCGCGACGCGGTCGTCCGCATCGCGAAGGAAAGCCCCAACGCCCACCCGATGTCGATCCTGCGCTCGGGCGTGTCGCTCCTCTCGCACCTCGACCCGGACTGCGAGGACAACTCGCCGGCGGCCGGACTCCGCAAGGCGAAGCGCCTCCTCGCGCAGATCCCGTCGATCATCGGCGCGTGCCAGATGACCCTCGACGGCAAGGCCCCGGTCGACCCGGACGCCTCGCTCGGCCACTCCGCGAACCTCATGTGGATGATGAGCGGCAAGAAGCCCGACGAACTCGCGGCGAAGATCATGGATGTCTCGCTCGTCCTCTACGCCGAGCACGACTTCAACGCGTCGACGTTCTCCTGCCGCACCATCGCCTCGACCGAGACCGACATGCATAGCGCGGTCTGCGGCGGCATCGGTGCCCTCAAGGGCCCGCTGCACGGCGGCGCCAACGAGATGGCGATGGAGATGCTGAAGGACATCGACAAGGACTGCGCCGGCGGCAAGATGACCGTTGACGCGTGGATGCAGCGCGCCTTCGCCGAGAAGCGCAAGCTGATGGGCTTCGGCCACCGCGTCTACAAGAACGGCGACCACCGCGCGGGCATCCTGCGTCGCTGGGGCCTCAAGCTCGCGGAGAAGCATGGCGCGTCGAGCAAGAAGTGGTTCGACATGGGCGACGAAGTGCAGGCGATCATGCTGCGCGACAAGAACATCCACCCGAATGTCGACTTCCCCTGCGGCATGACCTACTTCATCATGGGCATCCCCGTGCCGCAGTACACGCCGATCTTCGTGGCGAGCCGCATCACCGGCTGGTGCGCGCACATCATGGAGCAGCACGCGAACAACCGCATCATCCGCCCGCTCGCGAGCTACACGGGCCCGATGAGCCTGAAGTGGAACGCGTGAGACGCGCCGCCGGGTCCCGCATCGGGAGCCGCTCGGAACGAAGCAAAAACGAAGAACCCCGGCCTGCAGCGCAGACCGGGGTTCTTGTTTCACCGTCGAGGCGGAAGTCGCCTGCTCACGGCAGGCGGTGCACCGCGTTCACATTCGCAACCGT
>JBKCZS010000253.1:0-20786 GCA_046337925.1 bacterium | reverse complement strand
GGCCACGGCGGTCAAGCCGTGGCGACGATTCCACTACCGCCACCTCGCGGGCGATCTCGCGTGGGAGGCCGCACAGCTGCTGCCCGATGGCGAGCAGCGAACCGCAGCGCTTCTCTGCGAAGCGGGCTCGTGGCTGAGGATCGGCGATCCGAAGGCAGCCGACCGCTTCTACAAGGCGATGGTGCGGCGCTGCGGCGCCACGCCGCTCGGCATCGAGGCGGACAAGTTGCGGTGGTTCCCCACGCTCGACGACAAGCATCTCGCGTTTCCCGACCGCATCGCCCGTCCGCTGCCCGAGGACGAGAGTCCGTTCGAGGGCGAGAGGCCGTTCGAGGACGAGAAGCCCCTCGAGGACGAGAAGCCCTTCGAGGAGGGGTAGGCCGGCCCGCGGGAGCTGTGTTTCGCGCGATCCGCCCGCGGCTCACGAAGCCGTCAGCGCTGGCACGGGGACATCGAGCGCGTCGGCGACGGACCGCACGACGAGCACCTCGGTGTCGGTCGCGGTGCCGTCGGCCATCGCGGTGAGCGCACACGCCTCGAGCAGGCGTTCGCGCTCGATGTAGCGGCACTTCGAGAGCCGGCGCACGGCTTCGTTCAGCGAATCGAGCGTGAGTTCCGATGCGGACGGCAGCGTCATCCGCTGGAGCCCGAGGTGCGCGACGCCGCGGCGGTAGGCGTCGGCGTTCACCGACGCGTCATGCTGCGTGACGGCGATGATCGCAAGCACGATGCACGCCTGCTGCTCCATCTCGGCGATCGTCGAGTGCGCGGGGCTCGGACCCTCGACGAAGCGGCGCTCGACATGGCGCTCGAGGCTCTTCGTGAGCGCCCACTCGCGCAGATCGATGCGCTTGTCGCTGCGCATCACCTGGCCGAGCGTGGCGCGGAAGCGCGAGTATCCCGGGCGTCCGAGGTCGGCCAGCGCGGGCGCCGCGAGATCCGCGAGCGCCAGCTGGCCCACGCTCGACTGCCGCGCGACGAGTTCGGCGAGCGACCGGTAGGCCGCCGCCGCGTCGGGGTCGGTGCTCGCCACGAGCGCATCGGCATCGGCGCTGGCATCGGGATCGCGGGCGATCAGGTAGCAGATCGCGCGTGCGCCATCGGCGCGGTGCGCGGCGCTCGTCAACTCGCGCGGCAGCCGCCCGACCCAGTCGTGGGCAAGCGCGATCGTCTCGGGCTCGAGCGTTCCCGCGAGGCCGACGGCGGCGAGGCCTGCAGTCTGCGGCATCCGCTGCGAGGCGTCGGCCCGAGCGGCGCGCGGCCGAGGGGCCGGCGCGCCGGTCGCCGCATCCGCAGCCGCGGTCTTCACCGCGCCCATCGCCGAAAGACGCTTGATGCGCTCGTCGATGGGCGGGTGCGTCGCGAAGAGCGTGTTCAGCGAGGTCGCGAAGAGGAAGTGGTTCAGTTCGCTCGCGGCGGGGCTCTCAAGCCGCCCCGAGTAGTGGTCGCGGATCTTCGCGAGCGCCCCCGCGATGCCGTCCGGATTGCGCGTGTACTGCACCGCGGCCGCGTCGGCGAGGAACTCGCGCTGCCGGCTGATGGCGGCCTGGATCAGCCGCCCGAACAGCATGCCGAGCGAGCCGATGCCCCAGATGGCGAGTCCGAGCACGATGACGCCGAGCCCGATCGCGGGCCCGGGGTTGTTCTTGCCGCGCCCGCTCGAGCGCGCGACGGTCGGGCCGATGTGGCGGAACATCACCCAGCCGATGATGCCGACGGCCATGATGCCTGCGATGACCGCCGTGGTGCGCGCGTTGATGCGCGTGTCGCCGTGGAAGATGTGGCTGTACTCGTGGGCGATGACGCCCTGGATCTCGTCGCGGCTCAGGTTGTCCATCAGGCCGCGCGTCACGCCGATCACCGAACGGCTCGGATCGGGGCCGGCCGCGAACGCGTTGATCGACCGGTCCTCCATCACATAGACGGGCGGCACCGGCACGCCGCTCGCGATCGACATCTCCTCGACGATGTTGAGGAGCTGGCGCTCGCCCGGATCGAAGGTCGTCGGCGGGATGCGCCTACCACCGAGCATCTGCGCGATCTTCTCGCCACCCTGCGAAAGCTGCGACAACTTGAACAGCGTCACCACCGTCACCACGCCGCCGACCCCGAGGAAGACGCCGATCGCGATTCGCGGGTCGGACCACGCCTGCGCGCCGATCCTCGTCGAGAGCGCGAACGCCAGCACCGCCCAGAGCGACACCATCGTCGCGATCACGCCCGTGACGAAGAAGAAGACGAGCCGCCCCGTCTGCTTGCGCGCGTTGTCCTGACTCGTGAAGAAGTCGGTCGACATCGAGTTCCCTCGGAATGCTTGCGGCGTGTGCGATCAGAACTTGACCGAGACGGCGCCGCGCTCGTCGGCCGTCGCCTCGAAGAGACCCATCTCGCGGATGCCGAACATCCCGGCGACGAGGTTGGACGGGAAGACCACGATCGATTCGTTCAGGCGCATCACGCTGTCGTTGAACGCCTGACGGGCGAACGCGATGCGGTTCTCGGTGCTCGCGAGTTCTTCCTGCAGCTGGAGCGCGTTCTGGTTGGCCTTCAGCTCGGGGTACGCCTCGACGAGGCCGATGAGGCGGTTGAGCGCACCGTCGAGCGCGCCGGAGGCGTTCGCGAGCGCCGCCATCGAGGCGATGCCCATCGCGCCGCCTTCGACCACGCCGAGCGCGCTCGCGGCCTGCGAACGCGCGCGGATCACGGCCTCGAGCGTCTCGCGCTCGTGCGCCATGTAGCCCTTCACCGTCTCCACGAGGTTCGGGATGAGGTCGTAGCGGCGCTTGAGCTGCACATCGATCTGGCTGAAGGCGTTCTGCGCGCGCACCTGCGCGCGGCGCAGGCCGTTGTAGGTCGCGATCAGCCACACGAGGGCGACGAGCAGCAGGCCCCCGAAGAGAGCGAGCGCGACGAAACCGGCGTTGGCGAGGATGGTCGGGGCCCCGATCATGGCGGCGATTGTATCTCCGTGGCGAAACCGCTCCTTCGGCGGGCGGGCGGTGCGGTTTCTCAGGAAACCCCGCGCGTCACTCGTCGCCGAGCGGCTGCCACTTGCCGAGGAGCGCGCGGCTGCGGGCGCGGCGGATCTGCGTGCGCGCGAGGAGGTCCTCGACGAACGCCACGGTGTCGACCATGAACGGCCCGATGCCGAGCATGATCGCGTCGGCGCGCGCGGCGTCGGCCGCGTCGGTCACCTCGCCGCGCGTCGGGAAGCCGTGCTCGGTCATCGACTCGAGCACCTGCGTCGCCCAGATCACCGGCACATGCGCCGCCTCGCAGAGCGAGAGGATCTCGTCCTGCGCCTCGGGCAGGTGCTCGAAGCCGATCTCGACGCCGAGGTCGCCGCGCGCGAGCATCACGCCGCAGGGCGGCTCCTTCATCAGCTCGAGCAGGATCTCCGGCAGCGCGCGGCACGCCTGCGGCGTCTCGATCTTGGCGACGACGCCGATCGTGCGGTGCGTGCGCGCTTCAATCGCGCGGTGGAGATCCGCGATGTCGCGCGGCGTGCGCACGAAGCTCATCGCCACGATGTCGACATGCTCGACCACGAAGTCGAGGGTCTTGAGGTCCTCGTCGGTCAGCGCCGCGATCGGCATGTCGGTGTCGGGCACATTCACGCCCTTGCGGTCCTTGAGGCCCCACGCGCCCGTGCGCACGGCGTCGACCTCGACGGTGATCTCGCCCTTCGCGCGGTCGACCATGACGCAGGTCGCGCGGATGTTGCCATCATCGAACATCACGCGGTGGCCCGGCGCGACATGCTCGACGACCTCGCGTGGCCGCACGGCGACGCGCGCGGGCGCGGTCAGCCGGCCCTCGGCGTCGCGCGGGCCGTCGATCGACTCGTTCGACGACGCATGCAGCACGAGCCGGTCGCCCGCGACGAGCGCGATCGGGCCCGAGGCGCACACGCCCGTGCGGACCTTCGGCCCCGCGAGGTCGATGCACACGGGGATGCGCCGGCCCGCCGACGCGGCCGCCGTCCGCAGCGCGTCGATCGACGCCTTCCACTGCGCGGGATCGCCGTGCGACGCGTTGATGCGCGCGACATCCATGCCGGCGTCGATGAGCGAGTGGAGGAACGCCGCGTTGCCCGCGGCCCACGGCGGAATCGTCACGACGATGCGCGTCATGTGCGGCATCGGCGTCTCGAGGAGTTCGGTCGCGTGACGCGCGAGGAGCTGCACGCCGTCGTCGATCGAAAGCGACGCGCGCGCAGGCGCGCTCTCGACGCCCGCGATCGCCGACAGCGCGCGCTCGACCGCGTCGAGCGGCGGCATCACATGCGCCTCGCGCCGCGCGAGCGAGCTGAGGCCGTTGCGCACGAGTTCGCCCTGCAGCGCGACATGTCCGGTCGAGCGCAGCGCGAGGTAGTGCGCGAGGTTCGCGGCGCTGCGGCGCCACGAGATGGGCAGCGCGTCGATCGCGGGCGCGCGCGCGGCTTCCTGCGCGGAGGCTTGCTCGCGGAGGTCCCGGATCGCATCGAGAAGTTCGAGAGGCGTCATGTGTTCTCCGTCGGATCTCCGCCCGGATCGGGCGGCGCATCAACTCGCATTCGCATCAAACGGCAGGGTCGACAGCTCGACCTCGGGCAACCGCTTCTGGAAGTTGCGGATCGACCACTCGTCGCTGAAGAAGATCACGGGGCGCGCCGAGCTGTCGATGCCGTGCGTCGAGTCGGACAGAAGGTCGGGCATCCAGCCTTCGGGCGCGCCGTTCTTCCGCCACCAGCGCACATGCTGCCAGCGCGCCTTCTCGAGCCGGGACTCGGCGCCGTACTCGCTCTTCAGGCGGTACTGCACGACCTCGAACTGCAGGGGGCCGACGGCGGCGAGGATCGGCGTCTTCACCTGTCCGATGCCGATCTCCATCTGCTGCACGACGCCTTCCTTCAGCAATTGATCGACGCCGAGGCGGTACTTCTTCGAGTTGCCCGGCTGCGGGTTCGTGAGGTACGCGAACACCTCGGGCGCGAACTGCGGGATCTCGCTGAACTTGATCGTGCGGTCCTCGGCGAGCGTGTCGCCGATCTGCAGGATGTCGTGGCCGATGATGCCGATGACATCGCCCGCCTCGCCTTCCTCGACGGTCTCGCGCTCCTGGCCGAACAGCTTCTGCGCGCTCGACAGGCGGATCTTCTTGCCGCTCTGGACATGCACCACGCTCATCTCGCGCTCGAACTTGCCGCTCACCACGCGGATGAACGCGATGCGGTCGCGGTGCTTCGGGTCCATGTTGGCCTGGATCTTGAAGACGAAGCCGCTGAAGCCTGGATCCTTCGGCTCGATGACGCGGTTGCCCGCGCGGCGCGGCCCGGGATCGGCGGAATGCTCGAGGAATCCGTTGAGAAGGAGCTCGACGCCGAAGTTGTTCGCGGCGCTGCCGAAGTAGACGGGCGTGATCTCGCCCGCGAGGACGCGCGCCTGGTCGAACTCGGCGCCCGCGCCCTCGAGCATCTCGAGTTCGTCACGGCCCTGGCGGTAGACATCGGCGTCGATGCGCGAGGTGATCGCGGGGTCGTCGAGGCCCATCACCTGGACGGGCGCCTCGCGCATGCCGCCCTTCGTGCGCTCGAAGAGGTGGAGCTTCTTCTCGAGCCGGTCGTAGACGCCGCGGAACTCGGGACCGTTGCCGAACGGCCAGTTCACGGGGAACGCGCCGATCCCGAGCACGCTCTCGAGTTCGTCAAGCAGCGCGATCGGATCCTTCGTGGGCCGGTCGCACTTGTTCATGAAGGTGAAGATCGGGACACCGCGCCGACGGCAGACCTCGAACAGCTTGCGCGTCTGCGGCTCGATGCCCTTGCCGGCGTCGATCACCATCACGGCCGCGTCGACCGCGGTGAGCACGCGGTAGGTGTCCTCGCTGAAGTCCTTGTGTCCAGGCGTGTCGAGCAGGTTGACGCGGTAGCCGTGGTAGTCGAACTGCAGCACCGTCGACGAGATCGAGATGCCGCGCTGCTTCTCGAGCTCCATCCAGTCCGACGCCGTCGACCGCTGCTCCTTGCGCGCCGTCACCGACCCGGCCAGCGCGATCGCGCCGCCGTAGAGGAGGAACTTCTCGGTGAGGGTCGTCTTGCCGGCGTCCGGGTGCGAGATGATCGCGAAGGTGCGGCGGGGGAGATGCGCGGGCGTGGCGGACATGCGGGGCGCGGGATTGTCGCAGAAACCGCGTTGCTTGCGAAGGGCTGCGCGCGCGGTTCCAATGCGGCGATGCTCAAGTCCGCCTTCGCGCTCGTCGCAACCGCGTTGATCCTCCTTCCGCATGGCGCCGTTCTCGGCCAGGGCCCCGCGCAGGCGGTGCGGCCGCCCGCGCCCCCGGCGGCCGATGCGTCGGCCAGCGCCGACCCGACGCTGCGCAAGTCGGTGATCAAGATCGCCGTCAAGCAGGAGATGCGCGACCCGTCGAGCCCGTGGAAGCGCGAGAGCCCCGAGGACTTCGGCGGCTCCGGCGTCGTCATCGCCCCCGGCCGCGTGCTCACCAACGCGCATGTGGTCGAGCAGACGAGCGAGATCATGCTCGAGACCGACCAGACCGCGCTTCCCGTGCAGGCCGAACTCCTCGCCATCGACCGGACGCGCGACCTCGCGCTCCTCGAGGTGAAGGACGAGGCGTTCAACCGGGATCACCCGCCGATCCCGCTCTTCGAGGGTCTTCCCAAGGAAGGTTCGCGCGTGACGGTGATGGGCTTCCCGATGGGCGGCGACGCGCTCTCGACGACGAGCGGCGTCATCTCGCGCATCGAGTGGGCCGAGATCGGCCAGGGCGGCGAGGACGGCATGCGCGTGCAGGTCGACGCCGCGATCAACTTCGGCAACTCGGGCGGCCCCGCGTTCGTCGACGGCAAGGTCGCCGGCCTCGCCTTCAGCGGGCTGATGGGCAGCGCCGACAACATCTCGTACCTGCTCGCCACCGAGGAAATCGCGCGTTTCCTCGATGAGGCCGCTGCAGGCAAGGTCGACGGCAACACCGTGCTCAACCTCGAGACGCAGACGCTCGAGAATCCGTCGCTGCGCGCAAAGCTCGGCGCTTCGAGCGATGTGACGGGCGTCGTCGTGATCGACCAGAAGGGTGGCCCGCTGCAGGCGTGGGACATCCTCGTGAAGATCAACGGCCAGGCGATCGACAACAAGGGCCAGGTCACGATCGAGGGCGACCGCAAGGTTGCGATGGACTGCGTCGTGGGCCGCTTCGTGCCGACCGCGGAGAAGCCGAACCATGTGGTCGAGATCCTGCGCGACGGCAAGCCGATGACCTTCGAGCTTCCCGCGTACACGCGGGCGAACCGCGTCATCCGCGACTACCCCGACGGCAACTATCCGTACCTCGTGTACGGGCCGCTCGTCTTCAGCCCGCTGCACCGCGATCTCCTCAGCAGCGCCGGCCGCTGGATGATCTTCCGCCAGAGCCCGATCACTCCGTACATCTTCGACGACCGTCCGAGCGACGGGCGCGAGTTCGTGTCGGTGGTGTGCCCGCTCCTCTCGAGCCCCGTCGCGCGCGGCTACGAGGTGATGCCCGGCCAGAGCGTGAAGAGCGTGAACGGCAAGACCTTCAAGAACTTCCGCGAGTTTGTGCAGTTGCTTCGCGACACCAAGGACGAGTTCGTGGTGTTCGAGTTCAACGAGCTCGGCACCGAGCGCATCGTCCTGCGCACGGGCGAGATCGAGGAGGCCACCGAGAAGTTGCTCGACTCGAACGGCATCCGCCGCCAGTGCTCGAAGGATGTGCGCGACATCTGGGACAAGGACTGAGTCCGAACGCCGCGCGCCTCGGCTATTCTCGTGGCGTGAAGCATTCATCCCTCACCGAAGTCCGTGAACGCATCGAAGCGCGCGAGGCCGACTGGCGCGCAGGCGCTGTCGTCTACCAGGTGTTCGTCGACCGCTTCGCGCCCAGCGCCGACCTCGACGCGAAGCGCGGGCTGTATCCGTCGCCCAAGACGCTGCGCGGCTGGCACGAGACCCCGGAGAAGGGGCACTTCGTCGAAGGTGCGGGGGTGTGGAGCCACGAGATCGACTTCTGGGGCGGCGACCTCGCGAGCGTGCGCGGCAGGCTCGGCCATCTCAACGAGATCGGCGTCGATGTGCTGTACCTCAACCCGGTGCACCTCGCGTACACGAACCACAAGTACGACGCGGCCGACTACCTCGAGGTGAGCCCCGAGTACGGCACGCGCGCGGACTTGCGGCTCCTGATCGGCGACGCGCACGCGCGCGGACTCAAGGTCATGCTCGACGGCGTGTTCAACCATGTCGGCCGCCGGCACCACGCCTTCCAGGCCGCGCTCGCCAGCGAGCACAGCCCGTACCGCTCGTGGTTCTTCATCGGCTCGCAGTATCCGAACGGTTACCGCGGCTGGGCCGATGTCGCCAACCTCCCCGACCTCCATGTCGAGCGCGACGAGGTGCGCGAACACCTGTGGAACGGCTCCGAGAGCGCCGTGCGGTCGTACCTGCGCGACGGCATCGACGGCTGGCGTCTCGATGTCGCGAGCGATCTCGGGCCCCATTTCCTGCGCGAACTCACGCAGGCCGCGCATCACGAGCGGCCCGGCTCGTGGGTGGTCGGCGAGATCTGGAACACCCCCGCAGGCTGGGACCGCGCGCTCGACGGCATCCTCAACATGAACGCGCGCATGACGATCATCGACTATTGCCGCGCGAACGCCGACGGCGCGACCACCGCGTCGCGGCTCCACGACATGATCGAGGACGCGGGGATCGAGTTCATCCTGCGCTGCTGGACCACGCTCGAGAACCACGACACCGACCGCCTCGCGCATCTCGTGCCCGACGAGTCGGCCCGCCGCGTCGCGCACACGCTGCAGGCGACGCTGCCTGGCGCGCCCAACCTCTACTACGGGCAGGAACTCGGCATGTCGGCCGCGGCCGATCCGTACAACCGCGCGCCGATGCGCTGGGACCTCGTGCACGACGGACACCCCGAGTGGGTGTTCATGCGCAGCCTGTACTCGGCGCGGCGCGAGCTGCGCGCGCTCGCGAAGGGCGACATCGTGTTTCTCCGCGGGCGCAAGCTGCTCTCGTTCCTCCGCACCACCGACCATGTGTTCGACACGGTGCTGGTCGCCTGCAACATGGAGGACCACGAGGTCGAGGAGACGATCTCGGTGCGCGACGGCCGCATCATGGCGGGCACGAACTTCAAGGACGCGCTCGCCTTCGACCGCCCCGACGCCATGCAGGCGCATGTCCACATGGGTTTCGTCACGCTGAAGCTGCCCCCGCGCTCGGCGCGGGTCTTCCGCATGACGATGCCGCCCGCGGGGCAGCATTCGCCGTACAAGCGGATGGGGTGATCTGAGCGGTCGCGCCTGCGGGCGCTCCCTTTGGTGCTGGTGTGCGCGGGAGATTCTCATTTTCTCACGGAGGCACGGAGAACACGGAGATCCGGCCTTTCAATCGTGTCGCGCCGTGCGCGTGGGATCACAATTTTTCACTGCATATCTCTGCATCGCGCGAGACGCCGCACTTCAATCTCCTTCTCCGTGTTCTCCGAGCCTCCGTGAGAAAAATCCCTTCGAACGGTGCCCGCAGCACACTCCGAGCCTCCGTGAGAAAAATCCCTTCCAACGGTGCCCGCAGCACACTCCGAGCCTCCGTGAGAAAATCCCTTCGAACGGTGCCCGCAGCACACCCCGACCCTCCGCGAGAAAATCCCTCCAACGGTGACCGCAGCACGGGCAAGGCGGCGCGGAACCCGCCATACTGCGGCGAATGCCCGCGGCGCCCACGACCACGCTCGAGCTCACCGTCCGCACCGATGGCGTCGCCTCGGCCGTCAGCGCCGAACTCGCGCGCACGCAGGGTCTCCTGCGCCTCGCGCCGTGCTGGGTGCCGCGCTCGTTCCTGCAGCCAGGCCTGCGCATCAAGCTGCATCCCGACGACACCTACGCCTACGGGCTCAACCGCGGCGGCATCGACGAGCGCTGGTTCAGCTCGACCACCGAGGCCGCGAACGACAACCGCACGCCCGACGAAGGGCTCTCGTACTGCGTCGTCGGCCGCGAGCGCTTCACGCTGCGCCAGGCCGTGCGCGAGTGCGGCGCCGCGCTGATCGGCGAGCGCATCTGGTCGAAGTACGGAAAGTGGCCCGTCTACGCGAAGTTCTTCGACAACATGGGGCCGATCCCGCACCACATGCACCAGGACGACGCGCAGGCGAAGCTCGTCGGCCAGGAAGGGAAGCCCGAGGCGTACTACTTCCCGCCGCAGCACAACCCGGTCGGCAACAACTTCCCGCACACCTTCATGGGGCTCGTGCCCGGCACCACGAAGGCCGATGTGCGCAAGTGCCTCGAGAACTGGAACACGGGCGACAACGGAATCCTCGATCTTTCGCAGGCGTATCGCCTCAAGGTCGGCACGGGCTGGCTGATGGAGCCGCGCGTCCTCCACGCGCCCGGCTCGTTCTGCACCTATGAACCGCAGTGGGGCAGCGATGTCTTCGCGATGTACCAGTCGCTCGTCGAGGGCCGCGCGGTGCCGTGGGACCTGCTCGTCAAGGACATGCCGAAGGACCGGCACCGTGATCTCGACTTCATCGTCGAGCAGCTCGACTGGGAGAAGAATGTCGACCCGCACTTCAAGGCGAACCACTACCTCGAGCCGTTCGCCGCTGCATCGGGCGCGGGCTGGTGCGACCGCTGGGTGATCTACGGCAAGATGAACGGCTTCGAGTACTTCACCGCGAAGGAACTCACGGTCGAGCCGGGCGCGACCTGCACGGTCGCCGACCAAGGCGCGTACGGCTTGACCTGCGTGCAGGGCACGGGCACGATCAACGGCGAGCCTTTGTCGAGCCCGCGGCTGATCCGCTTCCGCGAGCTGACGAACGACGAGTATTTCTGCACCGAGGCAGGCGCCCGGCGCGGAGTGACCTTCACGAACACCTCGACGACCGAGCCGCTGGTGTGCCTGCGGTACTTCGGCCCCGAGGTGTGGGGCAGCAGCGCTTGGAACAGGAGCAACGCATGAAACTGCACAACGCCATGTGGCCCGGCCTCGTCGGCAAGGAGCCGGGAACCGACCATCCGCCCATCTCGCTCGAGCGCATGCTCGAGCTCACCGCGAAGGCGAAGGTCGACGGCCAGAAGTTCGACGGCGTCGATCTCTTCCTCTTCCACCCGCACACCGACCCGGACGCGAGCGAATCCGACCTCCGCAAGATGGCCGACATGATCGCCGCGAAGGGCCTCGCGGTCGGCTCGCTCGTCGCGCCCGTGTGGCCCGGCACCGTCGGCGACAGCGCGATGGGCTCGGTCGAGCAGCGCCGCAAGTTCATCGACGCCGTGCGCAAGGCCTGCCGCATCGCGCGCATCCTCAACGAGCACGGCGTGCGCAAGTACGGCGTGATCCGCATCGACAGCGCGACCGGCACCAAGGCCGCCGCGAAGAACGAGAAGAAGGCCATCAAGCAGATCGCCGCCACCTTCCGCGAGGCAGGCATGGTCGCTGCAGGCCACGGCGAGCGCCTCGCCGCCGAAGGCGAGGTCTGCTGGGGCGGCATGCACTCGTGGACCTCGATGCTTGCGCTCCTCGAGGAGACCGACATGCCCGGAACCGTCGGTTTCCAGGCCGATCTCGCGCACACCTACCTCTATCTCCTCGGCGTGAACGCGCCGAAGTCGGCCCTTCTCAAGGTGAATGGCAAGGAGAAGAAGTACACCCAGAAGGACTTCGACAAGTCCTACGCCAAGCTCACCGCCGCGCTGCGCCCGTGGACGATCGACTTCCATGTCGCGCAGAACGACGGCACCGTGCACGGCACCGGCTCGCACGACAAGACCGGCCGCCACTGCCCGGCCGACGACCCGAAGGGCAAGCTCGACATCGTCGCCTGCTCGAAGCACTGGCTCGAGGGCGCCGCGGGCCGCGGCATGCAGCACATCTGCTGGGACGGCTGCATGTTCCCGAACGCGCTCCTCGAGAAGCAGGACACCTGGAACACCATCCTTCGCACCATGATCGAGGTGCGCAAGGCCATCGCGAACTGATCGCACGCACGAACGGAGCCTCCCGCCATGTCGAAGAAGTCACCCACCGCGATTCCGATGGTCACCTCCGACGAGCGTCCGCCGCTGCGCATCGGCCTCATCGGCTACGGCTTCATGGGCCGCGCGCACGCGAACGCGATCCACCAGGTCGGCCACTTCTTCAAGTCGGTGCGCCGCCCGGTGCTGCAGGCGGTCTGCGGCCGAAATGAAGGCAATCTCGTCGAGTTCGCGAAGGCCTGGCAGGTGAAGAGCTGCGAGACCGACTGGCGCAAGCTGGTCGCGCGCAACGACATCGACGCCATCGACATCTGCACGCCGAACGACTCGCACATGGAGATCGCGCTCTCGTGCGTGAGGCACGGCAAGATGATCCTCTGCGAGAAGCCGCTCGCGATGAACGGCACGCAGGGCGAGAAGATGGTGGCCGCGGTCGAGAAGTCGAAGCTTCCGAACCTCGTCTGGTACAACTACCGCTTCCTGCCCGCGGTCTCGCTCGCGAAGAACATCGTGGCGGCGGGCGAACTCGGCAAGGTCTTCCACTACCGCGCCAACTTCCTGCAGGACTGGACGATCTCCGCCGATGTGCCGCAGGGCGGCACCGGCCTCTGGCGGCTCGACGCCGCGGTCGCGGGCTCGGGCGTCACGGGCGACCTGCTTGCGCACTGCATCGACACCGCGCGGTGGATCAACGGCGACATCGTCTCGGTCGCGTCGATGACCGAGACCTTCGTCAAGCAGCGCGTGCACACGGCGACCGGCAAGAAGCAGCCCGTGAAGATCGACGACGCCTGCGCGTTCCTCGCGCGGTTCGAGAACGGCTCGATGGCCGTGTTCGAGTCGACCCGCTACGCGCGCGGCCACAAGGCGCTCTACACCTTCGAGATCAACGGCGAGAAGAAGTCGCTCGCGTGGGATCTCCACGACCTGAACCGCCTCTCGTACTTCGACCACGGCGTGCCCGGCGACCGCCGCGGCTGGTCGAGCATCCACTGCACCGACGGCGACCATCCGTACGCCGGCAAGTGGTGGGTGCCGGGCCTCTCGCTCGGCTACGAGCACTCGTTCGTGCACGCGCTGTACGAGTTCCTCCACTCGCTCGACGCGTCGAAGTCCGAGCGCCGCTATCCCGACTTCCGCCACGCACTCGGCACGCAGTATGTCTGCGACGCGGTGCTCGCGGCCGCGCGCGAGGGCAAGTGGGTCGAGGTCAAGCGCGCGTAGCGCGCGGAACCGTTCGCGGAGCGTTCCCTGCGGCGCGCGCCGCGGCGAACTACAGGCAGGGCGTCGCCGTGTTTGTCCTCCAGCCGAAGGGACCGATCGTCGAAGCGTCCATCGGCGGCAAGCAGTTCAACTGCCAAGCATCCGCTGATGTGATGGAGTGACGGAAGCGGTCCCACTTGAGCGGGCAGCATGTCGAGAGCCCAAAAACGCGGCTTGTGGTGGGTCTACGAGGTTTGTTCCAGTCCCAGAATCGCTATCTCGTTCGGTTTGCGTGTTGCGTACGAGGAAAGCGATTTGGCGAATTGGATCTATACCGACATGGATCTCTCGCCAGGGCATCCGCTCACACCAAGACACCCCGGGCTCTCCGAGCTTCTCGCCGATCCGTTCAACCGGAGCGTGTGGGAACTGCTCCGCCGCCGCGGGCGCGCATCGACGGTCGATGAACTTGCGGAAGTCGCAGGTGCGCCGCGCGATGCGGTCGCGCGGGCGCTCGCCCGGCTGCAGGTGCTCGGGCTCGTGAGGCCGGCGTTCGAGCCAGGAACGCGCCGGCGCACGGCGTTCAAGATCGCCCGCGAGCGGCTCGTCGTGGTGTACGACCAGGCCGACCAGGCGCAGGCCGCTGCGGCACGCGCGCTCCGGGCACAGGTCGCGGAGCACGGCCGCGGCGTGCTCGAGACGGCCCGTGCGCAGGCCGCGCACCATGGGGACGATGCGATCGAGGTGCATCGCTCGATGTCGCTCAGCCGCGACGAGATCGTGGAACTGCGCCGCCGCGTGCGGGCGGTGACCGACTATGTCGAGCAGATCGAGTCGACCTCGAGCGACCGGCCGAACCTCTGCAACTATCACATGGCGATCGAAGTGCGGCCGCTCAAGGAGCTGGTGCTCCCGACGGCGTCGCTCCATGTGATCGAGGGCGGCACGGCAGGGAAGGAGCAGGGAGAGGTTGGATCCGGGGAACCTCTCGTGGAGAAGGCGGGCGGCGGCTCGAAGGTGAAGGTGCTGTCGGCGCGCGAGCGCGAGGTCGCGCGGTCTCTCGCGGAAGGCAGAAGCTGCCCCGAGATCGCGGAGTCGCTCGGGCTGTCGGTCAACACGGTGCGGACGGTCACGAAGCGGCTGTACGCGAAGATCGGCATCCGCCGCCGGGCGGAACTCGTCAACTGGCTGCGCGCACCAGGCCCGTGACGGAAACAGCGTCGGGCACCCGTCCCAATCCCGTTACGATTCGCGGCCCATGGCCCGCGAGCATCAACCCATCCAGATCGGCCTGCCCCCCGAATCCGCGTGGCGCGTCGCCGAGCCCGCGCCGATCTCCCTCGTGGCGTTCGTCGACGGCGGCGAACTCCCCGATCCCGGCGACGCGTTCCTCGCCGCCGGCCGCGCGTTCGGCGCAGAGCCCACCTCGGTCGAGCCGCTCCCGGTCGACGAACCCTCGATCCACTGGGCCTTCTCCTTCGAGGTCGCGGGCCGCACCTCGCGCGTCCTCCTCTGGTGCGAAGCCGCGCGCCCCGGCCAAAGCCCCGACAACCGCGCGCCCGACGCGCGTCACCTGATCGTCGTGCAGGCGATCCTCGAGCCATCGACCCCCGACGACGCCGCGCGCGCCGCCGCCACCAAGCAGCCGGTCTGGCCCGCGTCGCTCGCCGACTTCGTCCGCCTCGCCGCCACCGCCGCGAGCGCCGCGGGCACCGACCGCACGCGCCTCCTCTTCGACCCGGAACTCGGCATCGTCTACACGCCCGACGACTGCGCGCGCCTCTTCCTCGGCGCCGCCGCGCCCGCGGGCGAACTCGTCGACGAACGCCACCTCTACCGCATCGAACTGCGTTCGCGCGGCCCGGGCACCCCGGTGTGGATCTCGACCGTCGGCCTCGCCCGCGTCGGCAAGCCCGAACTCGAGATGATCGAGGTCCCCGAGCCGCTCACCGCCGCCGCGCTGCAGCTCACCGACGCCCTCGCGGCCCGGTTCATCTCAGACGACCTCCCGCACGCGGGTGTCCCGTTCGAGGCGGGCGGCGACCTCGCGATCGCGCTCGTTCCCGCAGCCGAAGCGGCCGAGACCGTCGCGCCCGAGGTGGCCGGCTCGCCCGCCGACCGCGCCCGCTTCGGCCCGGCCCCGCGCGCCGCGATCTGCGCCGCGGGCCAGCGCGGCACCTTCCGCAAGATCTGGGCGACGCCCGTCGAAGCGCTCGAGCGCCTCACGCGGCACGACGCGGGCCTCTATCTCTCCCTGCGCGTCGTCGAGGTGCGCGAACGCCTCGCCCGCGGCACCTGGAGCGACTTCATCGCCGCGCACGCCGCGCACGGCGCGGGCGCAACGGTCGCCTTCCTCGCGAAGGTCGCCCGCGGCGACGCGTCGGCAGACGCCCCGCGCGAGCATGTCTGGATCTCCGTCGGCCGCGCGAGCCCCACGGGCGGCGCCGGCGCATCGCCGCACACGGGGCCGGTGGACTTCACGCTCGCCGACATCGGCGACTGGCGCGTCGTCGGCCTTCTCGACGGCGGCGAGAGCATCGGTCCCGACCGCGTCGACCTCCTTCGCGGCCGCTGAGCGCCCGCGGAACGCACCCCGCAGGCGCAACCCATCCGCGCCGAGCGCGAATCGTCCACGAACGCGCCCGCGACCCTCGCCCGGCGCACGCGACCATGCGAGAATGACGCCGTGGCCCTCTTCGCCGCCCGCGACCCCGACCGACCCCGCTACCGCACGCGCTTCATGCGCGCGGGCGTCGTCTATGTCTTCGCGATCGCGGTGATGGGAATCGCCTCGGGCGCGCGGCCGAACAACCTCATCATCTGGGTGTTCAGCGCGATGATCGCGGCGCTCCTCGTCTCGGGCTTCCTCTCGGGGTTCATGATGACGCCGCTGCGCGCGACGCGCATCGAGCCCCGCCGCGGCCGCGTCGGCGAGCCGCTCCTCATCCGCTACGAACTCTCGAACCGCTCGCGGTTCATCCCGTCCTACGACCTCGCGGTCACGGAGTCGGTCGACACCAAGATGCTGGAGCCCGCGGGCCAGGCATGGGCGCTCCATGTCGGCCCGGGCGACACCGTGCACGCCGAAGCCGTGTTCCGGCCGCTGCGCCGCGGTGCCGCCCAGCTGCGCAGCTTCGAGGTCGCCTCCACCTTCCCGTTCGGCCTGCTGCGGAAGATCGTGCGCATCACCGCGCGCGGCGAAGTGCTGATCCACCCCGAGATCCTCCCGATCCGCGCCGATCTCCTCGCGCGCGTCACCTCGGGCGCGTTCGGCGGGCAGCGGCTCTCGCAGAAGGGCGGCGGCAACGACGACTTCTTCGGCGTGCGCGAGTATCGCAGCGGCGACAGCATCCGCAGCGTCGCGTGGAAGCGCCTCGCCGGCACCGGCCAGATCGCCACCATCGAGCGCGGCCGCGCCGTGCCGCCGCGCGTGCGAGTGCTGCTCGACCTCCGCACGCCGACCGCATCGCTGCGGACGGCGCCGGGCGAGGACGCGCGCACGCTCGAGGAGCGCGCCATCGTGCTCGCGGCAAGCACCATCGCGCTCGCCGACCGCCTCGGCTACGAGTACGCGCTCTCGGTCGCGGGCCTCGCGGTCCCGCCGGTCGCGCTGCGCAAGGGGCACTTCCACCGAGAGAAGATCATGTCGCTCCTCGCGGCGATCGACCTCGACCAGCCGCGCGTGCCCGGCAACGGCCTCTCCTCGAGCGACGAGCGCGCGTCGCTCGTCTGCGTGCACCCAGACCGCGCCGACACCGCCATCGCGCCCGATTCCGCGTGGCACTTCACGGCGCGGCAGATCGACACGCTTGTCGACGCCGCGGCTGCGACGGGCGCCGCAACCGCCGCCGCTGCGCCCTCCGCGGCCGGAGGTGCCGCGTGACGCTCCTGCGGCAGTACCGATTCGCGAGCTTCACGCTCGTCCTCGTGTCGATCATCGCCTTCTCGATCGCGACGGTCGACTTCCTCCAGCTCTTCGTCGCGCTCGTCCTCGCGATGGTCAGCTGGTACACGACCGAGGGCCCGCGCGGCCGCAC
Source organism: bacterium (assembly GCA_046337925.1). Classification (GTDB taxonomy): domain Bacteria; phylum Planctomycetota; class Phycisphaerae; order Phycisphaerales; family SM1A02; genus QWPT01. The sequence continues at coordinate 3,533 of JBKCZS010000253.1, read as the reverse complement.
GCTGCCCAACTGGCTCGTCAACACGCTCATCGCCGGCGCGCTCGCGTGGCACGCGCTCGACTTCATGCGCAGCGGCGAGCTCTCGGCCGCGGTCAGCACCCTCGGCCGGTTCCTGCTCTGGCTCCTCATCATCAAGCTCTTCGCGCGTCCGAGCGTCCACGAAGACCGCCAGCGCCTCTCGCTCGCCACCATGCTCGTCATCGCGGGCTGCCTCGAGAGCGTGCAGTTCGCCTTCGGCGCGCTCGTCATCCTCTACGCGGCGCTTGCGATCTGGACCGCCATGCTGTGGCGGCTCCACGCGAGCCACGCCGCAGGCCGCAGCTCGCGCGCGGCCACCAAGGGCTTCTCGCCGCCGCTCGAACTCGCCTTCGGGCGCCGCGCCACGCCGCAGTTCCGCGGCATGGCGGTGGTCTCGATCCTGTTCGTGTTCGTGGCAAGCGCGGGCGTCTTCGTCCTCTTCCCGCGCATTCCGACGCTCATGGACGCCCGCGGCCCGCGCGGCGCGCGCACGGTGTCGGGCTTCAGCGACGAGATCAGCCTCCGCGGCGGCGACCGCATCAGCGAAAGCCGGCGCGAGCTCTTCGTCGTCCGCTGGTTCGGCCCCGACGGCGAGCCCGTGCGGCCGTCGCGCACGCTCTTCCTGCGCGGCGCCGTGCTCGACCGCTACGACCCCGCGGGCGAACGCTGGCTCTCCGCGCGCAACACCACGGGTCTGCGCACGATCCGCACGCCGCCCGCGAAGGAGTTCGTGTCGCTCGGGTCCTCGAGCGATGGCTCCGAAACCGCCGCCTACACCGCCGAGTTCGAGATGCGCGCGCTCGCGACCGATGTCGTGTTCACGCTCTACGCGCCGACGGCGCTCGCGACCACCGACACGCGCACGGTGAACTTCGACCCCGCGACCTACCTCATCCGCGATGCCTCGAGCAACCGCACCGCGCGCTACTGGTCGTACACGCTCCGCGTGCAGCCGCAGCCGTCGTCGGCGACCCTCGCCGATCTTTCGGGCGCCGGCGCCGGCTCCGGCCCCGCCCGCACCCGGCGCGGGCTGCAGATGCCCGTTCCCGAGATCCGCCCGATCGCCGAGCGGATCCTCGCCGAGGCCCGCAAGAGCGTGAACCTCCCCCCCGAGCCCGCCCCCGAGGCGAGCGACGCCGAGCGCTTCGTCTACCAGCGCGAGGTCGCGCGCGGCATCGCGGACTGGATGCAGTCGAACTTCACCTACACCACCGACCTCTCGTCGATCGTGAAGGTCGCGGACGAAGACCCGATCGTGAGCTTCCTCACGCGCTACCGCCGCGGCCACTGCGAGTACTTCGCCAGCGGCCTCTGCGCGGTGCTGCGCTCGCTCGGCATCGAGTCGCGCATCATCACGGGCTACATCGCGATGGAGTTCGACGACGCGACGGGCGAGTACACCGTGCGCGAGTCGAACGCCCACGCGTGGGTCGAGGTGCGCACGGGGCCGTACGCCTGGACGACGGTCGACGCGACCCCCGAGGACTCGCTGCGCGAGCTGCAGGAGCAGAACCGCTCGTTCGCCGACAACTTCCGCTGGCTCTACGGCACGATCGAGTTCCTCTGGAACTCGCGCGTCGTCAGCTACGACTCTGCGACGCAGGCCGCCATCGCCGATCGGGTGCAGACGGGCTGGCGCGAGTCGATCGGCGAGTGGCTGACCTCGATCAACGACCGTCTCTCGGCCCTCACCACGCGCCTGAGCCTCGGCCAGGCGGGCGGCGTGTGGCTCGCGTTCATCGCGCTCGGCGTGCTCGCGGCGGGGCTTGCGCCCGCGATCGTGCTGTTGCGGCAGAAGCGCCTGCGCCGCGCGCTCAAGCTCGACGGCGTCCCGAGGGCGCGCCGGAGGGCGCTGCTCAGGGAAACTTCCTTCTACGCCGACGCGCTCGGCGAGCTCTCGAGGGCCGGTTTCGCCAAGCCCGAGCATGTCACGCCGCGCGAGCACGCGCGCGCGCTCGAGGAGCGAAATCCAGCGGCCGGACAGGTGTTTGCAGCCGTCGCGGAGGAGTTTTATCGCATCCGCTTCGGCGACTGGACCCCGCCCGCAGGGCATGCCGAGGAGATGAAGTCGCGCATCTTTGCGCTTCGTCAGGCGCTTCGGCAAAACCTTGTCCTCAAGATGGCCGATTGAACGGACAAGGTGGTTGTCGGACTTGTCACTCGCAGCGCATGGGGCGTTGCGATCGAGATCGTGACGGTCCATGGGGATTCGCGACACGCGTCGGAGATACACCATGCCCGCATCGAGATCACGAACAACCGAGTGGCGCCGCTCGCTCGAGCAGCTCCGGGACCGCGGCGGCGCGATCGAGATCGCAGTGGCCCACGATGACGGCGGCGAGGTCCTCTCAGGAGGCCCTGGCAACATCGCCGACCTCGTCTGGCGCGTGCGCGTGCTCGATGTCGGTCCGAACGACTTCTCGGTCGATCTGCCGTTCGCGCTCGGCTGCCCCGTCGAACTGCCGGCCGGCACCGAACTGATCGGCGCGATCGCCATCGGCCAGAACCGCTGGATGTTCCGCACCTCCGTGCAGGGCGCGTGGAGTCCGAGCGGACCGTTCCCGAAGAATCACCGCGGCGTCCGCCTGTCGCTTCCCGCGCAGGTCGAGCGCTGCCTGCGCCGCGTGACCCGCGTCAGCGTGGCCGAGATCCGTCTTCCCAAGATCGAACTGTGGCCGCTTCTCGACGCCAAGTCGGTGATGCTGGCGCAGAAGGCAAGCCAGGTCGCCTTCGAGTCGTACCTGAAGGGCGAGGAGGCGCATGCCCCGAGCGACGACCTGCTTCCCACGGTCGGCCCGGGCTTCAAGGCCACGCTTGTCAATCTCGGCGGCGGCGGTCTCGGCGTACTCGTCGAGCCCGGCGACTCGGCCGCGTTCGCGCGCCACCGCCTGTTCTGGGTGCGCTTCACGCTCGGCGACATCACGCCGGTCCCGATCCAGGCCGCGGTGCGCGTGGTCCACACGCACATCGACAGCGCACACCGCGTGTACGCGGGCATCTCGTTCAGCTTCGACTTCAACCCGTCCTACCAGCGGGTGGTGAGCGACCAGATCATCAAGGCGATCGGCTGGCTGACCGAACACCAGAAGCGCACCGGCGGCCCCGGCCTCAAGGCCGCGTGAGTCGCCGCGATCCGAGCGCCGTGCGTGAACGAGGGCGCACCGTGTGCGCCAGAACTGCCATCCTGAAGCCCGCGAGGGTAGTAGGGCGCCCCCGAGTGCGGAGCGAAGCGAAGCGCAAGCAAGTTGGCGAGAGGGTCGCGTCGCGTGCCGTGTGGCATCACCGCCGGTGATGGCGGCCGCGCACGCGCCGTGTGCGCCACGCCTGCAGTCTGAGAGCACACCCCGCGTTCGCGGCCGCCACTACCCCTGCTGCGCAGGGGTAGTGCCACACGATACACCCGCGACCTCCCACGCCCGCCGCTCAGGCTTCGCTGCGCTCCGCTTTCGTCAGGCCCTTTCACCGCAAAATCACGCGGCAAGCGTCATGTTTTCTCCACGCCGCGCCACCGGCAT
>JBKCZS010000252.1:0-10359 GCA_046337925.1 bacterium | reverse complement strand
CTCGGCGATGTGAACCGGGACGGCACGATCAACGCGCTGGATCTTTCGATCCTGCTTGGCCGCTGGGGCCAGACGCTCTGAACGGAAGCGCACCGTGCGAACGCTCAGGGGCAGGCGCCCCATGCACCGAGCAGCACGGCGAGGTCCGAGCCGTTCGTGGTTCCATCGCCATTCACATCGCCGCCTGCCGCCCCCCACGCGCCGAGCAGCACCGCGAGATCGCTCGCGTCGCGCTGGCCGTCGCCGTTGAGATCCCCGGCGCAGGGAGCCGCCGCAGACACGGCGGCCAGCGAGAGGTCGTCGAAGAAGCCGAACGCATTGGCTGCACCAGGTGCGGCATCGGTCGTCGAGAAGAGGTTCGATGCGTACACGGCGCCCGAGAGCGTGGTCGTGTGCGACGCCCCGGTCGCACCGGGGAGGATCAGCGTCCCCTCGCCCGTCGCGACATTCCACCGGTAGGTGTAGTCGTTCCAGGTGTTGAAGGTCGCCGTCGCGCCGGTCGCGATGCGGTTCGACGCCGCGTACCCGCCGTTGAGCAGGCTGATGGCGCCCGTCTGCGCGCTGACGAGGAAACCGCCCGAGGTCTCGGCGGCGCTCTTCGAGATCATGACGCCGAAGGTCGAGGTCACGGGTTGTCCGCTCGGGATGAAGATCTTCACGCGCGTCTCGAGCACCGTGTTGCCACCCACGCTCGCCGCCGTCCACTTGCCGCTGTTGGCAAGATCGAGCCACGCCTTCGTCCGGCCACCATTGAACTTCTCGGTGCAGAGCCGCACCATCTTGCCGCGCCCACCCACCGGGTCGACGCCCGGATTGACGCCGGGGCCGATCACGCTTGCCGGGAGAAATGGCGAATTGGTCGATCCGCTGACCGCCCAGGTGCCGCCCACGCCGATCCATGCGAGTTGTCCGCTCAGCGCGGAAGTGCTGTAGTCGTTGAATCCCGTGGAGTAGATGTCGGTCGCGTGCACGGATGCAGCGAGTGCAAGCGATGCGGTGGCGGCGGCGAGAAGTCGAAGCATGGCCTCAGCCTACCTCCGACTGCTTGACCGCATGCACGCGATGCAGTGAATCAGCCTGAATTCGGCGATCCGCTCGACAAAGGCGCGCGACGCGAGTCCGAGAGGCTTGGCTTCGGAACATCGATGGGCGCATCCACGATTCCCGACTTCTTGTCCGAGACTCAGTCGGCGCTCGCGGCGGTTCGATGCCGTCACGCGCCGCGCAGGTCCACGCGAAGTCGACTTCGCCAGAGTCGAGTTCATCAGAACGACGCGCTCAGACGCAGCCACACGACGCCTTCGCCGTCGTCGAACGCGCCGCTCCGTCGGTCGGCGTCGAGCACCGCCGAAAGCCCCGTCGCCGTGGAGGTCGAGCGCCAGCCTGCACCGACGCCCGCGGTCCAACGATCGTCGAGCTTGGCGCGGACGGCAGCGCCCGCCTGCCAGTCGGGGTACTGCTCGAGCACCTCTCCGGGCGAGACGCGCGTGAGCGCCTCCGCGCCGAGATGAAGCGAAACTCCATCGCCGAGGTCGTGCCGCGTCTCGATCCCCACCGGCCTGCTGCCCGACCACTGGAGGCTCGTGGTTCCGCGGCCGTCGAGTTCGAGCGAGAGGCTCGGCGACTCGCCGAGTTCCCACGGCTGCGACAACCTCGAGGAGACGGGCTCGTCTGCGAGCTCGCTGAGCGCACGCGCGCCGATCGCGAGGACCGGCACGGTGGCGAGGAGGACGGCGATGGCCTTGCGGGAGGGCATGATCGGAAAACGCGCGAGACGCCGCGGATGTTCCGAAATCGTAGGACCCGATTGCAGCCGAAATCTCAGGGATTTGCGGCCGCAGGCGCGGTCGTCCCTGCGTCCGTGGCGCTCTTGCCGGGGCCCGGCGCGGGCTCCGCAAGCAGGAGTTTCATCGCTTCCTCGGCCGCGCCGGGCACGATCCGCGCGATGCGGTCGTGCGGCGTTCCGCTTCCGAGCTCGTAGGTGATCCCGGGCGCGCGGAAAGTCTCGAACGCCCAGCGCTTGAAGGTCCACTCGTTCACATTGTTCGTGGCGCTCGACTCGACGGCGTAGTCGGGAAAGCGCTCCCCGATCGCCGCCAGCCAGCGCGAGGCGAACCGCGCCGGCTCGAGCGGGGTGTCGTCGGGCGGCACATAGAAGATGTCCTTGGAAGTCGCGTGGAAGTCGAGCAGCAGGCGCGGCACGCGCGCGCCGTCGTTCGTGAACGCGAGGATCGCGTCGCGCACGACGCGCGTCTCGACCTGCGTGAACGGCCCCCAGTCGCGGTTCGCATCGACCGCGCCGAGCGTGCTGCGCCAGTGGCCCTCGTGCACGCCGTCTGGATTCACGAGCGGCACGCACAGCACGCGGAAACGCGCGCGGAACGCGCGGGCCGTCTCGGTGTCGTCGGCAAGGGCCTCGATGAAGCGGAAGAGCCCCACCGATCCCGCGACCTCGGGCGGGTGCTGGCGACCGATCACCACGAGCGCCTCGCGCGCATCGGCGGCGCCGAACTCGAAGGCGCGGATCGCGCGATCGGCTTCGGACCGGCCGACTTCGTACGGCGTGGCGCCGAGCTTCGACGCCGTCGCATCGGTCCAGGCCTCGATCTCGGCGATTCCGATCATGTGGTTGCTCGCCACGATCACCGGATCTGGTCCGACGCGCAGCCGCAGCACGCACTCCTTCGCGCCCTCCCCGCCCTCGTAGTCCTTCGAGGCCACCCGCACGAAGGTGCGGCCATCGGTCGAGATGTATGGCCGCGGCCGCGCCTTGCTGGCGGTGATGACGATGCGCACCGTGATCTCGCGCTCGACCGCGCTCGCCACCCGGAACGCGTACCACGGACTCGGATTGATCGGCGTGTTCTCGGGGCTCGACACGACCTTGTAGTCGAGCGGTCCGATCCGCTCGCACGCGTTGACGCGCGCGCCGCTGAAGTCGTTGTCGATGCGCACGACGCCTTGGTCTTCCTCGAAGATCCAGTCGCGGCGCGCCTGCAGTTCGGCGACGCGCGGAGGCGCCGCCTGTTGCGACGCGGCGGCAGCGCCCGAGGCGTCCTGCGACCTGGCCGCCGCCGTGAACGGCATGCATGCGATCGGCGCCGCGAGCAGCGCCGCCTTCAGCAATGCGAGCACGCCCACGGTGCGGGCACGGGAGTTCCTGGGCGAAGACATCGCCGCAGCGTACCCTCGCGTTTGCTACCTTTCCGCGCATGATGTTCTCCGCAACCATCGCGCTTGCCGTCACCCTGCTCGGCGCGCCCCAATCCACACCCGCGTCCACACCCGCGTCCACACCCGCGCCCACACCCGCCGCCCCCGCTGCGAAGCCCGCGCCCCGCGCTCCAGCCCAGCCCGATCAGGCGCTCGCGCCGCTCGCGTTCCTCGAGGGCCACTGGCTCACGACGCTCCCCAACGGCATGGTCAGCGAGGAATCGTGGCTTCCCGTCCGCGGCAAGTCGATGCTCGGCACCTTCCGCCAGACGCGGCCCGACGGAAACCCCGCCTTCTTCGAGTTCACGCAGATCGTGTCGACCGACAAGGGCATCGTGCTGCGTCAGGTGCATGTGCACTCGCGCTTCGAGACCGACGATCGCCGCAAGGAACCCATGTTCCTCAAGCTCGCGAAGGCCGAGAACGGCTCGGCGACCTTCGTGCCGATCGCGGACGGCGAGTTCGGCGAAGGAACGAGCTCGCACGCGGGCGACCTCGCCAGCGTGACCTATGCGGTGGCCAAGGGCGCCGACGGCGCGGACCGCCTCACCCTGCGCATCGAGTCGACGCCGGTGAAGGATCCGAAGAACCCCGACGCGCCCGCGAAGCCGCAGGTGATCGAGATCTCGATGCAGCGCGCCAAGTGAACGATCGGGCCGCATCGCTGCGGAACCCCCCCTCGTTCGGCCGATGAATCGGGCTGACGCAGCCCGTGGAACCAGCATGTCGATCTCGATCCTCATCCTCACGCTGAACGAAGAGACGAACATCGGGGCGTGCCTCGACTCGCTCGCGGGCTTCGACGACATCGTCGTGTTCGACAGCGTCAGCAAGGACAAGACCGTCGAGATCGCCGTGGCGAAGGGTGCGCGCATCGTCGAGCGCCCGTTCGACAACTGGGCCGCCCACCAGAACTGGGCGATGGACAACATCGACTTCAAGCACGGGTGGGTGTTCTATCTCGACGCCGACGAGCGCATGACGCCCGAGCTCCGCGACGAGATCCTCGCGATCGCCCGCGACTCCGCGCGGCCCGAAGTTGCCTACTACTGCGGCAGGAAGAACTTCTTCCTCGGCAAGTGGATCCGCCACGCGATGCCGCCCGGCATGATCATGCGCTTCTTCAAGCCGAAGAAGATCCGCTTCGAGCGGCTCGTGAACCCCGTTCCCGTGATCGACGGACCGCACGGCTACCTCCGCCACTTCTTCGAGCACTACAACTTCTCGAAGGGTCTCACGGAGTGGTTCGACAAGCACAACAAGTACAGCCTGTTCGAGGCGATGGAAGGCATGAAGCTCCGCGAGAAGCCCGTCGGCCTCGGCGCGCTCTTCTCGGGCGACCGCTTCGAGCGGCGCCGCGCGCTCAAGGAACTCAGCTTCCGCATGCCGCTGCGGCCGCTCGTCAAGTTCCTCTACATGTATGTCCTGAAGCTCGGCTTCCTCGACGGACGCGCGGGCTACACCTACTGCAAGCTGCAGTCGATGTACGAGTACATGATCGTCGTCAAGATGCGCGAGCTCGCGCGCAAGGAACGCGGCCTGCCCGTCTGAGCGGCGCGGCCGCGCGGATCAGGCCGCGTTCGGCGGCTTGCCCGCAGCCACATCCTCGAGGATCCTCATCATGCGCAGCGCCAGGTTGGTGCGGTCGTAGTTCTGCGCGCCCTTCAGGCAGCTCGCGCGGAACCGGTCGAGCTCGGTGCGGTCGGAGGAAAGCCGCTGCAGCGCCGCGCAGAGCTGGTCCACGCTCTCGGGCTCGAACGGAATGCCGGCGCCTTCCTCGCGCACGATGTCCGCGCTCTCGCCCTCGACTCCGTGGAGGACCGGCAGGCCCATCCCCATCGACTCGAAGAGCTTCGACGGGATCACCGTCGTGAAGAGATCGGTCTTCTTGAGGTGGATGACGCTGACATCGAGCAGCGACCAGTAGCGCGGCACATCGGCCTTCGGCACGGTGTCGATGAAGATCGCGTTCGAAAGCTTCTTCTCGGCCGCCATCTGCTTGAGCGCATCCTTGCGCGCGCCGTCGCCGAGGAACAGGAAGACAACGCTCGTGTCGCGCAGGCGCTCGGCCGCCGCGACGAGCGTCTCGAGCCCGTGCGCGAGGCCGTGGGTGCCGATGTAGCCCGCGACGAACTTGCCTTCGAGGCCGAGTTTCGCGGTGAGCTCGGGGTCCTTCGCGCGCGGCTTGAACTGCGAGATGTCGACGCCGTTCGTGATCACCTCGATCTTGCGGCCGTCGATGCCGCGCCGCACGAGGATCTCCTTGAAGCTGCGCGTCACCGACACGACGCGCGCGCTCTTCCGATAGAGGAACAGCTCGACCGCCTCGAGGAAGCGGATCGCGCGCTCGTTCTTCATCGCGCCGACGGCCTTGATCGATTCCGGCCACAGGTCGCGGAGCTCGAAGATGTACGGACGGAACTTGGTGCGGCTGACGGCGTAGGCGGCGCAGGCGGTGAAGAACTGCGGGCTCGTGCCGACGATGACATCGACCTTCCGCACGAAGAAGCTCGCGATGAACGCCGAGAGCATGTAGCTCTGGTAGTCGAGCACGCGGCGCAGGAAGCCCTCGTTCGCCGTGATGTAGCTCCACACGCGGATGACGCGGATGCCTTCGATGGTCTCGCTCTGCCACAGCTTGTTGCGGTAGCCGTCGAAGACCTTCCCCTTCGGGAAGTTCGGCGCGCAGGTGATCACCGTGACCTTGTGACCGGCCTTCACCCACTCGCGGCAATGCTCGAAGGTACGGCTTGCGGGCGCGTTCACTTCGGGCGGGAAGTTGTCGGTGAGGAAGAGGAGGTGCACGGCGACCACGAGATGTCGATGACCGGAGCCGCGCCTAGGAAGCGCGCGACGGCCTTCGAATTCGGTTCGGCGCACCCGAACCTCGGATGATATTTCGACCGAGTTACCCGCCACTCTGCACCCTCAGCCGTCAAAATCAGGTTGAGAAGTCCATTGGAAGCCCGGACCGAGCCGCCGGCCGCGTCGATCTCGACCTCGAAGCCGGGGGCAAAGTGCCAATGTGACTCAGCCGAGCGCCACGCACCCACCGTATCCCGGACGGCCAGCCGGCCGTCCTTGCCGAGGACGAGTTCCCGCGAGTGGGTCGACCCGTCGGGCAGCCTGAGGAATCCGTCATGGGTGCCTTGGACGCGGCAGGCCTGGTCGTCGGCGGCGACGGAGACGCCCGAAATGCGGGCGCGGCGGGCCACGCGGAAGCCGCCCCAGACCTCGGAGCTGTCCGCGCCGCCGATCGTGACCGTGTTGTGGGCGGCCGACCCGCGCTGGCGGAGCCGCTCGGGCCCGACGCCGTACTGCGAGATCCCGGAGTTCACGAGGACGCGGCGGCCGCCGATCGAGAGTTCGAAGGAAAGGGTGTCCGCGTGCGCGTGCCCGGGCAGGTAGTCGGGTCCGATGTCGCCGACATCGACGATCGCCACGGCGTCGCCGGCCTCGAGCCGCGCCATGCCGCTGTGGGCGAAGTGCGCGACCCGCGGCGCGGAATCGGCGCGTCCGTCCGCGGCAGGCAGCCCGAGCCGCACTGCGTACGCCTCGAGTTCGGCGAGCGTCGGCGCCACGCCTCCCACGCTGTCGTTGAAGAACGAAACCTCGCCGTCCGGATGGCAGACCGCCGCGAGATAGCGGCGCATGGCGGGCAGGCGCTCGCGCAGGTGCTCGAGATCGTCGTCGTCGCAGGCGACGGCGTAGGCGCGCGACGCGTTCAGGAGGTCGAGCATGTCCTCGAGCGCGAGCGCGTGGTACATCGGCGAGCGTTCGAACTGGCCTCCATCCGCGAGGATCTGCTCGGGAATCTCCGCACGGAGGATGCCCTCGCCGAGCTCGAACCAGTCCTCGGCCTCGTCGCCGTCGAAGAAGAGCCCGGCGATCATCAGGGCCTTCGCGTTCACGAACAGGTGGTTCCCGAGCAGATGCCACTCGAGCCGCTTGGTCAAAAAGCGCGCCTGCGCCGCGAGGCTGTCGAGCATGCCGGGCACGGGTTCGTTGCCCGCGCGCAGCCACTTGATCCAGTTCACGATGCGCAGCGAGGTCGGATAGGGCTCCCACGCCGTGCCCTTGCCCGCGGGGCACTCGCGCATCCAGCGCGCGATGAGCGCGCGGTGCCATGCGACGCGCTCGGCGGCGCCAAACGCGCAGAGGTCGTCGAAGTAGTGCTGGTTGTAGCGCCAGAGCTTGGCAAGGTCCTTGCCGTCCCAGCCGTGCGCGTCGAGGTCGCGTTCCTCGTTGAGGAAGCGCATCTGCGTCGGGGCGATCAGGCTCTGCTCGCGACGCGCAGGATCGACCCACCGACCGGTCGGCGTCCGCAGCCGCGGCGCAGGCCGGAGATCGGGCTGGGGCCGCGCCAAGCGGAAGCGCACCCGCCCGTACACCTGCACCGGCTTGAGCCAGCGCACCGTGTTCCAGAGCCGGTATGCCTTCGCGATCGGGTTCATGTCAGGACTCGCGCGCCGCGCGCGGAACCGATGGCTACGCCAGCAGCTTCTCGAGGTGCGCCACGATGCGCTCGCTCGTCTTGCCGTCCCAGAGCGGTGGAATGCCACCCTTCTTCCACTGGCCCGCAAACAGCCGGTCGAGCGCCGGCTTGAGCGCAGCAGGATTCGTTCCGATCAGTTCGTTGGTGCCGAGTTCGATCGTCTCCGGACGCTCGGTGTTGTCGCGCATCGTGAGGCACGGCACGCCCATCACCGTGGTTTCCTCGGTGATTCCGCCCGAATCGGTGATGACCGCCTTCGCGTGCTTCACGAGGTAGTTGAACTCGAGGTACGGCTGCGGATCGACGAGCTTGAGGCTCTCGGGCAGGCCGCCCATGTCGCGCATCGTCTTCGCGGTGCGCGGATGCACGGGGAACACGACGGGTTCGCCGCGCGTCCCGGCGATGATCGCGTCGAGGAGCTTGGTGAAGGTGCTGCCCGAGTCGACATTCGCGGGGCGGTGCATCGTCATCACGAAGTACGACTTCGGCTTGAGGCCGAGCTCATCGAAGAATGCGGGCTTCGAGAGACGGTCCATGTTCGCGCGCAGCGTGTCGATCATGGTGTTGCCGACGAAGAAGATCCGGCCGTCGGACACACCCGCGCCGCGCAGGTTGCGGTTCGCGTGCTCGCTCGTCGTGAAGAAGTAGTTGGTGATCGCGTCGGTCACCATGCGGTTGATCTCCTCGGGCATCGTCCAGTCGCCCGAGCGGATGCCCGCCTCGACATGCGCCACCTTCACCCAGAGCTTCTGCGCCGCGATCGCGCACGCCATCGTGCTCGTCACATCGCCGACGACGAGGCAGAGCGCGGGCTTCTTCTCGAGGAGCAGCTTCTCGTAGCGCGTCATGATCGACGCGGTCTGCTCGGCGTGCGAGCCCGAGCCGACCTCGAGGTTGACATCGGGCGCGGGGATCCCGAGCTGGCGGAAGAAGTCGCCCGACATCTTCTCGTCGTAGTGCTGGCCGGTGTGGACGAGGCGGTAGCGGACCGGGCCGCCCTGCTTCTCGCGCGCCTGGATGGCGTGGATGATCGGCGCGATCTTCATGAAGTTCGGCCGCGCGCCCGCAATGATGTCGACGAGGATCGTGCTCATGCTGTCACCGTGTCTTCCATGAACCTCAGCGGCTGGTGCGCGCGAGATCGGCTGCCGCGATGGTCGCCTCGGCGACCTCGATCAGTTCCTCGAACGGGATCGGCGACGCGCCGCCCGACGCGACCGCGTCGACAAACGCCGCGGCGCAGGCCTTCTGGCCCTTGTCCTGCCGCCAGAGGTTCATCTTCGAGAACTTCGGCCAGCCGAAGCCGGTCATCTTGCGGAAGTTGTCGAGCTGGATCACGCGTCCCTGCGCGAAGACCTCGAGGCGCTCCTTGGGGAACGACTTCGGTCCGTTCGCGAAGTAGTGGACGGTGCCGATCGAGCCGTCGGCGAAGCCGAGGTCGATCGAGACGGTGTCGCCCGACTTGCCTTCCATCGCATGGGCGCGAACCGAGGTGATGCGCTCGCCCGCGAGGAATCGCAGGAGATCGATGAAGTGGCAGCCTTCGCCGACGATGCGGCCGCCGCCGACATCGCGGTCCTGCGTCCAGTGCTCGGCGGGAATCGCGCCGGCGTTCACGGTCATGATGAAGGACTTCGGCCCGCTCGCGCCCTTGAGGAGCGACTTGAGCTTCGCGACCTGCGGCGCGAAGCGGCGGTTGAAGCCGACCATGACGATCGGACTCGCGCCCTTCCTTTCGGCGTCGGCGCGCGCGGCCTCGATCTCGCGCAGTTCCTCGGTCTTCAGCGCGATCGGCTTCTCGACGAAGACGTGCTTGCCCGCGCGGAGCGCCTGGCAGACCATCGATGCGTGCGAGTCGTGGCGCGTGGAGATGACGATCGTGTTCACGCTTGCGTCGCGGAACACGCCGTCGGTGTCGGTCGTGGTCGACTCGAAGCCGAACTTGCGGCCCGCGTGCAGTCCGCTCACGCCGCCGCTCGAGGCGACGGTGCGCAGGCGCGCGCCCGACTCCTTGAACGCGGGGATGAGCACGGCGGTCGCGTAGTTGCCCGAGCCGATGAAGCCGATCGACGCGGCGCCCTTCGCGGGCTGCGCCGCGGGCTTCGGAAGCTCGACGGAGGTGCGGCGCACCTCGGCGTCGGACTTCCTGTCGGCGGCGGGATACTCGAGCAGGATGCCGAGGCTCGGCGCGCCGTCCGAGACGAGCTCGTAGGCGTCCACGGCCTGCTCGATCGCGAAGCGGTGCGAGATCAGCGGCTTCACATCGAGCCGCCCGTCCGACATCATGTCGAGCACGGCCTCGAAGTTTCGCTGCTCGGTCCAGCGGACGAAGCCGACCGGATAGTCGTTGCCGCGCTCCTCATAGTTCGGGTCGTAGCGGCCGGGACCGTACGAGCAGGACACCTGGAAGGTGAGCTCCTTTTCGAAGAAGTCCGCGCGCGAAAGCTCGAGTCCGGTGACGCCGACGAGCACGATGCGGCCGCGCTTGCGGCACATCAGCGCCGCCTGGTGCATCGGCTCGTTCGACTTGGTCGCGGCGGTGATGATGACCGCATCGACGCCGCGGCCGCGCGAGAAGGCCTGCGCCGCTGCGACGGGATCCTGTCCCGCGCCGATGTTCACCACCTCGGCGCCGAACTTCTTCGCCATCT
>JBKCZS010000251.1:0-3681 GCA_046337925.1 bacterium | reverse complement strand
ACGCCGAACGCGGTCGACGCCGCGAAGCCTGCTACGACCGATCGCGCGCGGCCCGTGCAGCTCGGCGCGGTTGCGCTTGGCGGCGGAAAGGCTGGCCGCGCGCTCGCGTTCGATGGTGACGGCGGCGTGTCGCTCGCGGGGCTGTCGGGCTTCACGCGCCACGATCCGGTCAGCGTCGCGTTCTGGATCAAGCCGGGCGAGAGGAACGCGCGCGCGGCTGTCCTGCATACTTCTGGCTTCTACACGAACGAGGCCGACGGCTCGGGGCTTGAGTTGATCATCGCCGACGGCCATCTGCGCTGGAGCGTGATCCATCTCTGGCCGGGCAGCGCGGCGAGCGTCGAGATGCTCGATGCGCTGCCTGTCGGCGAGTGGACGCACATCGTCGCGACCTACGACGGACTTTCGTGGGCGACGGGCCTGCGGCTCTTCGTCAACGGACGCGAGGCGAAGACGAACACGCTGCGCGACGCGCTCGAAGGCCCGATCGCTGGCGCGACGATGGAGGTCGGCTCGCGCTCGCGCGACGCTGGGTTCCGCGGCGGCGCGATCGACGAACTTGCCATGTGGCGCGCGGAGCTTTCGCCCGCGGAGGCTGCGCTTGCGGCGGGCGTCGCGCCCGATGCGGACGCGGCGTTCGCGCACGCCGTGATGCGCGCAACCGCGGCCGAACGCGAGGCGCAGCGCGCCGCGAGCCGCGCGCTCGCGGCGCATGTCGAGTCGCTGCCTGCGTTCATGACGATGCGCGACTCGCCGCACGCGGCGCCGACCTATGTATTGACGCGCGGGCGCTACGACCAGCCCGATCGCACGCAGCCGGTCACGCCCGGCGCGATCGCGGCGGTGCTGCCGCGCGAGTTCAGCGCGCAGTCGAACCGGCTCGACCTCGCGCAGTGGCTGTTCGACCCGCGCAATCCGCTCGCGGCGCGCGTCGAGGTGAATCGACTGTGGACGCAGGTGTTCGGTCGCGGGCTCGTCGAGACCAGCGAGAACTTCGGCGTGCAGGGCTCGTGGCCGACGCACCCCGAGGTGCTCGATCTCCTTGCACACGACTTCGCGACGGGGCCGAACGCATGGGACACGCGCGCAATCCTGAAGCGGCTTGTGACGAGCGCCGCGTTCCGTCAGCGCTCGGCGACGAGCGACGAGAAACGCGCGCGCGATCCGAACAACGACCTTCTCTCGCGCGGCCCGAGCGTGCGCCTGACGGCGGAGCAACTGCGCGACAGCGCGCTGCTTGCATCGGGCCTTCTCATCGAGAAGGTCGGCGGCCCGAGCGTGAAGCCGTATCAGCAGCCGGGGCTCGTCGGCGAAACGGGCGCAAGCGGCGGCTACGAAGCCGACACAGGTGAAGGCGCCCATCGCCGCAGTCTCTACACCTATCGAAAGCGCACCGTGCCGCCCCCCACGATGCTCACCTTCGACGCGGGCTCGCGCGAAGCGTGCCAGCCGCGGCGCGGCGCGACGAACACGCCGCTCCAAGCGCTTGCGCTCTTGAACGATCCGGTGTTCACCGAGTGCGCGCGCGCACTGGCCGAACGCGCGGCGCGCGAGGCCCCCGCCGACGGCGACGCGCGTCTCGTGCGCGCGTTCCGCCTCGCGTGCGCGCGTGCGCCGCGCGAAGGCGAGCTTGCGCCGCTCCGCGCGCTCGTCGAGTCGCAGCGCGCGGCCGGCGCCGACGAAACCGCGGCGCTTTCGCTTGCGTGCAGCACGATCCTCGCAAGCGACGCTTCGCTCATGTCGCGATAGGCAGACCACGATGACCACGCCACGCCCGACGCCCACCTACGACGAACTGATGCGCCCATCGCGCCGCCACTTCCTCGGCGCGTCGGCGCTCGGTCTCGGCGCGATCGCTCTCGGCGACATCTTCGCGACGCGCACCGCGCGCGCAGCGACGGGCGACGCGCCGCTCATCACGCCGTCGCCGCACTTCGCGCCGCGCGCGAAACGCGTCATCTACCTCTTCCAATCCGGCGGCCCGTCGCAGTTCGAGACGCTCGACCCGAAGCCCAAGCTGCGCGACATGCACGGCCAGCCGCTGCCCGACAGCGTGCGCGCGGGCCAGCGTCTCACGGGGATGAGCGGAAATCAGGCGGTGTTGCCGCTCGCAGGCTCGTTCACGGGCTTCAAGAAGTTTGGCCGCGCGGGCATCGAGCTCAGCGACCTTCTGCCGCACACGGGCAAGATCGCCGACGACATCTGCGTCGTGCGCGGCATGCACACCGACGCGATCAACCACGACCCCGCGATCACCTTCTTCTGCTCGGGCCACCAGATCGCGGGCCGACCGTCGATGGGCGCGTGGATGAGCTACGGCCTCGGCTCGATGAACAAGGACCTTCCGTCGTTCATCGTGCTCGTGTCGAAGGACGCCGCGCGCGACCAGCCGCTCTACGCGCGGCTGTGGGGCGCGGGATTCCTGCCGAGCGAGCACCAGGGCGTCCAGTTCCGCGCGGGCAAGGAGCCCGTGCTCGCGCTCGCGAACCCGGAAGGCGTCTCGCCGCACGCGCGCCGCGCGATGCTCGACGCGCTCGCCGCGATGTCGCGCGACGCGCTTGCGCACGAAGGCGACCGCGAGATCGACGCGCGATTGGCGCAGGCCGAGCTCGCCTACCGCATGCAGACGAGCGTGCCCGAAGCGACCGATCTCGCGGGCGAAACCGACGAGACCTTCGAGCTCTACGGCGCGTCCGCGCGCGAACCCGGCACCTTCGCCGCGAACTGCCTGCTCGCACGCAGGCTCGTCGAGCGCGGCGTGCGCTTCGTACAGCTCTTCCACCAAGGCTGGGACCAGCACGGAGGGCTGCCCGGCGGCATCTCGCGCCAGTGCGCGCAGACGGATCAAGCGTCGGCCGCGCTCGTGATGGACCTCAAGCGCCGCGGCTTGCTCGAGGACACGCTCGTCGTGTGGGGCGGCGAATTCGGCCGCACCGCATATTGCCAAGGCCGCATGACCGCCGACGACTACGGCCGCGACCACCACCCACGCGCGTTCTCGCTGTGGATGGCCGGCGGCGGCGTGAAGGCCGGCCATGTGCACGGCGCGACCGACGACTTCGGCTACAGCGTCGTCGACGGCGCCGTCGATGTGCACGACCTCCACGCCACGATCCTGCACCTGATGGGCGTCGACCACGAGCGCCTGACCTATCGCTACCAAGGGCGGCACTACCGCCTCACCGATGTCGCAGGCAAGGTGGTCGCGCCGATCCTGGCGTGAGCGCGAGGCGCGAGGAGTTCACCCGCACGCGCCCCACGCGCCGAGCATCGCCGCGAGGTCCCGCGCGTCGGTCGTGCCGTCGGCGTTTACATCGCCGGCGTTCGTGCCCCATGCGCTGAGGAGCGCGGCGAGGTCTTGCGTGTCGACTGCGCCGTCGGCGTTGAGGTCCGCGGGGCACGGGGTCGCGATGGCGACCGCGGCCGCGACGCTCGTCACAGCGCCGCAGGAGTTCGTGAAGACGACGGTGTAGTCGCCCGAGTCCGAGGGCTGCGCGTCTGTGATGGCGAGCGTGGTCGAGAGGTTCGTCGCGGTCAGCACGCCGCTTGCGCCTGCGACTTCACCGCCGCGCTTCGATGCGCCGCCGGGGCCGTTCGTGATGTCCACGCCGTTGCGCTGCCAGTGGAAAGTGACCGCGCCGTCGAAGTCGTAGCCCGATGCGCTGGCCGCGGTGAGTGTGA
>JBKCZS010000250.1:0-4806 GCA_046337925.1 bacterium | reverse complement strand
CGCCTCACAGCGCGGCGTCGAGCATCTTCGCGAACTCGGCCTTGGGCTTCACGCCCATCGCCTTCGACACGACCTGGCCGCCCTTGAGCACGACGACGCAGGGGATGCTCTGGATGTTGAACTGAAGCGCGAGCTTCTGGTCCTTGTCGATGTCGACCTTGCCGACCTTCGCCTTGCCCTGGTACTCGGCGGCGAGCTGGTCGATGGTCGGACCGATCATCCGGCACGGCTGGCACCATTCGGCCCAGAAGTCGATGAGCACAGGGACCTCGCTCTGGACGACTTCGCTCTGGTAGTTCGATTCGGTGATGGTGAGGGTCGCTGCGCCGGCCATGGAGTTCTCCTTGTTCCCGTCGGTGAGATCCGTCGGGCGGACCTCTGCCGATCGCCCGAACGGGGTCGGCATGGTAGCGAGGCCCGCGGGGCGGTTGGTCCGCGAAAACAGCGGAGAATTGCCCGCAGACTCAGTCGAGTCCCGCGCCGCGTAACACCGCATGGGCGACAAGAAGGGCCTCTCGGTGGGCACCGACATCATGCGCCCGCACAATCCGGGCGCCGCCCCCGTAGGCCGCCACCGCCGCCACCACCGAGCCGATGATCCGCTGCTCGGGGTCGCTGCGGCCGCTGACCGCGCCGAGGAAGCTCTTTCGGCTCGCGCCGATCAGCACTGGGAATCCGAGCGCCGCGATCTCGCTCGTGCGCGCGAGCAGCTCGTAGTTCTGCGACACGCTCTTCCCGAACCCGAGGCCCGGATCGACCGCGATCGCGTCGCGCGCGACGCCCGCATTGATCGCGGCGTCGGCGCGCTCGACGAGGAAGTCGCACACCTCGCGCACCACATCGCCGTAGCTCGGCTCCTTGGAATACCGATCCGAATAGCTGTCCTGGCCCGGCGCGACGAGGCGATGCATGAGGATGAGCCCCGCGCCGCGCTTCGCGACCAGCGGAAACATGCCGCTGTCGTCGGCGCCTGCGCTCACATCGTTCACGATGTCGGCGCCCGCCTCGAGCGCGGCGTTCGCGACGGCCGCGCTCGTCGTGTCGATCGAGATCGCGACATTCGACCGGCCGCGCAGCCGCGCGATGAGCGGCACCACGCGGCGAATCTGCTCGTCGGCGGCCACGGGCTCGGCGCCGGGGCGCGTGCTCTCGCCACCGACATCGATGATGCCCGCACCTTCGTCGACCAGCTGCAGCGCGTGCGCCAGCGCCTCGTCGACCGAGGCGAACTGTCCGCCGTCGCTGAAGCTGTCGGGCGTCATGTTGACGACGCCCATCAGCACGAACGGTTCAAGCGACAGCACGCGATCGGGACCGACCGGCCAGAAGCGCGTGGGCTCGGACGCGGTCATGGAGCGGCGTCCCCGGCCGGAGCGGTGGGAGCGGCCGGCGCGCCCGGCACCGCCGTGCGGCTCATCGCGCGCGTTCCGAACGACGAGAAGATCTTGAGCACCGCCGACGGCACCACCACCACGCTGCGCACGCGGCCTTCGGCGATGTCGACCGACAGCGCGACGGGCTCGGCGCCCTTGTCGACCGGCGGAACCGTGGCGTCGAGCTGCTCCTCGCTCACGAAGCTCGAGGCGATCTGGCGGCCGAGGCCGACGAGCTGGCCGAGGCCGATCATCACCTCGACATCGCGCTGCGCCGGCAGCCACTCCTCGATCGACTGGACCGTCGCGTCGCCCGCGAGCGTCTTCGACCCTTGCGACGCCTCCACCGCGCGCGCGAACACATCGGGGCGCTGGCTGAAGGTCAACACCACGCCGTCCGACGACTGGCGCAAGAGGCCGTTGAGGCCGCGCGAGCCGAACACGAACTGCTTGATGAGCCGCTCGAAGTCGAGGCCGGGCCGCTGCATCGCGTCGACGACCGTCTCCTTCAGCTCGAACGCGGTCGCGGTGTCGCCCGACTTCAGCTTCTTGTCGGCCGTCCACGACGGCTCGCGGCGCACGCCTTCGGATTCGCCTGCGAAGCCTTCGACCGACTGCTTGATGCGGGCGACCGTGCGCTCGGGGTTGCGCGAGGCGACGAACAGCGCGGAATCGTTCAGCGCGCCGCCGATTGCGACGCCGAGCTTCGACGGATACGCCGCAAGCTGCACGCTGCGGAGATCGGCGCCCTCGGTGAAGACCCACTCTGGCACCACCGTGCGCGGCACGCCGGTGAAGTCGAGCAGTTCGCCGAACTTCGCGGTGCCGCCGAGCCCGTCGAGATTCGCGGAAAGCGCGAAGTAGAACTCGTTCTGCGGAATGCGGTCGAACTTCGCGACCGAGCCCTCGCCGCCCGCGGTGATCGCGGCCAGGCGGCTGGTCGGCTCGGCGATGCCGATCGCAGCGATGAAGAGGCCGAGCGGATCGATGTCGACGACGATCACGCCGTCGGCGAGCATGTCCATCACCTCGAGGCCCTTGGCGCGGAACGCCTCCCGCTGCTCGCGCGAGGCTCCGAATCCGGCGGGTGCGCCGCCCGCATCGGCCGCATCGGGAATGTCCATCTTGCGGCCCGCCTCGACCGCCGCGCTCAACGCATCGCGCGACCCCCACGCCACGAGATCGGCGCGCGCGAGCCATTCGGCTTCGTCCGGCTTGAGCCGTGCGCGGAAACGCTCGCCGATGGAACGCGCGCCCTCCGAGGGGAGCGTGTCGGCGGTCGGCGCGAGCGCGACGCGGCCCTCGAGCTTGCGCGCGTACACGACGAGGCCGTTCGAGGTGGTGTACGCGCCTTCGCCCTTGTCGGGCGCAGCGGTCAGGTTCGCGGCGAGGAACGCATCGGCGTCGGTCACGCCGAAGACGACCACGGGCATCTGCTGCGGAGCGGCGGCCTCGCCGTCCGCATCGGCTGGCGCGGCCGGGGCTGCCGCCGCAGCGGGCGCGGGCGGGAAGTACACCGCGACCGGCGCCTTCTCATCGAGGTTCGCGCCGACTCCGAACTGCGCCTTGAGCGCGTCGACGGGCCGACCCATCGCCAGCAGCCCGCCCTGCCCCGCAGCCTCGGCCAGCGCGGCGAGGTCGTCGCTCGCAGCCTTGATGCTCGGGATGAGGACGAAGCTGATCGCGTTCTCGGGGATCCAGCCGAGCGCCCGGTCGACCTCTTCCTGCCCGCCAAGCGCCGTCGGCGCAGCGGAAAGCAGAATTGCGGCTGAGACGGCGACGGCTGTGGCTGAACGGCGCATGGGTGGCTCCTGACACCTACTCTACGGCTTCCCGCCGCCTTCCGCCGCGGTGCATCCGCGGGCGGCACGCGACGAAGACACCTGTCCGCCGCCGTCGATTCGGCGCGGGGGCGCCGCTCCCAAGGTCGGCTCGAGATCCGCGCAAAGCCTGCGCCCTGTTTCCCTTGCACGGCGCCTTCCCATGCTCACCCGCCTCACCGCCACCGTCGCCGCCACCGTTGCCGCCGTCACCGGACTTGCCTGCTCGCAGACGGCGCCCCAGTCCGCGGAGCTCGCCGCGAAGTGGAAGGGCGCGTCGCTCCACGAACTCAAGGTCAAGACGCTCGAAGGCAAGGACGCCGACCTCAAGGACTACGCGGGCAAGGTCACGCTCGTCGTGAATGTCGCCAGCCAGTGCGGCCTCACGGGTCAGTACGCGGGCCTTCAGAAGATCTACGACAAGTACAAGGCGCAGGGCTTCGAGGTCCTCGCGTTCCCGAGCGGCGACTTCGGCGGGCAGGAGTTCGGCGACGCCGCGCGCATCCGCGAGTTCTGCACCACGCGCTACAGCGTGACCTTCCCCATGTTCGAGAAGTGCGGCGTGAAGGCGGGCGACGGCCAGGCGGAAGTCTTCGCGATGCTCGGCACCAAGACGGGCGAGTTGCCCGGCTGGAACTTCGGCAAGTACATCGTGTCGCGCGACGGCAAGACCGCGCAGTTCTTCTCGTCGAGCACCGCGCCCGAGAGCGGCCGCTTCATCGAGGCGCTCGAGAAGGCGCTGAAGGAGCCCGTGCCAGCGGCCCCGTCGGCCGATGCGAAGCCCGCGGGTGAGAAGCCTGCGGAAGCGCCCGCTGCCGAGAAGCCTGCTGCCGACAAGCCCGCGGCGCCCGCAAAGCCGTAAGCAGGCTTCCCCGAGTCAGGCCGCGCCGCATTGCGCGTACGCTGCGCGCATGGCCCCGAATCACGGCAGGCTGCGCGTCACCGACTGGACGGTGCTCGCGCTCACCCTCTTCCTCGCGTGGAGCGGTGTCTCGCCGAACGACCGCATCGTCTGGGTGCTCGAGGTCTTCTGGGTCGCGATCGCCGTCGTGATGTGGGCCGTGTGGCTGCGCAAGCATCCCGTGACCACCATCACCTTCACGGTCGTCGTGATGCACGCGGTGATTCTCATCATCGGCGGCATCTACACCTACTCGAAGGTTCCGGTTGGCGCGTTGGTGCAGGAATGGATGGGCCGTCCGCGCAACGACTATGACCGGCTCGGGCACTTCGCCCAGGGCTTCGCGCCCGCGCTCGTGTGGCGCGAGGTATTCATCCGCAACGCGATCGTGGTGGCGCGCGGATGGCTCGCGGTGATCGTGGTCGGCATGTGCCTCGCGTTCAGCGCCATGTTCGAGCTGTTCGAGTTCGCGGTAGCGGTGCTCGCCGGCGAGCCGGGCGTCAACTTCCTCGGCGCGCAAGGCGACGAGTGGGACGCGCAGTGGGACATGTTCTTCTGCTTCGTCGGCGCGACGCTGGCGGTGATGCTGTTCTGGAAGGTGCAGGATCGGCAGATCGCGCGGGGGTGAGGGCTGCGACGGCGGAGCGCAGCGAAGCCTGAGCGGATGACGCGCAGCTTCGACAGCCCAAATGGGTGCCACTGCTTCCAGTAG
>JBKCZS010000249.1:0-22080 GCA_046337925.1 bacterium | reverse complement strand
GGCGCGCATCGACCGGATCGTCGGCCGCCGCGACGAGCGCGCGCTCTTCGCCTTCCTTGCGACCGCGCCGGGCCAAGCGCACGCGCACGCGCAGCAGTCACCGACTCTCGTCCGCCTCGTCACCGACACGCTCGGCAGCCGGGGCAAGACCGAACGGCTCGCCTGCCGCGCCGACGGCGAACTGCGCCTGATGCGGTTGCTCGACCGGGAGACCACCGAGTCGAACCGGGCGTTCCTCGCCGCGGAGCGCGGCGCGGTCCTGGCGATCGACCCCCTGCCCCCGAACGACCGAATTTCGCCCACCGCCGCCGTCCGAGAGCAACCAAACGCCTGATCCCCGCGAACCGATGTTGCCTCGCGGCCGTCTGGTACCTACCCTGCGCGGCCCGGATCCTTCATGCGTCGTTCGCTTTCCCACCGCTTCCCACGCCTCGTGATGGCCCTCATGGTCGTCGCGGCGATGCTGTCGAGCGGTGGCTTCGCGAAGCACGCGCACCTCTGGTCGGCGCACTCGCACGGCCACTGCGGCGGATCCGAACGCACCTCCTGCTCGTCCCATCCGGTCCGTTCGCTGTGCAGCCAGACCCGCTCCTGCGAGCCCCCCGCGCCACGGACGCCGGCCGCGCCCGAGCGCGAGCACACCCATGTCGACGGCGAGTGCAGTGTCTGCGCCGAACTCGCCTTCCTGACGCCTGTCCTGCCGATCGCATCGCCGTTCACCACGGTGCTTGCGGTCCTTAGAATCGTGCACGATCGCGAGGCCGCGCAGCTGCCCGACCCCGCCGCGCCCGAAGTTTGCGCGGCGCGCCCGCCTCCATCGCGTGCCTGAACCCGCGTGACTGCCCTTCCGCGAGCGCCTGCCGCCCGCGGTTCGGCCGTCGTCCCGTTCAGTGCATCCGAATGCCGAGTCTCTCGGCAGGCCTTCCGTGTCTCAACCAATCCGTCCGCGACGGGCGTTCACGCTCGTCGAACTTCTCGCGGTCGTCGCGATCATCGTCGCGATCCTCGCACTGGTGCTTCCTGCCCTCTCGGGCATGCGCCAGCGCGCGAGCGCCGCGAACTGCCTTGCGAACATCCGCTCGCTGCAAGCGGCGTCGCTTGCCTACTCGGCCGACTCGGCCGGCTGGCTCATCGACGCCCGCCTGCCGCACGGCGGCATCGACCAGGGCAGTGGCGAAAGCTTCGTTGAGCTCCTCTCGACACGCCGCTATTGCGATGTCTCGCGCATCCGCTCCCCGCTCGACGACAGCCCGCACTGGGCTCCGGAGAACGGCGGCGCGGGCGTTCCCGTCCCCAACTCCAACGGCGTGTTCCGCCGCACGAGCTACGGACTGAACAACCACCTCGCACGGGAGTTCTCCCCGTGGGCGGCGGTCGACCCATCGAAGACGACGGACCGGTTGTCGAAGGTCTCGGATCACGCCAACACCGTCCAGCTCCTCCTCATGACGCCCGTCGGCGAGTTCGCCGGCGCGGATCACCCGCATGTGGAGGGCTGGGGGGCTGCGCCCGCCGCGCCCGCGATCGCCAACGGCGAAGTCGCGATCTCGGCGGTGTCGCGGGACGGCGCGTCGGTCGATGCGGTGTCGAACTGGGCGTTCCTCGACGGACATGTCGAGACCGCTTCGTTCGCCCGCGTCTATCTCGACGAGTCGCGCAACCGCCTCGATCCGTTCGTGAGTCCGTTCTTCGCACGCTTCGCGTCCGCCAATCCGTAACGGCGGCGCGAAACGCCCAGGAGTCTCTCCATGTCACGCACTCTGCTCGCCGCCATCGCGGCGGTTTCGGTCGCTGCGTCCGCCACTGCACAGCACGCGGGCGACATCAACCTGTCGATCCAGCAAGGCGCCATCCACACGGCCGCCTTCGACGGATCGACCTCGATTCCCTCGCGCGTCTTCGGCGCGACCTTCGGCGACACCGGCGTCGCGCGCTTCACCTCGAACCCAGGGTTCGAGGCGCTGCCCGGCACCTTCACGCTCGGGTCCCGCACGGGATTCACGCCGCTCTCCGGCCTCGCGCGCTTCACCGGCGCGGGGCTCGAGCCCGTGACGGTCGAGCGGCTGGAGATCAAGTTCCTGACCCTCGTGAGCGTCGTCGGGGCCGATCCGGTCGCCGGATTCGACCTCGCGGTCCAGTCGAACGGAGGATGGCACCGCCATCTCAACTTCCGGCTGTTCGCGCAGGGCGGCAAGCTTCCATCGAGCGGCATCTATGTCGTCGAGATGGAGCTCTACTCGAACGACGGCGTCACGCTGCCGAGCGACCCGCTCTGGCTCGTCTTCAACGACGGGCGGAGCGTCGCGGAGCACAACGCCGCGATCCAGTGGGTCGTCGACAACCTCTCGGGCGGTGGCGAGCCGTGCGCGGCGGACCTCGACGGCAACGGCGATGTCGGCGCGTCCGACCTCGCCACGCTGCTTGCCGCGTGGGGCACGGCGGGCGCGGATCTCGGCGGCGACGGGTTCACCGATGCGGCAGACCTCGCGGCGCTTCTCGCGTCGTGGGGCGCGTGTCCGTGACGAAGGTGCAGGCGCCTTCGTCTGTTTCCATTCCCCATTTTCTGTCTCTTCACTCTTCTCTGTCTGTTTCCCTTCCTGCACAACCGCGGACCCCGGTCCGCTTCAAGATCTGTTTGGATTCAACCATGCGTACCAAGTTTGTCTCTGGTTTCCTCCCCTCCCGCACCTCCTCTTTCTTCGCGCTCGCCGCGGTCGTCGCCGGCGTCTCGGCACTCGACTCCACCGCGCGCGCCGACGGTGAACTCGGCGATGTCTGGATCTCCTCCGTCGCCGGCACGCTCGTGACCGGCGGCTTCGATCACACGACCGGCACCGTGATCAACCCGTCGCAGCGCGTGTTCGCGGCTGAGTTCGGGATCGATCCCGCGTTTCCGTTCAGCACCGACGAGCCCGGCTTCACCTCCGATCTCCTCGGCAGCACGATGACCGTCAACCTGCTCTCGGGGCTCGGCCGCTGGAACGGCGCCGGCTTCGACGCCGCCACCTCGTCGCTCTTCGCGAGCTACGGCGGCCAGGACGCCTCGAGCACCTCGGGCGGCTCGTTCAGCTTCCTTGTGACCGCGGGCCTCGACCTGCACCCCGAGTTCACGCTCGTCGATCCGCTCGACGGCATCTACCTCGCGTCGTTCACCGCGAGCACCAGCGGCTTCGCGACCAGCGAGACCTTCTATGTGCTCTTCAACCTGAACGAGAGCGAGATCGACCACGACGAGGCGATCGAGTGGGTCGAGGCGAACATCGTGCCGGCCCCCGGGGCGCTTGCGCTGCTCGGCGCGGGCCTGCTCGTGCTCCGTCGCCGCCGCTGAGCGGGACAGACGCCGCCGAGGACCGCTCGGCCGCGTGACCATGACCGTGACCATGACCGTGACATCGGACAGGCGCACGCGGAAACCCCGCGTGCGCCTTTCTCTTTCGCCATGGCTGAAGGCGGTTCGCCTCCGCTCAATCCGGGCGTCGCGCGCGGATCGCCTCCGCAAGCGGCAGGTTCAGGAGCAGGATCTGGGCCAGTTCCGGGTCGAAGTGCTTGCCCGACTGCTCCTCGAAGAACTCCACGATCTTCGCGCGCGTCCAGGTTTCCTTGTAGCTGCGGTGCGAACTGAGCGCGTCGTAGACATCGGCGACGGCCACGATGCGCGCGAAGAGCGGAATCGCCCTCCCCTCAAGGCCGTTCGGATAGCCGCGGCCGTCCCACCGCTCGTGGTGGCGGAGCGCGATCGACGAGGCGATCTCGTCGAAGTCGGTGCGGATCCCCTTGAAGAGGCCCGCGCCGATCTCGGTGTGGCGCTTCATCTCCGCGAACTCCTCGTCGGTGAGGCGTCCGGGCTTGCGCAGGATCGCGTCGGCGATGCCGACCTTTCCGACATCGTGGAGCAGCGCGCCGATGCGCAGCGAGTCGCGCACGCGGGCGCTGTTGGTCGAGTCCTCGGGGTGACGGTCGCACCACTCGTCGTAGAGCATGATGGCGAGGTCGGCGACGCGGCCGACATGCCCCGCGGTCTCGGTCGGATCGCGCATCTCGGCCATGGCGATCATGCGGAGAATCATGGCGCGGATCAGCTGCGCGCGCTC
The DNA here is from genome assembly GCA_046337925.1 of bacterium. Classification (GTDB taxonomy): domain Bacteria; phylum Planctomycetota; class Phycisphaerae; order Phycisphaerales; family SM1A02; genus QWPT01. The sequence continues at coordinate 17,989 of JBKCZS010000249.1, read as the reverse complement.
GATCGCCACCGATGCGAGCGACGCGAAGTGGGTCACGATCTGCTCGTCGTTCTCGTCGAAGCCGTGGGCGTCGCGCCGGCGGGCGCGGCCGTCGAGCAGCGCGATGCAGCCGAGGATCTTGCCCTCGGCGCGCGCGACGGGAACGACGAGGGCCGACTTCGTCCGCTCGCCGAAGATCGCCTCGGTTCCGATCGGCGGAAGATCGCGGCCCGAGCGGGCGCACTCGATGCGGTCGAGGCGGGACAGGCGGTTGGTCGTGGCCACGCCGCCGACCACCGTCGATTCCGAGATCGGCAGTTCACACAGGCCGGCGACCGACGGTCCGACGGTCTCCGCCGCGCGCAGCTTGTCGCCCTCGACCACGAACATCGCGCCGAACGCGCAGTTCGCGAGCGTCACCGCCTCGCGAAGGATCGCGGTGAGCATGATGTCGAGGTCCTGGACGCGGGCAAGGTCCGCCGAAACCCGCGCGATGCGGTCGAGCCGCTCCTTCTGGGCGCCGACATCGACCTTGAGCTCGCGGTTGCTCTCGGCAAGCCGCATGTTCACCTGGTCGAGGAGCGCGTTGCGCTGCTCGAGCTCGTGCTCGGCCATCTCGAGCTCGCGGTACGCGGCGTCGCGGTCCCGCTGGGCAAGGCACGCCTCCGCATGGTGCACGACGCGCGCGACGAACTCCTGCGGCGGCGGAAGCTTCACCAGGTAGTCGTTCGCGCCCTTCGCAAAGGCCTCGGCCTTGGTCGTGGCGTTCTCCTCGGCCGAAAGGACGAGCACGGAGGTCGAGGACAGGAGCACATGCGAGCGATAGGCCGCGACGAGCTCCATGCCGTTGCCGTCCGGCATGTTGAGGTCCTGAAGGATCACGGCGGGCTGCAATACGAGCGCGCGCTCGAGCGCCTCGCCTGCCTTGGCGCAGACCTCGAGCCTGATGCCGGTCAGCTCCGCAAGCAGGCGGCGGACGCCCTCGGCAACGATCGGCTGGTCATCGACAAGCAGGACGACGAACGGCGATGCAGGCTTCTTGACCTCGGTCACCCCTGCAGGGTATCGCCTTCGACCGAATCCGTGTTCGAGACCGACTCCTCGCCGCGCGTCTTGCGCGGTCGCTCCTTCCAACCCTCGGCGAGCCGCCAGCAGCGATGGATCTTCCGGTTGCGGAAGTCCTCGGGCACCGAGCGGTGGCTGATCTCGTGCGCGCCGAAGTTCGCCGGCACATGCGCAGGATCGAAGGAAAAACTGCGGGAATTCGTGCTGAAGAACACTTCCCCGCCCGGCGCGACGAACCGCGCGATCCAACGCAGGAGCTCGGGGTAGTCGCGGTCGATCGCGAACGAATCGGCCTTCATCCGCTTCGAATTCGAGAATGTCGGTGGGTCGCAGATGACGATGTCGTACTGCTCGCCTGCCGTCGGGCCGGCCTCGAGCCACTGCAGGCAGTCGGCGTGGACGGCGGCATGGTCGCTCGCGCCGTCGACATCGAGCGCGTAGCCGTTGAGCGCGAGGTTGCGCGCATACCACTCGAGATAGGTCTTCGACATGTCGACGGTGGTCGTCTTCACCGCGCCGCCCGCGCGCGCGTGCACGCTGAACGCGCCGGTGTAGGCGAACAGGTTGAGCACCCGCTTGCCGCGCGAGCGCTGCTGCACCGAGAGCCGCGTCGGCCGATGGTCGAGGAAGAGGCCGACATCGAGGTAGTCGGAGAGGTTGACCTCGAACTTGAGCCCGTGCTCGCCCACGATCTTGACGGCGCCGCGCGAGTCGAAGCGCTCGTACTGGTCGCGGCCGCCGTCGTCAGACCGCTGGCGGCCGCGGTACTTGATGTGGAGGCGTTCGCGCGGGATGTTGAGCCCCGCGAGGATCTCGGCCTCCGCGTCGATCCGGTACTCGCGCTCGCGCTCGAGCGTGTCGTCCTTGGTGCGGTGGAAGAACCACGCGACCGCATCGCCGGCATTCGTGTCGACGCCCGGCTTCTCGCCCCAGCCGAGGTCGCCGTACCAGTCGACGATCATGGGAAACTCGGGGATGTCCTTCTCGTAGAGCCGGAAGCAGGAGATCCCCTGTTTTCGCGCCCACTTCGCGACATGTCGCATGCGGTTGTCGAGTCGTTCGCCGAGCATCGGGCGGTTAGGCTACACGACCTGCGCGCGCACGGGCGCAGAGCTCGCGCGCGGCGGCGGGCCACTCGGGGTACTCGAACGCGAATCCCGCCTCAAGGAGCCGCCCGGGCACGACGCGCCTGCTCTTGAGGATGAGCTCGGTCTCCGTGCGCATGAAGACCGCGCCGATCTCGAGCAGCAAGGCGGGCGCGGGAAGTCCGATCGGCATGCCCCAGGCGCGACGGAGCTCGCGCATGAAGTCGCGGTTCGAGAGAGGGTTCGGTGCGCAGACGTTCACGGGCCCGTCGAGGTCCTCGCGGTCGATCAGGAACATCACCGCGCGCACGAAGTCCGCCTCATGGACCCACGACACCCACTGACGGCCGTCGCCGCAGGTCCCGCCGAGCCCCTTCCTCACGAGACCGAGCAGCGTGTCGAAGATTCCGCCCTTGTCCGGGCTGAGCGTGAGCGACGACCGCAGCGCGACGCGCCGCGTGCGTGGCGTCGGCGCCGCGAAGAGCGTCTGCTCCCAGCGCGTCGCGATCTCCACGCTGCGGGCCCAGTGAGGGGGCACCCCGGGCTCGCGCCCGCCGATGACGCCCGTCCGCTCGTCGTTCGCGGCGTCGAAGCGGTGCGCGTAGATCGTCGCCGTGCTCGACTGGAGCCAGACCCGCGGCGGGCGCGGGGCCGCCGCGATCGCCTCGCCCACGGCCCTCGTCGAGTCGACGCGCGAGTCCATCATCTCTCGAAGGTGCTTCTCGCTGTAGCGGCAGTTGACGGTGCGGCCGGCGAGGTTCACGACCACATCGGCGCCGTCGATCTCCCGAGCCCATGCGCCGAGCGCGCGGCCATCCCACGGCACGACGCGCACATCGCGCGCAAGGCACGAGTTTCCGCGTGAAAGCACCACGACCTCGTCGCCGCGCGCACGGAACGCGCGGGCGAGCACCGCGCCGATCTGCCCGCTGCCGCCGGGAAGGACGATCTTCATACCGCGAGGGTAGGCAGTTCGAAGCCCTTGCGGTACTCGCGCGTGACGCAGGTCTTGGTCGCGTCCTCGCGCACCGTGCCGTCGGCGTTCAGGAACGCGAGCTTCGACTTGTCCCAGAGCAGTTCCTGCTGCGGGAAACGCGCCGCGCGCGAGCAGAGGAGCCCCGCCTCCGCGATGCCCGCGGCGTACGAGAACGGCGTCTGCACGAACGCGTCCGGCTTCCCCGTGATCCTGTCGACCCACGCATGCCAGTGGTTGCGCCCGCGCAGCGTGCCTTCGCCGTCGGCGCCGCGACCCTTGATCGACTTGAAGTCCACGGCCTTGCCGCCGATCCAGACCTGCGGATCGCCATCGGGCTGGTTGAAGATCGCGCCACCCTCGCAGACGATCAGCGTTCCGCTTCCCGCCCACTTGCCGGGCGGCAGGCCGAGCTCGGCGCGCGACGGCGCCTGGCTCTGGTCGCCGTAGCGCACCACGAAGCGATCCTTCGCGAACATCGCGCGGTTCTTCGCCTTCGACACATCGTAGGTGAGCGTCGACATCACGCCGCGCGCGTGATAGAAGTCGCTCGGATTCAGCGTGTGCGCCATCACCGACACGGGCGACGGCAGGTCGAGCGAGAAGTACAGGAGATCGAGCAGGTGCGTGCACCAGTCGCCGAGCTGGCCGGTGCCGTAGTCCCACGACGAGCGCCACTGGAGGCCGACGAGACCCGGGCGGCACGGCGCGTCGACCGCTGCGCCAAGCCAGAGCGGCCAGTCGATGTTCGCGGGCGGCTGGATCGGATCCTTGAGGCCGCCGTACCAGAAGTAGCCGTCGGTTCCTTCGCCGGGCCCGCCGATCCACACATGCGCTTCGACCGCCTTGCCGAGCAGTCCGCGGCGCAGGATGTCGACCGCGTACTGGCGGCCGAGCGGGCCCATGCGCTGGTTGCCCGTCTGGGTGACGAGGTTCGGACGCGCGGCGAGCGCCTGCTCGATCGCGACGACCTCGGAGAGCTGCTGGACGAGCGGCTTCTGGCCGTAGACATGCTTGTTCGCGCGCATCGCCCAGAGGTCGATGAGCGCGTGGTTGTGGTCGGGCGTGCAGACGACGACGCCGTCGAACTTGTCGCCGTGCTTGTCGAACGCCTCGCGGAAGTCGCGGCAGGTGAAGGCCTCGGGAAACTCCGCGGCGACCAACGACAGCGCGTTCGAGTCGACATCGCAGAGGCCCGTGAATACGACATCTGGGTGGCTCCTCCGCTCGTTGCGGTCGGCCGGCGCGATCGATCCACCGCCGCCGACCTGGAGAAGCTGCAGCTTGCCGAGCTTGCCGCGGAATCGCGGCCGCGGCGCAGGCATCGGCGCAAGCGCACCGAGCGCGGACGGTGCGAGAAGGCTGGTCGCGGCAAGGCCACCGACGGCGGCCGCAGCGGTCTGGATCAGGTTGCGTCGGGTGAGCATGCGCCCACGCTAACGCTCAAGCAGCGAACGCACAACGAAAAGTTTCCCAGATTCAGGAAACGGCGACGCCCCCATTCCTCACGCCAAAGATCGCGGCCGCAGCCGCGAGCGCTCAATCACCCGCCTCTCGCACCAAAGGTCGCGGCCGCAGCCGCGACCGCTCAAATCACGCGCGGCCGCACCTCGACGCCCACACGCTGCGCCGCGCGGCGCATCTCGCGATCGAGGCTGACGAGTGGACACCCGCGGAGCTTCGCGAGTTCGATGAACGACGCGTCGTAGACGGTGAGCCCTGACTCGAGCGCGAGTTCGAGCACGGCACGCGTTCGCGCCACGCCTGCATGCGTCTCAAGCACCCACGGAAGCATCGCAGCCTTCTCGGAGCAGGCGACCGCGTCGTCGTTCGTCAGTCGACCGCGCCGGACGGCAACCGTGAGCGCGTTGCCAACTTCATAGAGCACAAGCGCGGGCGCGAGGAACATCTCCTCGTCTTCAAGCGCTTCGATGACCGCTTCGCCGGACGACTCGCGCAGCAGAACGGCGTTCACGGCCGACGCGTCGACAACGATCAAGATCTCCCCTCCTTCGACTCTCGCATGATGTCGTCGAACTCGGCTCGACCGATGCGCGGCCCCGAGGCGAGATGCTCACGCATCGACTGACGCCAGTCCTTCTGGGCCGGGCGCACGAGCTCGTCGTATCGCGACGAGCCGACGATGACGGCGACCCGAATGCCGCGCCGCAGCACCACGATCTCGTCACCCCGCTCCGCAAGCCGCAGCAACTCGGCGAGGCGTGTCTTTGCTTCGAACGATCCGACTTCGTGCACCATACAACCAGTTTACTCAACCAGTTGTTTGAGTCAAGCAAAATCCGTACGAAACCCGAACGGATCGCGGATCGGCCACTCCGTCGCCGTCACTCCGCCGCCATCGGCGCGCGCGTGAAGATCGTCTTGCGCGCCTTCGCGAGCTGGATCACCGCCACGCCGCCGAGCATGAGCGCCGCGGCGTACACCGTGCGCACACCGATCGGTTCGCTGATCAACAGCCACCCGAGCACGATCGCCACCAGCGGGTTCACATACGCGTAGGTCGCCACGCGCGCGGCCGGCTGGTTGCGCAAGAGCCAGATGTACGCCGTGAAGCCGACGAGCGACCCGAACACGACGAGATACGCCCACTGGAGCCAGGTGGCGGTCGTCGGTGGGTTCGCCGCGACAAGCGTCCACTCGTCGTGCCAGAAGATCTCCTTGGGAATGCTCGCGAGGAGCAGCACCACGCCGCCCGAGAGCATCTGCATCGCGTTCGCGACCATCGGCGAGTGCGCGCCGCTCGGGCGCTTCGACCAGACGCTGCCGAACGCCCATCCGAGCGTCGCGATCATCATCACGACGACGCCGAAGGTCGAGACGGCGTTCGTGGCGCCGATCGCGTCGAGCTTGAGCACGACCACGCCCGCGATGCCCATGGCGATGCCGAGCCACACGACCTTCGATGGCCGCGCGTGCGTGCGGTGCATCAAGCCGTCGAGCCCAACGAGCCAGAGCGGCGTCACCGCCGTCATCAGCGCGACGAGCCCGGAATCCACCGACTTCGTCGCGAGCGCGACGCCGCCGTTGCCGAGCAGCATGAGGCACGCGCCGACGACCGCGGCGTTCATCCACGACGCGAGCGAGAAGTCGCTGCGCCGCACCGCACCCTGCCACCACGCGATTCCCAGGAGCAGCGCGCCCGCGACGAGGAACCGCGAACCCGCCATCACGAACGCGCCGTGCTGCGACACGAGCTTGATCGCGAGGTAGGTCGAGCCCCAGATCAGGTAGACCGCCGCGTAGGCGCCGAATGTGCGCCACGCGTCGCGATCCGCGCCCTCGTCGCCGCCACCCACTTAGCCCTGCACCCTTGCCGCGCTCTCGACCGTGAAGTACTTCGCCTCGGGGTGGTGCACGATGATCGCGCTCGTCGACTGCTCGGGCACGATCTGCCAGTTCTCGGTGAGCACGCAGCCGATGCGCTCGGGCCGCAGGAGCCGGAAGAGCTTCTCCTGGTCGCTCATGTCGGGACACGCCGGGTAGCCGCAGCTGTAGCGCGAGCCGCGGTACTGCTGCGTGAAGAGTTTGCGGATCTCGGGGCTGTCGTCGTTACCGAGCCCGAGTTCGGCGCGCATGCGCTTATGCCACAGTTCGGCCAGCGCCTCTGCGCACTCGACGCCGAAACCGTGGAGATAGAGGTACTCGGTGTACTCGTTCCGCTCGAAGAGCTGCTTCGCGCGGTGGCTGGCCTCGAGGCCGACCGTCACGCACTGGAGTCCGAGCACATCCTTCTTCCCGCTCGAGACGGGCAGGAAGTAGTCGCTGATGCAGCGCCGCTCGCGGCCAAGCTGCCGCGGGAAGCGGAAGCGTTCGATCTCGCGGTCCTGCTCGACCGCGTCGTAGACGACGAGGTCGTTGCCGTCGGCGTTCACCGGGTAGTAGCCGTACACCACCTGCGGCCGGAGGATCCTCTCCTCCTTGCACTGCCGCGACAGCCGCTCGAACACGGGGTCGGCGTTGTCCTCGATGAAGCGTCGGTACTCGTCCTCGCCCATGAGGTTCTTCTTGAAGCCCCACTGCCCGCGGTAGAGCGCGAGCAGGTTGATGTACGGGTAGATCTGCTCGAGCGGGATCTCCTCGACGAGGCGGTCGCCGAAGAACGGCGCCTTGGGCACCGCGACGGGCGCGATCGTGGGCGCGTCGAAGACCTCGACCTTTGGCTCCGCCGCGCGCGACGCGGCGACCTTCGCGTCCACCATCTCGCGCTTCTCGAGCCGCGCGTCGATCTCCGCGTCGATCGTGGCAAGCGTCTTCGACGCGAGCGCATCGCACACCGAAAGCCCTTCGAACGCGTCGCGGCCGTAGTAGAGCGGGCCCTTGTAGATCTTGCGCAGGTGGCTCTCCGCGTAGTGGCGCGTGAGCGCGGCGCCGCCGAGGATCACGGGTACGGTGATCCCGAGGCGGTTCATCTCATGGAGATTCTCCTCCATGACCGCGACCGACTTCACCAGAAGTCCGCTCATGCCGATCGCATCGGCGCCCGTCTTGCGCCACGAGTCGAGGATCGCCTGCAGCGGCTGCTTGATGCCGATGTTGTGGATCTCGAAGCCGTTGTTCGAGAGGATGATGTCGACGAGGTTCTTGCCGATGTCATGGACATCGCCGGCGACCGTCGCGAGCACGATCTTCGCCTTCTTGCCCGCGCCAGCCTCGGCCTTCGGCATGTGCGGCTCGAGGAAGGCGACCGCCTTCTTCATCACCGCCGCCGACTGGAGCACGAACGGCAGCTGCATCTGGCCCGAGCCGAACAGCTCGCCCACCGTCTTCATGCCGCCGAGCAGATGGTCGTTGATGATGGCGAGCGGCGGATACTTCTGCATCGCCTCGGCGAGGCTCTTGTCGAGGTCGCGGTCCTCGCCGTCGATGATGTGCTGCGCGAGCCGCTCCTCGATGGGAAGATCGGCGAGCGTCTTCTTCGCGACCGCCTCCTCCGCGCCATCGGGGAAGAGCGAGATGAAGTAGAGAAGCGGATCGAAGTTCTCGGGTTGGCCGGCGGGCCGCGACGCGCCGCGGCGGTCGAAGATGAGCCATTCCGCCGCGTCCCACTGCTCGGCGGGAATGCGGTTCTTCGGCATGATCTTCGACGCATGCACGATCGCGGCGGTGAGGCCGCGCTCGCGCGCGTGGTGCAGGAACGCGCTGTTGAGCACGGCGCGCGCCGACGGCTTCAGGCCGAACGAGATGTTCGAGAGGCCGAGGATGATGCCGCACTTCGGGAACGCCTTCGCGATGCGCTCGATGCCGTCGAGCGTCTCGAGGCCGAGGCGGCGGTCGTCGTCGTTGCCGGTCGCGATCGTGAAGGTGAGCGGATCGAAGAGGATGTCCTCCTCGGGAAGCCCCCACTTCCGCGTGTAGAGATCATGGATGCGCGAGGCGATCTCGAGCTTGCGGTCGGCGGTCTTCGCCATGCCCGCCTGCTGGTCCTCGTCGATCGTCAGCGCCACGCACGCGGCGCCGTACTTCTTGAGGAGCGGGCAGATGCGGTTCATCCGCTCCTCGCCGTCCTCGAGGTTGATCGAGTTGACGATCGCCTTGCCGCCGTGGCGCTTGAGGCCTTCCTCGATCACGACCGCGTCGGTCGAGTCGAACATGATCGGCGCGTTCACCTGGCGCACAGAGCGCGCGGCGACCTCGGCCATGTCCTTCGGGCCGTTCCTGCCGACGAAGTCGACGCACACATCGAGCACCTGTCCGCCGTCCTTGATCTCCTCGCGGCCCATCGACACGAGGCCGTCGAAGTCGCTCTCGTCGAGCAGGCGCTTGAACTTGCGCGAGCCATTCGCGTTGGTGCGCTCGGCGACGATGAGGAACGAGTTCTCCTGCTTGAACTCGACGAAGCCGTAGAGGCTCGAGCAGCCGGGCTCCTGCGGCTCGATCGCGCGGCGCTGCGGCTTCTTGTCGTAGCCGAGTTCGTCGATGAGCGAACGGAGCTCGCGGATATGTTCAGGCGTGGTGCCGCAGCAGCCGCCGACCGAGTTCACGCCGTATTCCTCGACGAAACGCTGCATCGCCTCGCGGAACGGCTTCGCCTGCAATGGGTACTCGGTGCGTCCCTCGACGAGGATCGGCAGGCCCGCGTTCGGCAGCACGCTGATCGCGCGGTCCCAGTGCTTCGCGATGTACGCGACATGCTCGGCCATCTCGACCGGGCCCGTCGCGCAGTTGAGGCCGAGCGAGTGGATCGGGAACGGCTTGAGCGCGTTCACCACCGCCGCGATGTCGGAGCCGAGGAGCATCGTGCCCGTCGTCTCGATCGTCACGCTCGAGAAGATCGCGCGGTCGTCGGGCGTGAGCCCCGCCTCCTTCAGCGCGTCGATGCAGGCGTTGATCGCGATCTTCTGCTGGAGGAGATCCTGCGAGGTCTCGATCATGAAGCCGTCGATGCCGCCCGCGATCAGGCCGCGCGCCTGCTCGAGGTAGCTCGCGTGCATCTCCTCCCACGAGACTTGGCCGAGCGACACGAGCTTGGTGCCGGGGCCCATCGAGCCGATCGCGAAGCGCGGCCGGTCGGCGGTCTCGAACTTCGCGGCGGCGGCGCGGGCGACCTCGGCGGCGCGCTTGTTGAGCTCGAAGGTCCACGACGCGAGTTCCTCGTCGAACTCCCTGCCGACGAGGATGTTGGCGCCGAACGAGTCGGTCTCGACGACATCGGCGCCCGCGGCGAAGTAGTTCTCGTGGATCCGCTGGATGATGTCGGGGCGGCTCTTGACGAGGATGTCGGTGCAGTTGTCGCGCCCGAGGTAGTCGCTCGGCTTGCAGTCGGCGCAGGCGTGGATCTGCGTGCCCATGCCGCCATCGAAGACGAGGGTGCGGGACTCGAGAGCCTTCAGGAGCGAACGAACGGGAGCGGCCATGCCGAAAGGGTACGCTCAAAGCCCCGATCCTTCAACCATTCATCCGGATGAACGGATAGATGAGGTCCTAAAAATCGGCCTCGCAAACACCGATTGTCAACCTACCATCGCCGCCCACACGCACCGATCCACGAGCGCACCATGCCCGCCCCCACCGCCGACTCCGACTCCACCTCCGCTTCAGGTTCCGATTCCGATCCCTCTTCTCGACGCGGGGCGGCGCTGAAGCGCGCCGCTCTGTGCGCGATCGCCCTGCTCGCAGCGGCCGGGTGCGCGAGCTCGCGCCCGAATGCAGGCACGCCATCGTCCGCGACGCAGCCCGCGATGTCGAAGGAGTCGGCGAGCGCCGACACGACGACGGCGACGACGACCACCACCACGACGACCACCTCCACGACGGCCACGCGCGCCGAGGCCGCGCCCGACCCGGCGCCGGCCGCGAAGCCCGCTCCTGCCGTCCGTCCGGTCGAGACCTTCGACATGGTGTGGACCACCGTGCGCGACCAGCACTTCGACAAGACGCTCAACGGAGTCGATTGGGACGCGGTGCGCGCCGAGTTCGAGCCGAAGGCGCGCGCGGCCGCGTCGCAGGATGATCTGCGCGCGCTGCTCAGCGACATGCTCGCGCGGCTTGGCCAGAGCCACTTCGGCATCATCCCGAGCGAAGAGGTCGATATCTCCCCGACCGTCGAGACGCAGCGCGAACGCGCCGATGCGTCGATGCCCGCCGGCAACGACGCGCCGGCCGAGCCAGACGCAGCGCCTGCGGGAAGCGGCCCCGGCATCGCGGGCCTCGACATCGCGCTCGTCGAGGGAGTCCCGACGGTCACCCGCGTCACGCCAGGCCTTTCGGCGGCGCGCGCGGGCGTTCTCGTCGGGTGGCAGGTCGTGTCGATCGACGGCCGCGAGATCGAGCGCGCGCTCGCGCCGCTGCGCGAGTCGCTTTCGCACGAGAAGAACCCCGATTCGCCGCACGCGCGTCAGCTTCGCATGATGCTCGCGGCGACGAGTTCGCAGCTCGTCACCGGTTCGGCCGGCGAGCGCAAGCGCGTGGTGTTCCGCGACGCCTCTGGCGCGGAGCAGGCCGTCACCATCGGCTTCGAGCCCGCGCCGCTCGGCAGCAGCGGGTTCGGAAACCTCGCGCCCTTCCCCGTCGAGGTCGAGTCGCGCGTGGTCGAGATTCCGATCGAGGGCGGCAAGCCCGTCAAGATCGGCTACATCGCCTTCAACATCTGGATGACCGGCGCGACCGAGGCGATCGACAAGGGCGTCGATCTCGTGCGCGGCTGCGACGGCGTCGTGATCGACCTGCGCGGCAACCCGGGCGGCATCGGCGCGATGTCGATGGGCGTGGCGAGCCACTTCGTGAGCGAGCCGGTCAGCCTCGGATCGATGATCGGGCGCGACACCACGCTTGCGTTCAATGTCACGCCGCGCAAGGTCTCCGCCGCAGGCAAGCGCGTGCGGCCGATCTCGAAGCCGCTCGCCATCCTGCTCGATGTCCGCAGCGCAAGCACCAGCGAGGTCTTCGCGGGCGGCCTGCAGTCGGTCGGCCGCGCCCGCATCTTCGGCGAGGCGAGCGCGGGCATGGCGCTTCCGGCCCGGGCCGTCGAACTTCCGAGCGGCGATGTCCTCATGCACGCCATCGCCGACTTCACCACCTCGACCGGCGTGCGCCTCGAGGGCAAGGGCGTCCTTCCCGACACCTCGGTGTCGCTCACCCGCTCGGGCCTCAACAAGGGCAGCGACGAGGTGTTCGACAGCGCGGCGACCTGGATCCGCGAGCAGGCGCTCGCGGCCCGCGCCGCCAAGCCCGCCGCGGACGCGACGCCCGCGCCGAAGCTGAAGCCCCGCGAGCGCGCGGCGATGCGCGCCGCCGAGCGCGAGGCGAAGGCCGCGGCCGCCGTCGCCAGCGAAACTCCCTGATCGATTCCAACGGCTCCGCCGAGTCCTCCCGACCCGATTCCTCGCCACCCGACCGGGTGGTGATCTGAACGAAACCCTCGCGCAGTCTTTCGGAAGCGTGGAATACGCTTCTTTCCGCAGGCGTCCAGCGCCCCTCGCGACATTCGTCGCGCGCCGCCGGACGCGGCAAACGCAACACCCAGGACCACACGCTCCATGCAACGCAGATTCGCCCTCCTCGCCCCCGCCCTGTTCATCTCCGCGATCGCGATCTCCGCATCGCTCTCCGCGCAGGACAAGCCGGCCGACAAGCCCGCCCAGCCCGCGGTCGACAAGTCGCTTCCCGCCGTCACCGTGAAGACGCCGGCCGCGACCACCGACACGCCCACCGCAGCCGCCGTGCTTGACCGTAGCGTGGCCGCCCTCGGTGGCGCCGAAGCGTGGTCGAAGCTGAAGTCGATGGAGGTCAAGGGCCAGCTCGAGATGCCGGGACAAGGGATCAAGGGCCCGATGCAGTCTTTCGTGGCTGCACCGAACAAGATGATGACCGTCATCAACATCGCCGGCATCGGCGAGATCAAGACCGGTTTCGACGGCACCGTCGGCTGGTCTGCCGACCCGATCTCGGGGCCGCGCCTCCTCCAGGGCGGCGAGCTCGAGATGATGCTCCGCGAAGCCGACCTCCTGAAGGATGTCGATCCGTCGAAGCGCTGGGACAAGGTTGAGTTCGCCGGTGACGGCGAGTTCGGCGGCTTCGCCTGCTGGAAGCTCACCGCCACGAAGGGCGCCGTGCCGACGACCCTGTGGTTCGAGAAGGAGACCGGCCTTCAGCGCGGCGCCGAGACGGTGATGGACACGCAGCTCGGCAAGGTCCCCGTGTCGACGGTGCTTTCGGAGTACCGCGAGTTCGAGGGCGCGTTCGGCAAGATCAAGATGCCGGTCCGCACCGAAGCCACCCAGATGGGACAGAAGATGGTGACGACCGTCGAGACCATCGTGTTCGACGGCGTCGATCCGAAGTCGTTCGAGCTTCCGACCGCCATCAAGGCGCTGCTCGAGCCCGAGCCCGCGGAAGAAGGCGACGCGCCGGCGGCGGCCCCCGCTGCTCCCGCCGCACCCGCCGCTCCGGCAGCTCCCGCTGCTCCCGCTGCCCCGGCCGCTCCGAAGAAGGAAGGCTGATCGCTGCGTGCGGTCCCGTGCGAAATCGGGAACAATCTCGGTGCGGCGCGCGTCCATCGCGCTCTCCTTCGTGTCACGAAGGAATCCAAGCCAATCGAGGTCGCACATGACGCGAAGCACGGTCCCAGCCACGCGCATTCTTTCGGTCGCCGCGATCATCCTCGCGACCACCTGCATCACAGGCGCCACGATCCATGCGGTCGCGGCGCCTGTTCCTTTCGCGGCGATTGCGCCGCTCGATCCGCCCGAGCTCGACGCGGGCACGCTCGTGCGCACCGCGCTCGACAAGATCGGCGGCAAGTCGTGGGACGCGATCAAGAGCTATGAATCGGTCGCCACGGTGCAGAGCGCGATGGGCGATGGCCGCATCGAGTTCCAGTTCATCGCGCCCGATGCGCGCAGGCTGGTGCAGACGATGCCGGGCGGCGGAAGCAAGATGGAGCTCGGCTCCGTCGGCTCGTCGGCGTGGATGGGCGAACCCGGCCGCGCGCGCGCGGTCGACCCGAAGATGGCCGAGGAACTCGCGGGCGGCGGCGACCTGCTGACGCTCGTCCGCTCGATCGACACCCGCTTCACCGACTTCAAGCTCCTCGGCAAGGACACCGTCGAGGGCGTGAGCTGCTTCCGCATCTCGATGCGTCCCACGCAGTCGCCGGCGCCGGAGGTGCGTTGGACGCTCTACATGAACGCCGCCGATGCCACCATCGTCGGGCTCGATGTGCCGCCGCCGCCGAGCGATCTCGCGCCCAACGCACCCGTCCAGGGCGGCCAGTCCATCCGATTCCGCCGATGGGAACCGGTCGAACGCCCGGCGCCCGCGGCCCCGCAGCCGAAGGCCGCTCCTGCAGCCGCGGAACCAAGGCTTCTCGCCTTCCGCGAGGCGACGGTGACGACCGCCGGCATGAAGGTCGACCTCGTCTACTCGAAGGTCGCCGTCGACACGCTCGCGAAGGGCGCGATCGCGCCGCCCGCGGGAATCGAGCCTGCGCCGGGCCAGTCCTCCCCTTCGCGTCCGTGAAGTTCGCGCCCAGCTCGGGCGGGAACCCCATGTTGCCTTTTTGATTAGAAAGACAACGCTTCGCGCGCGGGCTTGATGTAGACTGCGCACATGCCTCCGTCACCGTCCGCGGCGTCCCAACCGCATTCCGCACAACGCTTTCCGAGCCCCAGCTCCCGGCCGGCCGTCCTGCTCGAGGGCGTGCAGAAGCGCTTCGGCAGCGTGCAGGCCGTCAAGGGAATCTCGCTCGAGATCGCCGAGCGCTCGCTCTGCGGATTCCTCGGCCCGAACGGCGCGGGAAAGAGCACCACCATCCGCATGATCATGTCGATCATCGCGCCCGACGCAGGCCGCGTCGAGGTGATGGGCTCGTCCGCCCTCGCGATGAAGGACCGCATCGGCTACCTGCCTGAGGAACGCGGCCTCTACCGAAAGATGAAGGTCGGGGAGTTCGTCGGGTACATGGCGAGGCTCAAGGGCGTGCAGGCCCAGGGGCTGGCGCGCAAGATCGACGATTGGCTCGAGCGGCTTGAACTGCCCGGCGTCGCGAAGCGGCGCTGCGAGGAGCTCTCGAAGGGCCAGCAGCAGAAGATCCAGCTGCTCGCGTCGATCATCCACGAGCCCGACCTCCTGATCCTCGACGAGCCGTTCTCCGGCCTCGATCCGCTGAACGGCCGGTTGGTGCTCGAGCTCATCCGCAGCGAGCAGGCGCGCGGCGCGACCATCATCTTCTCGACGCACCAGATGCACACGGCCGAAGCGCTGTGCGACAAGGTGATCCTGATCAACAAGGGCGAGAAGGTCCTCGACGCGTCGCTCGCGGAGCTGCGCGCGCGCTACGACGACCGCGGCCTCGTCTGCGAACCGCTCGGCAGCACCGAGGACTTCGCGACCAGCGCGCTCCGCTCGGGCCTGGCGTCGCACGCGCGCACGCACGACAACGGCACCGTGGACCTCGAGCTCGCCGCCGGACTCGGCGCGGCCGACGCGATGCGCGCGGTGCTCGAGCTCGCACCGATGCGCTCGGTCGGGCTGCGCCGCATGAACCTCGACGATCTCTTCGTCGAGCTCGTCGGCGGAGCGGACGCCGCACAGCAGAAGGGAGCGAAGATCGATGCCTGAACGCCACCAGCAGTCGTATCTCGGGAAGATCGTCCTGATCGCCTGGCGCGAGTTCCGCCACACCGCGCTGACCAAGGGCTTCATCATCGGCGCCGTCGCCGTGCCGATCCTCATGTTCGGCGTGATCGCGGTGATGCCGTCGCTCCTCTCGCGCGAGTCGCCGCCGCTCGTCGGCTCGATCGCCATCGTCGATCCGACGGGAACGATCATGCCGCGCGCGAAGGCGATCCTCGAGAAGCCCGCATCGGTCATGGAGGCGATCTCCGACCTGCAGAGGAACCCGCCGACCTCGGCCGCCGAGCAGATGGAGGCCGTGTCGAACCTGCCGTCGGCCGGCCAGCAGAAGATCGAGGTGACCTGGCGCAACGAGACCGATCCCGCGACGCTCGAGGCGATCAAGTCGGACCTCAAGACCGGCAAGCTGATCGCGGGCGCGTCGATCGGCGCCGACATGCTCGATCCGGCGAAGCCAGCGAAGCCGTTCGAGTTCTTCATCCCGAGCTCGCTCTCGCCGAAGCATGTCACGCAGATCTCCCGCGCGATCCGCAAGGCGATCGAGGAAGAGCGCGTGGCGCGGAGCGGCGTCGACAGCGCGCTGATCGCCCGCATCTCGGATTCGCCCGAGCCGGCGACGATGCGCATCTCCCCCGAGGGCGCCGTCGCCAAGGAGATCACCGAGCTCCGCTTCATGGTGCCCGTGGCGTTCATGTTCCTCCTGTGGGTCACGGTCTTCACGAGCGCCAACTACCTGCTCACGACCACGATCGAGGAAAAGTCGAACAAGGTCATGGAGGTGCTGCTCGCGGCGGCGAGCCCGATGCAGCTTCTCGTCGGCAAGATCCTCGGCTACGCGGCGATCAGCGCGGTGATGCTCGGGATGTACGGCGGGCTCGGCCTTGCGGGGCTCTCGGCCGTAGCGATGCTCGATCTCGTGCCCTTCATGCACATCGTCTACCTCATCGCCTACTTCGTGATGGGCTACATCATGGTCGCGGCGATGATGTCGGCCGTGGGCAGCGCCGTGAGCGACCTGCGCGAGGCGCAGTCGCTCGTCGGCCCCGTGATGATGGTGCTCATCGTGCCCGTGATGCTGTGGATGCCGATCGTCGAGAACCCGAACGGCACGCTCGCGACGGTCGCGAGCTACATCCCGCCGGCGACGCCCTTCGTGATGATCATGCGGCTGACCGCCGCCACCGAGCCGATCCCGCTCTGGCAGACGATCACCGCGACGCTGTGGGGCTTCGTCTGCGCGGTCGCGCTCATGTGGCTCGCCGCCCGCATCTTCCGCGTCGGCGTCCTCATGCAGGGCAAGCCGCCGACTCCGAAGGAACTGATCCGCTGGGCGTTCGTGCGCTGATCGTGGCGTGAACCTGCGACCGCCGCGCGTCCGCGGACGCCCGCGGGCCGTACGCTATCCGCCGTCGTGTCCGAACTCCTCGCATGGGTCCTCTCCACCGGATCGTTTGCAGCCGTCGTGCTGCTGACGGCGCTCGCCGCGAAGTCGTTCGCCGGCGACGCGGCGCGCGGACGACGCCGATGCCCCCGCTGCTGGCATGAACTCGGCCCGCTGCCCGGCGAGGGCTCGGGTGAAGACGCGTTGCAGCGCTCGCGCCACTGCAGCGAGTGCGGCTTCGTCGCGGCGCTCGAGAAGGACACCCTGCGCACGCGGCGCCGCGTCGGGGTCGGCATCCTCTCCATCGTGGGGGTCCTCGCCGTCGTCGCCGCCGCGCGCATCCGCTCGCTCGACGCCGGGTTCTGGAGCATGGCGCCGACGCGGGTCCTCCTGCTCTCCGCCCCCTTCGTCGATGGCTCGGGATACAAGTCGGCGCAGGACGAGCTCGCGACGCGCATCGGATCGATGCAGCTCGACGACGCGCTGCTCCGCGACGCGGTCGACCTCGTCGTGACGGGCGACGGCGGCCGGGCACCGGGCTCGGAAGCGTGGTCCGCCTCGTACGACTCGGTGTGGTCCGCGCTCATACGCGCGCTCCCGCGGGAAGACCCGCTCCTACTCCGCTTCCTCGAGATCCCGCCGAACCTTTCGGTCAGCTACCTCGGCGCGCGCGAAGGGCGGTCGCCCCTGCTTGTCGTCGATGCATTCGCGTGGTGGCCGATGGGCATCGAGTCGCGGCTCGCGATCGAGTTCGCCGATGGAACGGTGCGGCGCGCGCGGTTCAATCCAGCGAGCGGCACCAACCAGCTGCTGGTCGAGCTTCCTCCGGACACGGGCCCGGGAAACCGCATCCGCCTGGTGATGTCGGTTCGGCCGCTGGGGACGGGCGACGAGGCGTGGCGCGAATATCCCGTGGTCTTCACGCAGATCCCCGAGGTCCTCGGCCGTGCGCCCAAGGAACCCGACGCGGAGCCCGTGGACTCGCCCGAACTCCACGAGGCGGTGCGAAGCGTGTTCTATCCCGATCACTCGCTCACGGTGTGGAGCGATGGTTCTCCCCGGGCAGGGCTTCAGTTCAACAGCGTGCCCACCACCGCGCAGGAGTTCGGCTCCACGCTGTTCGGGCTGCGGGTGGAGATCCTCGAGAACGGCGTCGTGCGGCGGACCAGCCGCATCTGGTGGTCGAGCGATGGGCGGCGGTCGCGCGCGCGGTGGCTGACCCCGATCGAGGACATCGATGCGCTCGCGCGGCTGGCGGCGCAGGACCCGTCGCTCGATGCGAACTGGACCGTCCGCATCACGGGCGACAAGGATCTCGCCGACTACGCGCGACCGCCGATCGCGGAGATGCCGGTCCGCACGAAGTTCAAGTACTGGTCGGGAAGCATGGAGCTTCCGCTGAAGGTGCAGCGC
>JBKCZS010000248.1:0-36890 GCA_046337925.1 bacterium | reverse complement strand
CGCGTGGCCTGCGGCGGCGAGGAGCTTCCGCGAGTGCGCGTCCTGGACGGTGAGCACGTTGCAGCTTCCTCCGCCGCGCATCGCGAAGCGGCCCATGTAGTCGGCGGTCCAGACGTCGTTCGGCGCGGCCGCGTCCCCGAGCGGCGCGAAGGCCGAGCGGACGGTCCTGCATCTTCCCGGCCGCCTCGGCGGGACGAGCCCTTCCCTGCGGAGGATGCGCGCGACGGTGCTCTCGGAGGGGAGCTCCGCGCGCGGATGCCTGCGGCCGGCGACGGCGAGGAGCTTGCGCGGGCCGCAGAGCGGCTGCTCCCTGCGGATCGCCACGACGATCTCGGCGATGCGCGGATCGACGGCCTGCGGATGGTCGAGCGGCCGGCGCGAGCGGTCCTTGAGCGCGTCTGGCTCGCCGGAATCGTGCCTCGCGAGCCACTTGTACGCGGTCTTGCGCGAGACGCCGAAGGTGGCGGCGGCGTCGGCGACGGAGGTGCGGGGGCGCCGCCCGCGCCCCTCCGCCCGGGGTCGCCCTCCAATATGGGTGCCACCACTTCCAGTGGTGGTTTCGCGCGCGTACCGGCAGGCGCGTTTCTCGAGGCCACCCCGACTCCGCACTACTAGAAGTAGTGGCACCCGTTTGGACTGACGACCCCGACGGTTCAGCGCTCGCACTGCGCGCTCGGCGGCGCGCCCGGGCTTCAACTCGGCGGCAAGAGGAAGTACCCGATCGTGAGGCCGCCCGCGATGGCGTAGAAGGCGGCCAGCGAGGTCAGCGTGCTCGTGAGGAGATACGAGATCAGCGCGACCTTCCACGAAACGCGGTCGACGAGCTTCAGGAGCGGCAGATGGATCATGTAGGTCAACATGATTTGGATCGCGACCATCGCAGCAGCATGCTCGATGGCGAATGCGCCGAAGACCGCTCTCGGCAGCATGACGATCGCGGCACCCGTGGCGACGATCACGGACCACTCGCAGATCCGCTGCCACGACGCGACCTTGCGCGCGAACAGGTCGCGCGTCACGAAGCCGTGGACGCCTGCGGCGCAGAGGGCTGCGAACGCGAGCGGAAGCAGGGACCACGCGCTCATGACCGTGCCGATCGACATGAACAGCACGCCGAAGCTGAAGGAAAATCCAAGAAACCCGCAGAGAAAAAGCATGCTGTCGACGATGCGCGGCCCCTGCCCGAGGAACTTGCGCAGCTGGTACCAGCGCGACTCGGGGCCCGCGACCAGCGGCCTCCCCTCGAGGTAGTTGTCGATGTCGCGCCGCAGATCGAGGGCCGTCTGGTACCGATGCTGCGGCTGCTTGCGGATGGCCTTGAGCGGAATCCACTCGAGTTCGCTCTTGAGTTCGCGCCCGAGATCCCGCAGCGTGACGCCCCGCGCCCTCTCGATCCGGCCCGCGAGTTCCGCGTCGCCGGTCGCGGCCGTCGCAATCCGCGCGCTCGGGGACGGAGGGTCGTCCTCCCGGATCGTGCGCTGCATCTCGCCGTAGCCCTTCGCGCGCAGCGCCTTCTGGTCGAACGGCGTCATGCCCGTCACGAGCTCGTAGAGCAGGACGCCGAGCGAGTAGATGTCGCTGCGCGTGTCGATGTCGCCGGCGGTCGGGTCGGCCTGCTCGGGGCTCATGTAGGCGGGCGTGCCGATCATCTGGCCGGTTTCGGTGAACAGCGTCTTGTCGGTCAGCGGCTGGCTCATCGCCTTCGCCACGCCGAAGTCGATCACCTTCAGCTTCGGGCCCTCACCTTCGGTCTCGTACGCGAGGATGTTCGTTGGCTTGAGGTCGCGGTGAACGATGCCCTTGAGGTGCGCGTGCTGCACCGCCTCGCATACCTGCGCGAAGAGCGCGAGGCGCGCATTGATGTCGAGTCTCCGTCCGTCGCAGAATTCGGTCAGAGGCTCGCCCTTGACATACTCCATCGCGAAGTACGGGCGCCCCTCCTTCGTCAGTCCGCCGTCGAGCATCTTCGCGATGCTCGGATGATTCATCACCGCGAGCGCCTGGCGCTCCTGCTCGAAGCGCGCGATCACGCTCCGCGAGTCCATGCCGGGCTTGATCAGCTTCAGCGCCACCCGCTGCGTGAACGGCTCGCGCCGGTCCGCGGTCCACACCTCGCCGAAGCCGCCTTCGCCGATCTTCGCGACCAGCTTGTACGGGCCGACCGTGTCGCCGGCGCGCGCGGTGCTTCCAGATTCAAGCGTGCGAAAGCCATCCGCCGCGTCCGGATCGCGGGAAACCCCGCTGCGTCCCTGCGGCGCCGAGGGCTGCATGTCGCCGGTCGGAAGTTGGTCGTCTGGAATCGAGGGCATCGAGTCACCTTGGACACACCATCACCTCGGACACACCATCACCTTGCACGCGCGGTTTCGCGTTCGACACTCACTTCGCCGACAACGATCAGCGCCGGCACACGGAGTTCTCCCACGAAGCGCGGATCGGCTCGCACCTCCGCCGCGAACGCATCGACCGCCTCGATCGATTCGCCGACCGCAGCGATGCGGGCGGCAAGCTGCGCACGCACCTGTTCGACCTGGGCCATGCGGACTCGGTACGACGCCACACGCTCGCGCATCGGGACGGTGCTCCAGAGACGCACCGTGCTATCCAGACTGCCGCTTGCGAGAGACTGTCCGTCGGGGCTAAAGGCGACGGCGGCGACCCGATTCGCATGCCCGCGCAATGGTTCGCCGATCGGCCTCCCCGTCGCCACATCCCACAGGCGCACCGTCTTGTCCCAACTCGCGCTCGCCAGCGTCTTGCCGTCGGCGCTGAACGCCACGCTCGCAATGGTTGCCTGATGCCCGAGCAGCGGCTTGCCGAGCGGCTCGCCCGTCGACGCATCCCAGAGGCGCAGCGTGCTGTCTCCGCTCGCGCTCGCCAGCGTCTTACCGTCGGCGCTGAATGCGATTTCGGAGACCCATGCCTCATGTCCGCGCAGCGGTTCGCCGCGCGCGCGACCCGTCGACACATCCCACAGACGCAGCGTTCGGTCCAAACCGCCGCTCGCCAGAGTCTTCCCATCGGGACTGAAGGCGACGCTGGAAACCTCTTGTTCGTGCCCGCGCAGCGGTCCGTCACGCAGCTTCCCCGTCGACACATCCCAGAGACGGACGCTCATGTCCCTACTTGCGCTCGCCAGCGTCTTGCCGTCCGGGCTGAAGGCCACGCTGACGACCGCTGCTTCATGCCCGCGCAGCGGCTCGCCACGCGGATCGCCGGTCGACACATCCCACAGGCGCACCGTTCGGTCCATGCTCCCGCTCGCCAGCGTCCTCCCATCGGGGCTGAGCGCCACGGCCAAGACCTCCTCGTCATGACCACGCAGCGGCTCTCCCAGCGGCCGCCCCGTCGACACATCCCACAGGCGCACCGTCGTGTCCATACCCCCGCTCGCCAGCGTCTCCCCGTGCGGGCCGAACGCGACGCTGTAGACGCCGTACTCATGCCCGCGCAGAGGCTCTCCCAGCGGCAACCCCGTCGACACGCTCCACAGACGCAGCGTCCCGTCGAGTCCACCGCTCACGAGCGTCTTCCCGTCGGGGCTGAACGCGACGCCGCAGACCTCCTTTTCATGCCCGCGCAGCGGTTCGCCGAGCGGCTTTCCCGTCGACAGATCCCACCGACGCAGCGTTCCGTCGAAACTCCCGCTCGCGAGCGTCTTTCCATCGGGGCTGAAGGCCACGCTCAGGACATCTCGTGCATGTCCTTGCAGCGGTTCGCCAAGCGGGGCACCCGTCGATGCGTCCCACAGGCGCAGCGTTCCGTCGAAGCCGCCGCTCGCCAGCGTCTTCCCGTCGGGGCTGAAGGCAACGCTGAAGATCCCATCCGCATCCCCGCGCAGCGGTTCGCCGAGTGGCTTTCCCGTCGACACATCCCACCGGCGAACCGTTCCGTCGAGACTTCCGCTCGCGAGCATCCTCCCGTCGGGGCTGAAGGCGACGCTCGCCACTCCCTTCTCATGCCCGCGCAGCGATTCGCCGCGCTGCGCCCCCGTCGACACATCCCACACGCGGAGGGTCTTGTCAAAGCTCGCGGTCGCGAGCGTCTTGCCGTCCGGGCTGAAGGCGACGCTTAAGACGCCGTCCGAATGCCCGCGCAGCGGATCGCCGAGCTGCGTCCCCGTCGACGCGTCCCACAGGCAGATCGTCCCGTCCGCACTTGCGCTCGCCAGCGTCTTCCCGTCGGCGCTGAAGGCGACGGCTTGGACCCAGCCCTCGTGTCCGCGCAGCGGCCCGCCGAGCGACTGTTCGCCCCACGCAGCCGCGAGGCCAGCGGCAAACAGATGGTCCCTACCAAGGCCTTTCAGCACCGAGAGTTCTGAGCGGGCACCGGCGCAGTCGTTGCGACGCACCGCGTCCAGCGCGCTGCCGGTGACGATCACCCCGAGCAGTTCGTTGCTGCGTTCGAGCTGTTCGGTCGCCCGGGCTTCGCTCAACCTCGCCTTGGTCTCGCTGTCCCTGGCCTTCGCTTCGCTCTCAAGGGCAGCGTCCCGCGCCAGCTCCGTCTCGCGCCAGCCGATGAGCGCCACGCCGAGCCCGACCAGCAGCGCCGCCGTCACGAGCACGCCCGCCAGCACGGGGCCCTTATTGCGGCGGATGTACTTCCGTGCGCGGTATCCCGCCGACTCGGGCGCGGCCGTGATCGGCCTGCCATCGAGGTACGCGCGGACATCGTCGGCAAGGAGCATCGCGCTCTGGTAGCGCTTCGCGGGCTCCTTGCGCATCGCCTTGAGGGGGATCCACTCGAGCTCGCTCCGGAGTTGCCTGGCGAGTTCCTTCAGCGCGACCCCGCGCGCCTTCTCGATCGCGCTCGCCTTCGTGGTGTCCTTCGTCGCGATCCTCGTCAGTCGCGCGCTCGGCGTCGGGGGGTCGTCCTCGCGGATGATCCGCTGGATCTCCGAGTACGCGTTCGCACGCAGCGCCCTCCCGTCGAACGGAGTCGCGCCCGTCACCAGTTCGTAGAGAAGGACACCGAGCGAGTAGATGTCGCTGCGCGTGTCGATGTCGCTTGCGCTCGGGTCGGCCTGCTCGGGGCTCATGTACTCGGGCGTGCCGATCATCTGCCCGCTCTCGGTGAAGATCGTCTTGTCGGTCAGCGGCTGACTCATCGCCTTCGCGACGCCGAAGTCGATCACCTTGAGCCTCGGGCCCTCCCCCTCGACATCGAAGGCGAGGATGTTCGTGGGCTTGAGGTCGCGGTGGACGATGCCCTTCAGATGCGCGTGCTGCACGGCCTCGCAGGCCTGCACGAAGAGCACGAGCCGTTCGCGCACGCCGAGCCTCTTGGCGTCGCAGTAGTCCGTGATCGGCTCGCCCTTCACGAACTCCATCGCGAAGTACGGGCGGCCTTCCTTCGTGAGGCCGCCATCGAGCACCTTCGCGATGTGCGGATGGCTCATCACCGCGAGCGCCTGGCGCTCCTGCTCGAAGCGCGCGATGACGCTGCGCGAGTCCATGCCCGGCTTGATCAGCTTCAGCGCCACGCGCTGCGTGAACGGCTCGCGCCGCTCGGCCATCCACACCTCGCCGAAGCCTCCCTCGCCGAGCCTCGAGACGAGTCTGTACGGGCCGACCGTGTCGCCCGAGCGAGCCGTGCTCTCGAACCCAAGGCTGCTGAACCCGCTGCTCGGCGCGTCCGGATCGTGGGAGGCGCCACCGCGCCCGCCTTCCAGCGGTGCGGTGGGTTCGTCAGGTGAGCCAGCCCCGCTCGACATCGGGGCATTGTGACGGACGGGGAGAGCCGAGGCAAGCGGCTCGCGCCTCACGACGCTCCGCACGCACCCCACGAAGAGAGCAGCACCGCGAGATCGTCGGCGAGCACATTCCCATCGCCGGTGAGATCACCGCCGCACCCGCCGCACGGCCCCCACGCGCCGAGCATCGCCGCGAGATCGGCTCCGGTCACGGCGCCGTCACCGTCAAGATCCGCGACGCACCCGCATTCGTCGGGCACGCCGTCCTGGTCTACATCGGCGCTCGTGCCCGCAGCGATGTCGACGGCGTCGTCGACGCCGTTCACATTGCAGTCTGGCGCCGTCGTGATCTCGATGCACGCGGCCGTGAGTTGCCCGGCATCCCCCGCCACCCCATCCGAGGCGACGATGCTCCACACGCCCTGCGGCGCGAGGCCCCTGAGCGATGCGAGCGCGCCCGTCGGCCGCAGCGAACCCGCGAGGACGGGCACCGCGGTCACGGAACAGGTCGTCTCGGCAGCACCCGCCGCTGCGTCGTCGAACCAACAGTCGATGTTGTCGCCCCCGCAGCCCCACGGACCTGGGAACCCGACCGACGGCATGCCCGGCCGATCGACGAGCACGACCTCGACGCCCGACGGATGCCGCACGCGGAACGAAAGATCCCCGACCCACGGATGCGTCGCGGCCACGCGCACGCGCACGCCGACGATCGTGCGCACATCCGCCGTCGGCGGCACCGTCACCGACCCGACGACCGCGCCGTTGTCGGCGATCGCCGTGGGCGCGATGCACCACAAATCCGCGCGACCATCGCCGTACGCGGCGGCAGCCACGCCAAGCGCAAGCGCGGCGATGGATGCAATCCTCGTCATCGCGCCCCCTGTGCGTTGAGTACCGCGTTGCGGCTCGCGTCGCCGGTCTGCGCGGGGTCGCGCATGCCGCTCACATGGCACCAGCCCGTCGTCAGCCCCATGTTCTGTGCGCCGACGATGTGCCCGGCGGCGTTCTCGACCACGCCGTCCTCGGGATCCGAGAGGAACACATCGGTCACGATGTTGCAGTAGTCGTAGAAGAACGGCACATTCGTGAAGGTGGTCGTGTAGGTGTGCAGCTTCGCGCGCGCGGCCGTCGGAATGCCCGCAAGCCACACGGCCGCGCCGTCGGGCGTGATGTCGTAGTTCGATCCGCACTGGATGCCGAGCGCCGCCCCGAGCGCCGCGAGGTTGCCGGCGAGCGGCGTGCCTTCGAGCGGCGCCCCGACGCACTGCATCAGCCGTCCGGGGCCGGCCCAGTCGAGCCCGCTCCAGTAGTAGGTGTAGAGATGCAGCGCCGCGCAGCCGCCCTGGCTGTGCCCGACGATGCCGTAGCTCTTGAACTGCGCGGCGCGCGTCGCGAGGTCGACCGCGAACGCATCGTTCGAGAGACTCGTCTCGAGGTTTTCGTACGGCCACGCGTCGCCCGCGAACTGCGCGAGCGGCCACGGGTTCTCGTCGGCGCAGTAGCCGTGCGACAGGACGAGCGCGTGCGAACCGACCGGCGGGACGAACGACGAGACCTCCGGCACCGCGACCGTCGCGAGCCCGGGCTCGCCGCCCCACGCGGCGGCGTCGAGCGGTGCCGCGGACGCAGCCGAGGCCGGCAGCGCCTTGGCATCGGGCACGATCTCCGCGCGCACATCGAGCGGCGCGAAGCCGTCGCGTTCCTGCAGGCGGATGTTGCGGAAGACAAGCGTCTCGCCCTCCGCGAGCTCGATCTGCCGACGGTCGAATCCAAGCCGCACGAACCGATCGCCGCCATCGGTCGCGATCTCGGAAAGCCCGCCGATCCAGCCGAGGACGCGCGACTCCCCGCCGGCGACCGCCCACAGTTCGGCCGCCGCAAACACGGTCTCGCCTGCAACAGCGCCGGCGATGGAGAAGTCGCAGTGGATCCAGTCGGGCTTCGCGCCGTCGGCGTGGACGACCGCCGCGCCGCCGAGCATCGCGCCATCGGCGACGCGCGCGAGCAGGAAGAGGCTGCGCTGTCGCGGCGCACCGCGCCCGTCGGGCACGAAGCCGTCGATGCGCACGATCGCGTCGCCCGCGCGCGCCCGTGCGAACGACACGCGGACGGAACCATCACGCGCACCCTTCACCGCCTGCGCCTGCTCGACGACGCCATCGCTCCAAGCGACCGTTGCGGCCGCGACCTCGACCGCCTGCCCGCCCGGCAGACCGCGCCGGTCGGCCAATTCCCCGCGCACGACGAACTCCAGCGCACCTCCCGCCCGGTTGACGCGCGACGCGAGGTGCGCGATCAACGCGGGCGCCGCCTGCGCGCCGCCGCGGTCGTCGACGACAAGCGCCGCCCCGGTGCCCGCAGGCACCTCGCTCCGGAACTCGACCACGCACGCACCCGCCGGAGCGTCGAGTTCGAACGCACGCGTCGCATCCTCGATCCCGAACGCCGCCTGCGACGCGAACTCCTCGGACACGCGGGCAACCAGCGCCTCGCTCCCCTGAAGCGGAATCGACTGCCCGCCGACCAGAAGCCTGCCGCGCCAGCGACTCGCATCGACGCCCAGCGGAACCAGCCGCAGCGATCCGCCGGCATGCATGAACTCGAATCGCACGACGCGCGAGCGTTCGGTCGCCGGCGCGAACGAACCGACGAGCACCACGGACTCCGACCGCGTGGGCGTCGCCTCGGGCGGCGGAAGCGTGACGACGCCCTGCTCGACATCGGCCGCAGGCGCGAACAGCCGCTTGACCGACATGCGCGGCGCATCGTCCGCGCGCACAACGGCGGCGCAAAGCGCAGCCGCGCAGATCGCCCCGAGGATGTGATTCAACCGAACAGGCACGCAGCCAATCTAGCGCACGCCCGAGCGCTCCCGACGGGAGACGACGCACTTCCGCACAGATCAGGGAATCAATCGAGGCTCTTCGCCACGCGCACGCCGAAGAAGTCGTTCGCGTACTTCGGATCGAGGCTACCGCGATACGCGCTGCGGCAGGTGCTCGCGAGGAAGTACCAGCATCCACCGCGCGCCACGCGGCCTCCGCCGCCATCGCCGACCTGATCGGGCGCTTCGGTTCCTTCATCGGGGTACGGGCCGTACATGTCCTCGCACCACTCCCAGACATTGCCGTGCATCTCGCGGAATCCCCACGCGTTCGCGGGCATGCTGCCGCACTTCACGGGCTTGTACGGCGCGGGAAACTCGCCGCCGCCGTAGTAGACCTGCGATGGCGTCACGCTGTTGCCGAACGCGAACGCCGTCTTGGTTCCTGCGCGGCAGGCGTACTCCCACTCGGCCTCGGAAGGAAGGCGGAGTTCGCCGCCCGCCGTCTCGACGAAGTGCTTGCAGTCGCTCCAGCTGATCGTGTCGATCGGCCGGTCGAGATCATCGGGGGTCGCGGCGCGCCGACCGAGGATCGCGCCCCACTCGGCCTGCGACACGGCCTTTTCGCCGAGATAGAACGGCTGGCGGATCACCCGCTTGTGCTGCTTCTCGTCGATGCCGCGGCCGGCCTCGTCGGCGGGGGAACCCATCATGAAGGTGCCGTCGGGCACGAGCAGCAGGACGATGTCGGACGCCTTGTGGCGGATCTTCCACGGCCGACCAATCATCGCGATCTTCTCGCGCACGACCGGGTCGGTGACCACGGCCGGATCGGGAAGCGAGGTGATGACCTTGTAGTCCTTGAACGACATTTGGATCCCGGTCGACCTGCAACGACCGTTGCGCCACTGTCGGCAACCCGTGGACCTCCGGAATCGCCATCATTCGTCCGACGAGACGAAACGACCCGGAGTCCTGCCCTACCAAGAACCGTCCGTCACAGCATGGACTGTCTTTCAGAGAGCATACCGAATTTCGTCACCAAAGACGGCCTTCTTGAGGTCGCCGAATGCGAAGCGAGCAGGTTCCGCGCGACTTCCTGCCGCACGCCCCGCACTCGCGGTCAGAGGCGCGTGCGGATCGCCCAGAGATCGGGGAAGAGCGGCGCGAACAGGGTCGTCCGCAGGTACGCGGCGCCCGGGCTACCGCCCGTCCCCTGCTTGAAGCCGATCGTCCGCTCGACCATCTTGACATGGCGGTAGCGCCACTCCTGCACCCCCTCGTCGAGATCGACGAGCAGCTCGCACACCTGCCGCTCGGTCGGGTGCTTGCGGTAGACCTCGAGCAGCGTGTTCTGGAATTCGGGCCATTCCTGCGCGGGCTGCGTGACATCGCGCTCGAGGAGTTCCCGCGGCACGGGGTGGCCGTGGCGCGCGAGGAACCGGGCGAAGGCGTCGTAGAGCGTCGGCTTGATCCAGCGCGCCTCGATCGCGGCGCGCTCGGGCGACCCCTCGGGATTGTGCGACAGCACACGAGCGTGCTTGTTTCCGAGCAGGAACTCGAACTCGCGGAACTGGGCGCTCTGGAAACCGCTCGAGTTCGCCAGGAAGCTGCGGAACGAAAGGAACTCGACCGGGGTCATCGTCTCGAGGACATCGATCTGCTGCACCATCGTCTTCAGGATGGTGAGCATGCGCTTGAGGGTGCCGCACGCCTGCACCGCGTCGCCGCGGACCAGCGCCGAGGCAAGATGGTCGCCCTCGTGCAGCTGCTGCCGGAACCAGAGCTCGTAGACCTGGTGGATCACGATGAAGAGCATCTCGTCGTGCTCGGGCAGGTCGGTGCCCGGGTGACGCGAGAGCGGCTGCTGGAGCGCGAGAAGCTCGGGGATCTTGAGGTAGCTGCCGTAGGTGAGGTTCACGCGCGACAGGCTAACGGATCGCGGGGCGTTCGTCAGAGACCGCCTACCGCCCCGCTGTACCCGACGCCTTCAGCACCTGGATGCGGCCGTTGCGGAGATCCCAGATCACCTGCTGCGCGCGGATCGGCGCAGGCTGGCCCTTCACGGCGATGGTGACGGTGCGGCCTTCCTCGGCGGTCAGCGTGGCGATGCCCGTGGTGACCGAGTAGTCGAACGAACCGCACTCGACATCCTGCTCGGGGGTGCGGATGAAGACGCCGCCCGTGCCCTTGACGCCGAGGAGTTCGGCCGGGCCGCCGAGATCGACGCCGCGCTCGTCGGCGCCCTTCTCCGAGCCCTTCTCCGAGCCCTCGCCCTTCGCACCGGCGTCGAGCGGCCGCTTCACGGTCGCCTCGAGGACATCGCACCGCATCGAGAGCGTGTCGTCGGCGCGCGCGCCCGCGTGGAGCACCTCGACGCCGTTGTCCATCGTGATCTTGAAGACATCGTCGTACTGCCGCTCGAGCGCCATGCGACGCTTCCAGCGGAAGCGCGTCGTGCCGTCGCGGCCGAGCGTGATCGCGCCGGGCGCTCGGTCCTTCTCGGCGGCCCTCGACTCGGCCGTGGGCGGCATGTTGACGAGGATGCCGCCGTCGCCCACGACGAGGCCCTCGCGCGTGCGCATGTCGTACTCGATGTGCTCGCCCGTCACGCGGAAGACCCGCGGATCGCCCTCGCGGGCGGGCGTGTCCCAGTTGCGGCTCTCGATCCGCGCACCGCCCTTGGCGATGAACTGGTCGAGCGAGCGCTGCGCGGCGCCGACATCGCCGCCGAGCGCATCGGCCGAGCCGCCCTTGCCCGCGTCGCGCGACTTCGGATCGACGCCGAGCTCGAGGAGCAGCGACTGCGCGTCGACCGCGTCGCTCGTCTGCGCGTTCGGCTTGCTGCGCACCTTGACATCGCCGCGGAGGTCGAGCGTTCCGCGGGATTCGCTGATCTCGGTGTAGTCGAGCTCGTCGTTCCAGGTCGCCTCGAGCGTGGGCGCCACCTCGGGCGCGGGACGCTCGATCTTGCCCGTGCCGAGCGCGATCGGATCGCGGAACGCCCGGAAGCGCCCCGGCCCCTCGCTGCGCGCGCTGCGGGTCGAATCGTCGAAGCGCAGGTCGCGCAGGTTGTCGGCCACGACATTCGAGCGGACGATCGCGACATTCTCGCCGGTGAGCCGGAGCTTTCGCTTGGTCGCCTCGCCGACGAGCGTGTCGGCGAACACGCGCGCGCCCTCCTTGAGGAGGACCTGCACGCCGCCCTTCGCCTCGACGACATCGATCTCGACATCGCCGAGATTGCCGTCGGAACCTGCGAGCAGTCCGCCGCGGGCGGCATCCGGCGCAGGCGTCGGCTCCGTGCCCGCGGGCTTCTCGCGGAAGGTGACCATCAGGTCCTCGGTCCAGATCGTCTGGCTCGCGTCGCGCGCCTCGATCGACTGCTTGGCGACGAGCCGCCGCGGAATCGAATCGCCCTTCGAGTCTTCGCCGAGGAAGAGCTCGAGCCGCTTCGCCATCATCGCGCCGTCGCCACCGAGCCTGCGCACGCTGACGCCGCCGGTGCGCGCACCGCCGTCGGCGATGATCGCGTCGATCCGCTCGGCGTCGCTCGGACTGAACGCGACCTCGAGGCTGTCGGCGTCCATCTCGAACTGGCGGCCGAACACATTGACGCCGCCGCCGAAGCGGGCGAGCGACAGCTTCGCGTCGTCGCCATCGCCCGCAAAGCGGAGATCGACGCCGCCCTTCCAGGTGATCTCGAGTTCCTGCGTGGTCGGATCGAAGCGGAACTTCTCCGCGCCTCCGGCCGCCGGCGGATCGACGACGAGCGCGACCGCCGCGGGATCCGCGGAGACGAGCATGCGGGCCGCATCGGGCACGATTGCGGGCGCGTACTCGAGCATCGACACCGCACGCGCCGTGCCGCGGGCGAACGCCATGCGACCGCCGCCCTCGAGCCGGCCTTCGCCGTCGCGCAGCGAGGCCCAGAAGCTGGTGCCTTCGAGCGTCATGCGCGGATTCGACACGGTCAGCGGCGCGCCTTCGCGCCCGTGCGCCTCGACGCGCTCGTCGCGCACGCTGTAGCGGAGCCGCGAGCAGACGATGCGCGACGACGAGCGTCCGTCGACCACCTCGACGCGCGGACCGGTCACATCGAAGCGGATGTCGTCCTGCGACGCGAGCTGGTCGGCCGGATCCGTCGCGGGCAGCATGACGAGCCGTCCGCCGAAGGTGACGGTGACGCTGTCGGCAGGCGCATCCTGCAGCGAGGCGAGCGCGAGCGGAACGATGGCGAGCGCGGCGGGTGCGCGGAGTGAGCTCACGAACGGCATGGAATCCAACGAATCGAAAGTGGTCGTGGCGAGATGGCTCGGGCCGCGCGAGGCAGACGCCGGAATGAAGGCGAGGTCGTCGAGGCCGCGCGACTCGAGGCTGAAGACGGCGACCAGTTCGTCGCCGGTGATCGTGCTGCGCACGCCGTCCTTGATGCGCACGATCTCGACGCCGCCGAGCATCACGAGCCGGTAGAACGGGTTCTTCGCGGGCTTGCTTTCGGCCGCGGGCGCGGACCCGGGCGATCCCGCCGCGCTCCCCTGCTGGGTCGACGCGGGCGCTGCGGCGACGGCCGCGCCATCGGGCTGCGTGCCGACGACCTTCTCGGCGGCGCCCGCGGGCGGCGCATCCACGGGCTTCTTCGCGGCAAGCGCGCGCGCGGCGCGGTCGATGCGGATCGGCTCGAGCGCGCGGTCGACGATCAGGCGCTCGAGGCCGTCGCCGTCGGCGTCGAGCACGAGCGACAGGCCTTCTCCGGCGAAGCTGCCCGCGTCGGTGACCACGCGCACCGCGCGGTCGCAGCGGACCTCGCCGAGGATGCCGTCGAACTGCGCCTGGTCGGCGGTCACCACCACGGCGGGCGCATCGCGGTCGGTGTCGATCGCGCTGCCGTCGGCCTTCGGCTTGAAGAGCCGCACCTCGACATCCTCTTCGAGCGTGCCCGACTCGAGCGCGCGGCGCGGCACATAGGCGACGCCCTTGCGCGACGCGAGCGTCAGCACGCGGCCGTCCTTCAGGTAGATCATCGCGCGCGGCTCGCGCATCGAAAGCTGGCTGCCGGGAAGCGGCTCGAGCTTCGTCGCGTTGTACTGCTGCGCGAGCCGGCCCGTCTCGTCGGCGACCTGGATCCACGCGCCCGATGCAAGCGACACCGCGGTCTGGTCGGGCGACGCGCCCGATGCGCGCGCGAGTTCCTCGGCGGTGGCGACCTGCGGTGGAAGGAGTTCGGCGGCGTCGTCGATGCGGCTCTTCTTCGTCGTGCGCGCGGAACCCTTGTCGAGGTTGATCGCGGCGACGATCACGAGCGCGGCGAGCGCGGTCGCAGGCACGGCGAACATCCAGCCGCGGCGCTCGCGCAGGAACCTGCGGATGCGGTCGACCGCACCCTCGCCGCCATCGCTCGAAAGACTCATCGCGCCCCTCCGCCGCGGGCCGGCGGCGCGTCGGAATACTCACGGTCGAAGGTGCGCACGGCCTCGGTCCAGCGCCCCTGCCCCTTCAGGATGTGCTCGATCGCCTCTCGCACCGCTCCCGATCCGCCGGGCCGCGCGGTGACGAACTTCGCGATGTCGAGGACCTCCTGCGCGGCGTCGCGCACGGCGATCGGCAGCCCGCAGCGCCGCAGGATCGGCAGATCAGGCAGGTCGTCGCCGATCATCGCGACCGCGTCGGCCGCGATGCCCACCTCGCCGAGGAGCGCCTCGAACGCAGCGCCCTTCTCCTTCGAGCCGGACACCACATGGCGCACGCCGAGCTCGCGCAGGCGGTGGCGCAGCGCCATGCCGTTGCGGCCGGTGATCACCGCGGTCTCGTAGCCAAGCCGCGACCACATGCGCAGCGCGGCGCCGTCGCGGACATGGAAGCGCTTGGTCTCGTGACCCGCGTCGTCGATGGCGATGCCGCCGTCGGTGAGGACGCCGTCGACATCGAGACAGAGGAGCTTGATCTGCGCAAGAGCCACGGAACGAGTGTACCCGCTCGCACCCCGCCGGTCGCCTCACGGCATCAGGAAGAGGCCGAGCGACAGGTAGGCGAGCGTGGTGGCGGTGTCGGCGATGACGAGCGTCACCGGGCCCGCGGCCACGCTCGGATCGAGCCGCATGGCGTGGAGGATCATCGGGACCGACCCGCCGACGATCGACGCGAAGATCATGCTGGCCGACACCGAGGCGAACATCGTGAATCCGCCCTCGGGACCGATGCCCCAGAGGAGGCTGACGAGGGCCACGACGACTCCCGAGACCAACGCCAGCAGCGTGGCCGCGAAGGCCTCGTTGCGGAGGATGCGCCATGGCGACCGCGCGGGCCGTCCGTCCGGGCTGCTGCCGACGGTCAGGGTGAGCGCCTGCATGGCGATGCTCTCGCTCAGGGTCAGGACGAGCGGCAGGAAGAAGGCGAGGAGCACCACCGACTGGAGGAGTTCCTCGAAGCGCCAAGCGATGAGCGCGCAGAGGATGC
Organism: bacterium; assembly: GCA_046337925.1. Taxonomy (GTDB): domain Bacteria; phylum Planctomycetota; class Phycisphaerae; order Phycisphaerales; family SM1A02; genus QWPT01. Next base: position 21,915 of record JBKCZS010000248.1, on the reverse strand, counting down.
CGCCGAGGATGTTGCAGGAGAGCCACGGCATCCGCATGCGGAAGCTCTCCCACGGCGTCAGTTCGGCTGCGTGCTCGATGTGGAGGCCGAGCGTCTGGAACACCTGGCGCACGCGCTCGTGCTCGGCGCGCTCGAGGCTCTCGCGCGTGTACTGCTCGACATCGATCGCGCCGACGAGGTGCCCTTCGTCGTCGACGACCGGCAGCGCGAGGAGCTTCGACTTCGCGAACTTGTCGAGCGCCTCGTCGAACGAGGTGTCCATCGTGACGGGAACCACATCCTTGGTCATCACCTCGTGGATGCGCGCCGTGGGCGGCGAGAGCAGAAGCGACCGCATCGACACCTGGCCCATCAGCCGGTCGTCGTCGTCGACCGCGTAGACATAGACGACGGGATGCTCGATCGTGCGCGAGCGGAGTTCGTCGATCGCCTCCGAAATCGTCTGATTCGCGTTCACGGCGGTCTGCACCGACCGCAGGCCGTGCAGCACCGCCGCGGAGAGCGCGGAGTTCGCAGAGGGCTTGGCGGTCCGTGCCTTGAGCATGGAAGGAGCGTAACCAAGCCCGCGCCGTTTGTGTGCGGGGGCATCGGCCCCATCGCGCGGGGTCCCTACGCGGCGTCGGCCGCGCGCGACGCGAGCAGCGCGGTCGCGATGTCGTAGAGCGCGTGGGTGGCCACCACGATGCCGAAGCCGCGCATCAGGAACAGCACGCCGAAGTAGACGCCCGCCACGAGATAGAACGCGAAGCGCTGGGCGATGAAGGTGCCGTCGGCGTCGTGGAGCGGGTGGTAGACGGTGAACGCGAGCGCGCTGAGGCCGACCGCGATCGGCACGGCCACCCGCCGGCTGAACTTCACGAAGTCCACGAGCACCGTGAGAAGCAGCCAGATCAGGAGCAGGCGGAACACGAGTTCCTCGTAGAGCCCTGCCCCGATCGAGACGGCGATGCGCGCGCCGAGCGGCAGCGCGCCGAAATCGTCGATTCCTGCAAGCGGCAGCGCGCGGACCGCGATCTGCGCGAGGACGAGGAGCGGCACCGCAAGGGCCGCGCTCTCGAGGAACATGCGGCCCACGACGCCGAGGTCGACGATCCACGGCCCGCGCTGGGCCGCATGCCACCCGACGAGGATCGCGACGAGGAGGACGCCCGGCAGCGACAGCGCCGCAGCGTCGAACCCGAGCGCATCGAAGAGCCGCAGGATCGCGAGATGGGCGCCGTTGGTGACGAAGCCTTCGGGCGAACGCAGGACGCGCACGAGCTCGTACTCGTACAGCGCGACGAAGGGCAGCAGGAAGAAGAGGATCTCGAGCGGGCGACGCGACGCCTCGAAGTAGCCCTGCGCGACGAAGTCGGAAAGCGACGACCCGCCTCGCGCCGCGAAGGCGAAGGCGGGTCGGTTGCTTTGGGATCGGCGTTCGGCCATGCGGGAAGCGCTCGGCGCAGCCGGCGGGCGTCATCGACGACCGCGGGTCTCGACCGCGGCGCACCTGCGCCGCGACGCGGGACTCACTTCTTCTTCATCGCGGCGACCTTGGCAGCCATGCGGCTCTTGCGGCGCGCAGCGGTGTTCTTGTGGATCGTGCCCGTGGACGCGATCTTGTCGAGCGTGCGGGCGGCCTTGCGCATCTCCTTCTCGGCGGCCGCGGCGTCGCCGCTGGCAACGGCCTTGAGGAAGTCGCCGGTGTCGTTCTTGATGCGGCGCTTGCGCCACAGGTTGCGGGCGTTGCGCTTGGTGGTCTGACGAACACGCTTCTTGGCTGAGTCGGTGTTTGGCACGGTCGTTCCTGTCGCTTGCGGTTGACACGCGGGCGCCGGGCGGCACCTCGCGAAGTGAATCGGGAATCATGCCGAAATCCCCCCCTCTTTGCAAGTCGAGGCCGACTGGATGCTTGGCTCGGCCCCGGACGGCGGTTCGGACACGCAGGTTTGCATCCTGCAAGGGCGGAATCCCCGCCGTCGTCGGAAAGATTCGCGTTTCGTGCGCGAATTCTCCGCGGATACTCCCATGCGCGTGAACAAGACCCGTACACCGACCGGCATCTCTGCCCGTTCCGAGCACACCGATGGCCGCGAGGCGGCCCGCGAGATTGCCGCCGAACTGCGCGCGGCCACCCCGGTGCGGCCCGATGTGCTGGTGGTATTCGGCTCCTTCCACCATCGCGCGCTGTTCTCGGACGCGATCGACATTCTCCGCTCCGAGCTCCACCCGGCGCACCTCCTCGCCTGCACCGCGCGCAGCGTGATCTCCGATCACCTCGAGCTCGAGGCGGGCCACGGCATGAGCGCGATCGCGCTGTCGCTCCCGGGCGTCGTCGCGCGGCCATTCTGGTTCGATGTGACCGACGGCCCGCCGACCGTGTGGAGCGACGCGTTCATCCGCGAGCGCGTCGCGCTTGCTCCCGACGAAGGCGACGCGCGCGGCGTGATGCCCCACTGCGGCACGATCATGCTTGCGGATCCATTCTCGATCAACGCAGGCCAGGCCGCTGCGGCGATCGATCGCGCGGCCGGGCCCGCCGGCGCGAAGATCATCGGCGGCATCGCAAGCGGCGCGAGCCACGCCGGACTCAATGTGCTGGCCGTCGACCGGCGCATCGCGCACATGGGAGTCGTCGGACTCACGCTCTTCGGCGACCTCGCCATCGACTGCATCGCGAGCCACGGATGCAGGCCGATCGGCGCGCCTTTCGTCGTCACGAAGACGAAGGGCAGCCAGATCCTCGAGCTCGGCGGGAGACCCGCGCTTGCCGCGGCGCAGGCGATGGCGGAGTCGCTGCCCGAGGCCGAGCGCGCGAGCTTCTCGCAGGGACTCCTCGTCGGAATCGCCGTGAACGCCGCGAAGCCGCGGCTCGGACGGGGCGACTTCATCATCCGCACCGTGCAGGGCCTCGATGCGGAGCGCGGCGTGATCGCGCTCGCCGAGCCGGTCGCGGTCGGCTCCACCATCCAGTTCCAGGTGCGCGACGCGACGACCGCGCACGAGGACCTCGACATGCTGCTCGACAAGGAGATGCTCCGCGAGCCCCCCGCGGCCGCGATCGTCTTCGCCTGCCAGCTGCGCGGTTCGCGCCTCTTCGGGCTCGGCGAGCACGACGCCGCGCTCGTCTCCCGGCGCCTCGGCGGCATCCCGACGGCCGGGTTCCACTGCGCGGGCGAGCTGACCCCGATCGGCCGCCGCACCCACCTCAACACCCAGACGGCCGCCATCGCCCTCTTCCGAGCGGGGCGCCACCGATCTCCGGTGGGTTGACGCGGCCGGCCCGAATCGGCCGCTTCCCCCTGCGTAGAGCCTGTGATTGACGGAAGCGGTGAAAGACCCGATACTCCGCGTCTCGGGCCTTGGGCCCATGGAGCTCTGCAGATGTCGTCTCGTACCCCCACTGGCGTGATCGTCGCACTGGTCGTCTTCGTCGTGCTGAGCGTCGCGCTGCTCGCCATCTCGATCATCCTCTACACCGGCAAGGACGCGGCCGAGAAGAAGGAGAACGAGGCGCGCGCCGAACTGAACGCGATCATCACCACGGCCGAACTCGGCCGCAGCGATGTCCAGGCCATGCGCGGCAAGGCCGGCAGCCAGAGCCTCTTCTCCTACATGTCGGAGCGGAGCGCGGAGGTCAACAAGTTCGTCGCCGGCGACGGCGCCTCCGACATCGACCAGATGCGCTCGGACCTCGGCCTCGGCAAGGACGACTCGGTCCGCGACGCCATGCGCAAGCTCTCGCAGGAGCGCGACGCGCGCTCGCAGGAGGCGAACAGCCTCAAGACGAAGTCGGCCGACCTCGACAAGGAAGTCCAGGCCCTGAAGGCGAAGCTCGCCGACGCCGAGAAGAACCGCCAGGACGCGGTCGCGAAGATCTCCGCCTCGATCGAGACCTACAAGACCGCAGCCGAGAGCTACCGCGGCGAGTTCGATGCCGCGAAGGCCTCGCTCGACCAGACCCGCGCCGACATGGAAGCCCGCTACGCGAGCGAGACCGCCGCGCTCCAGACCGAGCTCGACGGCCTCCGCGCCGAGCGTTCGGTCCTCGACCAGCGCATCGCCGCCCTGCAGCGCAAGGTCGAGGCCACCTCGACCAAGGCTGCGAACCCCGCTGCGATGGTCGACGCCCGCGTCGTCGACATCGATGCGAAGACCGGCACCCTCTTCATCGACATCGGCTCGAACAAGCGCGTGGTCCCCGGCATGACCTTCGAGGTCTTCGACGACGCCGCGGGCATCGTCGCGGCGGCCGACAGCGGCTCGCGCGGCAAGGCCAGCATCCAGGTCATCAAGGTCGGCGACACCACCTCGACCTGCCGCGTCCTCCGCGGCTCGGGCAGCCGTCCGATCGTGAAGGACGATGTCCTCGCGAACGCGGTCTTCAACCCCGAGTACACCTTCAAGTTCCTCGTCCACGGCAAGTTCGACGCCAACGGCGACGGCAAGGCCACCACGGGCGAGGCCGACTATGTGAAGAGCCGCATCAAGGAATGGGGCGGCGAAGTGGTCGAAGGCGACACCCTCACGGGCGACCTCGACTTCCTCGTCCTCGGCGTGGTTCCCCCGATGCCGGTCTCGCTGCCGTCCGACGCGACCGAAGCGCAGACGCTCGCCTACACCGAGCAGCGCGCCGCACGCGAGCTGTACGACAGCCTCTTCCGCACCGCGGCCGATGCCGAGATCCCCGTCCTCAACTGGACGCGGTTCGAGGCGCTGACCGGCACCGTCAACCGCTGACGGGCCGCGGCGCACGCCCCGTGTCGCTTGCCATCGAACTCGCTCAATACGCGGCGGCCAGAACGGTCGCCGCGTTGTTTTCTCCATTCGATCCCGAGCAGAACATGGAGACCGCGCGCCTCGTCGGCCGCGTCTACGCGCGCTGCTCGGCGCGTCGCCGCGAGCGTGCGCGCACCGGAGTCGCCCGCGCGTTTCCGTCGATGCCGCTCGACCTCCAGCGCCAGATCGTCGACACCTCGATCGGCCACATGTTCGGGCTCTTCATGGTCGACGCCTTCGCCATGCCGCGCGTGGTCGGCCACGAGAACTGGCACGAGCGCGTGAAGCTCGGCAATGTCGGCCGCGCGATGAAGCACCTGACGAGCGACCGTCCCGCCCTGTTCGTGACGGGCCATGTCGGCAACTGGGAGATCCTCGGCTATGTGCTCGCGCTCGTGGGCTTCGAGATGACCGCGCTCGCGCGGCCGCTCGACAACCGCTTCCTGAACGAGTGGCTGCTCGGCGTGCGGCAGAAGACGGGCCTGAAGGTCATCACCAAGTGGGGTGCGACCGACGAGATCCAGAAGGTGATCGAGTCGGGCGGGAAGGTCGGCTTCATCGCCGACCAGAACGCCGGCCCGGACGGGCTGTTCGTGCCGTTCTTCTCGCGCCTCGCCTCGACCTACAAGTCGATCCCCCTCCTTGCGCTGCGCTACGAGCTGCCGGTCGTGTGCGGATACGCCCGTCGGCTCGACGGCGCGTTCCGCTACGAACTGCGCGTGACCGATGTCATCGAGCCCGCGGACTGGGCGAACGCCGACGATCCGATGCTCTACATCGGCGCCCGCTTCAACCGGGCGATCGAGTGGATGATCCGCGAGAGCCCCGACCAGTACCTCTGGGTCCACCGCCGCTGGAACTCGCGCCCGAAGCACGAGCGCGAGGGGCAGCCGATGCCCGCCCGCCTCGCGCGCAAGCTCGAGGCGCTGCCCTGGATGACCCCCGCCCTGCTCGAGGAACTCGGGAAGCCGATCGGCGCCCCCGTCGATCCTGCGGCTCTTCGCGCAGAAGGCGCGCCGCGCGCCATCGACCCGCGCTACCGTGTGCAGTGAGGCACGCATGCCGAACCGCTTCGCGAACCGAACCATCGCCATCGTCGACGACGACCCGGACATCCTGCAGTCGATGGAACTCGCGTTTCGCCACGAGGGGGCGCGTGTCCTGACTGCGACCGACGGGCTCGGCGCCCTGCACCTGATCCGCGAGGAGAAGCCGCAGCTCCTTGTCCTCGACATGATGCTGCCGCGGAGTTCGGGGCTCCTCGTCCTCGAGAAGCTCCAGGAGGAGGGCATCGCCCTTCCAGTGATCATGGTCACCGCCAACCAGGGCAAGCGCCACCGCGAGTTCGCGCTCGGGGTCGGCGCCAGCAGCTACCTCTTCAAGCCGATCTCCCTCGTGCGGCTCCTCGAGACCGCGGAGGGCCTGCTCGCCGCCGGTCCGGGCTCTGGCGCGGCGAAGGGCGCGACCGCCTGAGGCTTCGGATATTCTCCGCGCGGCCGAGCCGCACCCGCCATGCGCTACACCATCCACAAGATCCGACCGAAGCGCGACGGCGGCGGCATGCTTCCGCTCGGAACCCGCTCGGAGGTCGTGGCTGCGTTCGCGCGCATGAACACCGCGCCGGATGCGGACGGCAGCCGCTTCCTCTACGGCCCCGGCATGCGGGTCGAGCTGGCGCTGGACCCCGAGTCGCCGAACCGCGCCACGGTGCTGTCGGCCGAGGTGAAGGTGGCCGAGGAAGAACTCTTCGAGATCATCTTCCAGGGCACGCAGCAGGAGTTCCCCGGGCTTCTCGCGAGGGCGATCCGACGCCACGGCTGGCACCTCCTCAACCTCGAGACGGGCTCGTGCTATCCGCCGATGCCGGTCGACGATGAGTGACGCGGCCAGCGGATGATGAGCGAGACCATGGCGCACGAGACCATGGCGGACGAGACCATGGTGGACGAGACCATGGTGGACGAGACCAGGACCAGATGAGCGACGCAGCGAACACGATCCACGGCTCCGACCCCGCCATGCTGCGCGAAGGCGTGGCGCGCGCGGTCGACTTCCGCGGCGATGTCACGATCGTGACCACCGATGGCCGCACGATCGTCGGCTTCGCGTTCGACGCGCGACTCGCGCCCGCCGCCGACCCCGCGAAGGACGAGATCCGCGTGCTCCCCGCCGACTCGAACGAGCGCGTGCGCGTTCCGCTCGCCGCGATCCACACCCTCGCCTTCACCGGCAAGGATGCCGCAAGCGGCAAGAGCTGGGAGAACTGGATCCGCCGCTACGCCGAGAAGAAACTCGCCGGAGAGGCCGCGAGCATCGAGTCGGAAGCCCTCTGACCGCGAAATGGTCCGCGGGCGTCCCGTATGGCACGGGCTGGGGCCCGCTGGGGAGCGATTTTGTTCTCGGGCGTCTCGAAGATCGCCGCCCTGACTTGCCGCGGCCCCGCTTCCCTGCCATGATTTACCCTTCATGGAGCGTCGCGCTCGCTTCAACTCCAACCCCGATGTCTTGACGGGAACGACCTCGGCAGCCGCCTCGGGCGGTTCGGCCGGCGTCACCGCGTCCCCGGGAAGCGCCCTGTCGCTCGATCTCGGCGGCTCGGACGACCTCGCCCGGCTGTCGCCCGATGCGATCGCCGCAGCCCTGGCCGGGGCCCGTGGGCTGCTCGTCGAGCTGCAGGCGAACCGCCTGATCGTGGAGAACAAGCTGACGGAAGACCGTCGGCAGGATCCGATCCGCCAGGTGACGGGCAACAGCGCCCTCGAGGTGGCGATCGCCTCGACGGAGGACTTGATCCGTCGGCTCGAGGCCGCGGCCACCGCCGCGACCCAGTCCAAGACGGTTCAGCGCGTGTGAGGATCGGTCCGTGTGAGTTTCAGTGAAGGGGCCGATGGGTCCAGCGCGCTCAGGCTGCGCTGATGGCCGTTGCGCGGCCATCGTGACGCTCCGGGCAGAGTTCGCGCACGAGCGTCGACACCTTCGCTGCGTCGCGGCTGCGGCGGCTCGGGGTCAGCTGGTCGAGCATCGACTGGATCCACTTGGGATCCGGCGTCGCGAGGCCCCAGATGCGGATGTCGGGGTGGCGCGACTCGCGGATCGTCTCGGCGTCGAGCGCGAGTTCCTCGAAGAGCTTCTCGCCGGGCCGAACGCCCGAATAGCAGATGCGCATCTCGCCCGGCCGGGTGCCCGCGGCGCCGTCCTCGGGGAAGACGGCCGTGAGTCCGTGCATCTCGATGAAGCGCCGCGCGAGGTCGACGATCTTGAACGGCTCGCCCATGTCGAGGACGAAGACCTCGCCGCTCGCGGCCGAGCGATCGGTGAGCGCGGCGGCCTGGATGACAAGCGCGGCCGCCTCGGGGATCGTCATGAAGTAGCGCGTCATGCGCGGATCGGTGACGGTGAGCGGACCGCCGTCGGCGATCTGGCGCTTCCAGGTCTCGAGCACGGAGCCCGAACTGCCGAGGACATTGCCGAAGCGGACGAGCGAGCACGCGGTGGCGCTCGTGCGGTTCACATGCTGGACATAGAGCTCGGCGAGGCGCTTGGTCGTGCCCATGACCGAGGTCGGATTCACGGCCTTGTCGCTCGAAACCATCACGAATCGCTCGGCGCCGACGGCGACCGACGCGTCGACCACGCTCTGCGTGCCGAACACATTGTTGTCGACCGCGAGCGCGGGGTGGTCTTCCATCATCGGAACATGCTTGTGCGCCGCGGCGTGGAACACGATGTCCGGCTCCTCCTCGCGGAAGAGCTCAAGCGTCGACTGCGCGTCGACCACATCGTGGAGCGCCGCGCGGCGCGCGAGCTGCGGATGGCGGCGTGCGATCTGGCGGTCGATCTCGAACAGCGCGTTCTCGCTGCGCTCGACCATGACGAGCTTGCCCGGGTTGAAGCGCGCGACGATGCGGCAGAGCTCGCTGCCGATCGAGCCGCCCGCGCCGGTGACCACGACGGTGCGTCCGCCGACGACCGCCTGGATCGCCTTCTCGTCGACCGAGCGCGGGGCGCGTCCGATGAGGCGCTGCAGGTCGATGTCGATCTCGGTGCGCGGGCCGACGCCTGCGATCTGGTCGTCGAGGCCGGGCATGTAGCGGTCGGCGACGCCGAGGCGGCGAAGCCGGGTGCGGATCGAAAGCAGAAGTTCCCACATGGGCGCGGGAAGCGTGATCAATGCGAGTTCGGGACGCTCGACCGCACAGATCGTCTCGAGGTCCTCGAGCAGTCCGAGGACAGGCGTCGCGCCGTGACCGGCGCGCGCGCCGGCCGGACGGTGGCCGATCTCGACGCGGCCGAGCACCTTCGGGGCGCGGCCGCTCGCGGCGGCCGGTGCGCCGGCATCGAGGAGCGCGAGCTGCTGCTCGAGAAGGTCACAGTCTGCGGGGGGGCCGATCAGGATGGCGGTGCTGCGCATGGTTCGATCTCTGGTGCGCGAAGTCGCGTTCGTGCCGCCTGTACCGATTGGGGCGGCATGTCTTAGAACTGGGTATCGGCCTTCGAGGCGAGGGTCTGTAGCCAAAGCCGCGATTTCGAAACGGGGCGCGGGAACGGCCCGCAAGTGCGGCCGGCAGCCGCGAATCCGCCTCAAGGCGCCGTGCCCGTTGGCCGAACCTCGGGGGCACAAGGGGCGTTCTGCCCCCTCGGGGCAGAGAACCCCGGTCGGGGCGCCTGTGATTCCCCGTACGATGAGAAACCCGGGTTTCCGAGCGAAACCCATTCGGCCCCAGGGCCCGAACCAAGGCAAACCATGCAGATCCTCGTCACCGGCGGTTGCGGCTACATCGGCTCCCACGCGGCGCTTCGACTCCTCGAGGACGGCCACTCCGTGACGGTCGTCGACAACCTCTTCCGAGGGCATCGGCAGGCCGCCGAGGTGCTTGCGAAGGTGGGCGGGTCCCGCTTCCGGTTCGTCGAGGCGGACATCCTTGACACCGACGCGCTGGCGGCCGCGATGCGGGCGCAGCAGACCGAGGTCGTGCTCCACTTCGCGGCGCTCACCTATGTCGGCGAGAGCATGGAGAAGCCCCTCGACTACTTCACCACGAACTTCGCGGGCGGGCTGTCGCTCCTGAAGGCGATGCGGGCCTGCGGCGTCCGCCGCATCGTGTTCTCATCGACTGCCGCGACCTACGGCGAGCCGCCGCAGGACGCGATGCCGATCACCGAGTCGACGCCGCAGCAGCCGATCAACCCGTACGGCGCTGCAAAGCTGCAGTTCGAGCAGGCGCTCCGCGCGGAGTGCGCCGCGCTCAAGGATCCGACGCCGCTCGCAGCGGTGGCGCTGCGCTACTTCAATGTCGCCGGCGCCGACCCACAGGGCCGCATCGGCGAGGACCACAAGCCTGAGACGCATCTCGTTCCGATCTGCCTCGAGGTCGCGCTCGGGAAGCGCGCGCACCTCACGATCTTCGGCGAGGACTACCCGACGCCCGACGGAACCTGCATCCGCGACTATGTGCATGTGGTCGACCTCGTCGACGCGCATGTCGCGGCGCTCGCGGCGCTCGAGCCGGCGAAGTTCAAGTGCTGGAACATCGGCATCGGCCGCGGCTACTCGGTACGCGAGGTGCTCGAGAGCTGCCGCCGCGTGACCGGGCCTCCGATCCCCGCGAAGCTCGGCGAGCGTCGCGCGGGCGATCCGCCGGCGCTCTACGCCGATCCGAGCTCGATCCGACGCGACCTCGGCTGGAAGGCTCGGTTCACCGAGCTCGACGAGATCGTCGCGACGGCGTGGCGCTGGCACCAGGCGAATCCGAACGGCTACCGGTGACGGGCACGGTCAGCGCCCGAGCGGGAAGCTGAGGCCGATCGCAACCGACACGCTGTCGAGGCCCGGATTGTTCGGGCCCGTCTGGCCGTTCGAGATGTGGAACCAGCCGACCTTGCCGACGAGGCGCGCTCCATCGCCGAGTTCGTAGGTCATGCCGAGCGCGGCGCGCGGCGTGAAGTCGTAGTTGGTGCCGCCGGAAGGAACCTCGTCGCTGAAGCCCGCGAAGCCCGCGCCGCCTTCGAGGAAGATCGAATACTTCTCCTCGCGCACGAAGTGCCAGCGTGCGACGACGCCCGCACCGAAGCCCCACGAGTCGTCGTTCTCCGCGTCGATGACGAGGCCTTCGACGAACGCACCGAACGACACGCCGTCGGCGACGAACCAGTGCACGCCGGCATCGACCACGCCGAGCGTGGTCTCCTCGAGATCGAACGCAGGTCCGAGCGTGAACTCGAAGTCGAGCGTGTCCGCGCTTCCAAAGGCGCGCTTCTCCGATTCGGCCGCCTGCGGCTTCGCAGGCTCCGCCGGCGCGTCGCCCGCCTGCGCGGCGAGGTTTCCGAGCACCGACGGATCGACGATCGTGGGCTCGAGATGGAACGCGCCCGCCGATGCCGATGCCGCGACGGAAAGCATTGCGAGGGTGGCGATCGAGGCTGCGGTGCTGCGCGGAGGAATCATCGGCGCATCATCGCCGCTGCGCAGCGCGGCGCAAGGCGGTCGCGCGGATCGATGCAGCGGGAATTCATCCTGATCGGAACACGGAGCGGATCGCTTCGTTCAGCGCCGCGTTGGCGGGCGGCCACTCGAAGTCGCCGAGTTCGCCGACGGTCACCCACCGCACCTCGCCCGAACCGAGCGCGCGCGCCTCCGCGTCGGCGCGCACCTCGACGAGCGACGCGTGCAGCCGAACGCTCTTCTCGCGCACCACGGCCGGATCGGTGTGCGCGACCACGGTGAGCGGCCTCGGCGGGGCTGCGATCGCGTCAGCACCGAGACCCACCTCCTCCTCGACCTCGCGGAGCGCCGCTGCGGCGGGCGTCTCGCCTGGCTCGATCTTGCCCCCCGGAAACTCCCAAAGCCCCCCTCGGATGGCCTCCGCGTGCCGGCGGGCGATCAGGAGCTCCACCCTCCCCGCCACCCGTCGGAAGACGACCGCGACCGCCACCTCGACCCAGCGCGTGGGGTTTGGACCGCCCGCGTGGGGACCCATGGGGGCGTTACTGGACTCAGCGGGGCTGCTCATGCATTCAAGTCCATGTCTGACAGTGCGTTACGGGTTTCTGTCAGAACCTGAGAATTCGGTGCCGTTTGCATTGACCGCACGGCGGCGACTTCGGTACCGTGCGGTCGTGCGTTGTGCGTGGTCCTAGACCGCAAGCCTCGCGCCTCGACCACAATCTCGGGAGCCGTCATGCGGCGCTCTGTTCGCGAACCAACGCGAGGTGCCTGCATTCCGTTTGTCTCGCGAGGCTTGTGTTCGGGTCCAACCCCGCCATCCACGCCCTCACGGGCCGTCGGAACCCCGTCCGGAGCGAGTCGGAGCGCGCCGGACGGGAGTTTTTTTACCCCCTGCGCTCTCGGTCATTGCTTGAGGTCACGGCTCGCGCTCGCGGCTCGCGGTCACGGCTCGCGGTCACGGCCTCGGCTGCGCGGGCTGGTCGACCGCAGGATCCGCGGGCTTGTCCTCCACGCGCTCCTCCAGCTGCCCGAGTTCCGCCTCCCCCGCCTTCTGCCCCTCGCCGCCGGCCGCAGCCTCGCCGCGGAGCCGGTCGCGCAGCGCGGTCGCGCGGTCGACGAGCGCGTTCTCCGAGTCGTCGCGCGGCACGAGGGTGAACTTCCAGCGCGACTCGTTGCGGGCCTTGATCGGCAGGATCTCGACCACGAGATCGAGCGGGACCATGTCCCAGATCGGCCCTTCGGTGGTCGCCGGCGTGATGAGCGGCTCGAAGCCTTCCTTCTCGATGCGCAGGTCGTAGGTGCCCTCGTGCGTGATCGCGAGATCGACCGGCGTGCGGCCGACCTGCGCGTCGTTCACCCACACGAGCGCGCCCCGTGGCTCGGTGTCGATCCAGATGCGGCGCTCGACGCAGCCCGACAGTGCGGCGACGGCGATGCCGAGGACGATGCCCGAAACAAGGTTGTGGGCAAGTCTGTGAGCGAGGATGTGGGCGAACCGTGCCATGGATGCGTCCTCAGTCGAACTCGTCGCCGCGGAAGGTCGAGGCGAGGTAGGCGTCGCGCACGCCTTGGTCGTTGATGATCTCGCGCGGTGTTCCCTCGCGGAGATTGCGGCCCTCGTGGATGATGTACGCGCGGTCGCAGATGCGCAGCGTCTGCTGCACATTGTGGTCGGTGACGAGCATCGCGATGCCGTTGTCGGCGAGCCGCCGCACTTCCGCCTGCAGTTCCTCGACCGTGTGCGGATCGACCGCGGCGAACGGCTCGTCGAGAAGCATGAGCTTCGGCCGCGTCACGAGCGCGCGCGCGATCTCGAGCCTGCGGCGCTCGCCGCCCGAGCAGGTGCGGGCCTCGTCCTTGGCCTTGTGGAGCAGGCCGAACTGCTCGAGGAGTTCGTGCGCGCGACGCTTGCGCTGTTCGCGCGCGAGCGCCTGCGTCTCGAGGATCGCGAGAAGGTTCTCCTCGCAGGTCAGGCGCTGAAAGACGCTCGGCTCCTGCGACAGGTATCCCATGCCCGCAAGCGCGTGGCGGTACATCGGTTCGCGCGTGACATCGCGCCCCGCGAATCGCACGCTGCCGCCTTCGGGCGTGATCATGCCGATCGCCATGCGGAACGAAGTCGTCTTGCCGGCGCCGTTGCGTCCGAGCAGGCCCACCACCTCGCCGGCGTCGACATCGAAGCTCACGCCGTCGACGACGCGGCGGCCGTTGTAGGCCTTGAGAAGGTTTCGGGCTTCGAGGAGCGGCACGGCGGCAGTGTAGCGGCTGCGCTCAACGGATCGGCCGAAGGATGACCGGGTAGCGGAAGAGCTCGCCGCTTCCGCCCGCCACCGCCGCGCGCACCAGCGACACCAGCTGCACCGGAAGCCATGCGACGAGCACGATCCATCCGAAGCAGGGAACGAGGACGAGGATGATCATGGTCAGCAAGGCGTTCATCGCCTCCCGTCCATGGTCGTCGACGAGCGGCGACCGGCCGCGGAACGCGAGCCACAGGACGAGCGGCGCCAGCAACGAGAACGGCCCGATCACGGACGCGAGGATCGGCCAGAGGTGGATCACCGACGCGACGATGCAGTGCACCTCGCTCGCGTCCATGTCGCGCACGCGGCCCTCGGGCGTCAGTCGCCAGCGCTCGAGCAGCGCCCGCGGAGGTTCGGTGACCCGCGCCACCGCCATCGGCGCATCGCGCTTTCCGCCGACCGACAGATCGAGTTCGAAGGAGAGCTTCTTCGCCCGCTTGCCGTCGGCATCGGCGGGAGACTTCGAAGACTCGGGGGTGTCGGGGTCAGTCTCTGCCATCGGAACGAGACGGCTCGTTTGGGAACTGACCGCGCCGGCTTTCGCCGCCGAAGTCGGCAGCGTCCTCGAGATCTCCCTCGTGCGCGTCGCGGTGGCCGCCGTCGCGCCCACCGTCGTCGCCCTCGCCCTCGTCGTCCTCGTCGGCCGCCGGCTCGGCCTCATCGGCGGTCGCCGTCGCGGCCTCTCCGCGGAGTTCGATCGCGACCCGGTCGATGCGGGTCGGCCCCGCCTCGAGGATCTCGAAGATCGCCTCGGGAATCTCGTCGCGCTCGCCCGTCTCAGGCACTCGGCCGAAGCGGTCGAGCAGGAAGCCCGCCACGGTGTCGTAGTCGGCGTCCTCCGGCAGCGACAGCCCGAGCCGCTCGTTCACTTCCGCGATCGGCACGCGGCCATCGGCCACGAAGCGGTTGCCGTCGAGGCGCAGCATGACCGGAGGAGCCTCGTCGTGCGGCTCGTGCTCGTCGTGGATCTCGCCGACGATCTCCTCGAGCACATCCTCGATCGTGCAGAGGCCGGAGGTGCCGCCGTACTCGTCGACGACGACCGCCATGTGCACCTCGCTCACCTGGAAGTCGCGCAGCAGCTCGCCGATCTGCTTGGTCTCGGGCACGCGCAGCGGCTCGCGCAGGATCGACCGCAGCGAGATGCCGTCGGTGCTCTGCCCGAAGTAGCGCACGAGGTCGCGCACATAGAGGATGCCGACGATGGTGTCGAGGCTCTCGGCGTAGACGGGGATGCGCGAGTGTCCGATCGCCGCGATCTTCTCGCGGATCGAGGCGAGGCTGTCGGTGATCTCGATCGCCTCGATGTCGGTGCGCGGCGTCATCACGCTCGCGACCGTCGTCTGGCCGAACACGACCGCGCGCTGGAGAAGCGTGGCGGCGACCGGGTCGATCTCGCCTTCGCGCTTGTGGTCCTCGATCGAGTGGAGCAGCTCCTCTTCGGTCTCGTCCTCGCGCAGGTTGGCGCCCGAGAGGCGGCGCACCACCTCGTCGACGAAGCCGACCGCCGCGAGAAGCGGCCCCACCACCACCATGGTGATCTCGATGAACGGCAGACTCGAGGCGATCACCGAGTAGGTCGCGTGGCGCGCGATCGCGGAACTCAGCACGCTCGTGAAGAGCCAGATGAGCGCGACCGAGACGAGGGATGTGCCCACCAGCCCCGTGACGGTGATGCGCGCGGCCTCTCCGAAGCCCTCGAAGAGGACGAGGACGAGCGAGAAGGTGACGACGCGGCCGAAGGTGCGGAACAGGGACACCGCGTGCGACGCCTCGAGCATGCGGTCGAGGAGCCAGCGCCCCCGCGAGAGCACGCCCCTCGACTCGAACTCCTCCTCGAGGCCGGCGCGGCTCGCCTGGACGAGCGCGAGGTTGAGCGACGAGAAGTAGCTCGTGGCGCCGACGGTCGCGATGATCGCAAGGACGAGGTACGGGTTCACGGGAGGTGATCCTCCGGCTTGGCCGGTGGAATAGCGTACACCATCCCGATTCCTGCAGCCGCAAGAATGCGGTCCTCCTCGGCGTGGATGCGCGCGGCTTCCCCCTCGGAATCGTCGCGGAAACCGCAGGCATGCAGCGTTCCGTGGACGGCGTACAGCAGGATCTCGCGGTCGACCGCGTGCCCGCGCGCGGCGGCCTCGCGCGCGGCGACATCGACGCACACGATGAGATCGGCCTCGACGGCGGCGGCCGCATCCGACTCGTCGTGCGCCGGGAAGCTCATCACATCGGTGGTGCCCACGATGTTCATGTAGCGCCGGTGCGCGGCGTCCATCGCCTCGTCGCCGACGAGCAGCGCGTCGACGCGCGCGCTCGCGCGCGGGGCGTGCGGCACAAGCGATGCCAACGCGCGCGAAAGCGCGCGCGGATCGATCGCGGCGGGACAACCCTCGCCGCGGTGGAACGCGATTGCGGACGACGCGCTGCTCAACGCGCGACCGTCAGCGGGATACCGCCGACGGCGACCGAGTACGGCTTCACGCGCGCCTCGAACTCGCCGCGGTACTTGTTGACGATCGTGCGGATCGCCCAGTTGTTGCCGTCGGCAAGGCCGCAGATCGTGGTGCCGGGCGAGAGACCCATCGAGCCCGCGATCTCGAGGAGGAGATCGAGGTCCTTGGTGGTCGCATCGCCGCGCTCGATGCGCGTGATGAGCTTGAAGATCCAGCCCGCACCCTCGCGGCACGGCGTGCACTGGCCGCACGACTCGTTCTTGAAGAACCGAGCGATGTTGCGGGCGACGGCCACCATGTCGGTGTCCTCGTCGAAGATCGTCGGGCACGCGGTGCCGAGGCCCATCACATCGCAGCGTCGGCCGATGTCGAAGTCCATCGGCGCGTCGTACTGGTCGGGGCCGAGGACGCCCATCGAGACGCCGCCGGCGATCGCGCCCTTGAACTTCTTGCCGCCGCGCATGCCGAGGCAGAACTTCTCGACGAGTTCCTTGAGCGGAATGCCGAGGTCGCACTCGTAGACGCCCGGACGGTTCACATGGCCGGAGACGCCCATCAGCTTCGGGCCGTAGCTCGGCGCCCCGCCGATGTTGCTCTCGCAGCCGAGGCCCTTCCACCACGCGAGGCCCTTGTCGACGATCGGGCTCACGGCCGCGAGCGTCTCGACATTGTTGATGATGGTCGGGCGTCCGAAGAGGCCCTTCACAGCGGGGAACGGCGGCTTGAGGCGCGGCCAGCCGCGGCGGCCTTCGATCGCCTCGAGGAGACCCGTCTCTTCGCCGCAGATGTAGGCGCCGGCGCCGCGGTGGAGATAGCAGTCGACCGCGAACTTCACCTTGCCGTTCATCAGGCCCTGCTTGCCGAAGATGCCCTTCGCGTAGGCCTCCTGGATGGCGCGCTCGACGACCTTCGCCTGGTGGTGGTACTCGCCGCGGATGAAGAAGTACGCGGTGTCGAGCTGGCAGGCCCAGCAGGCGATCGCGATCCCCTCCATGATGATGTGCGGGTCGTAGTCGCAGAGCAGGCGGTCCTTGAAGGTGCCGGGCTCGGCCTCGTCGCAGTTGATGCAGAGGTAGCGGCGGCCGCCATCGGGCGGCGGAAGGAACGACCACTTGAGGCCGCACGAGAAGCCTGCGCCGCCGCGGCCGCGGAGGTTCGCGTCCTTGACGAGGTTCACGATGTCGGCGGGCGTCATCTCGAGCGCCTTCTCGAGGCTCTTGTAGCCGCCGGTCGCCATGAATTCATCGACGCCGACCGTCTTGCGGGTCTTGGGGTCGCCCCAGGGGAAGGTGGGGATGCGCTTCGTGAGGACAGGCTCGGTCATTGGCATCGGGAACTCGCAGTCAGCGTGATTTGTCTTCGGTCTTGCCGCCGTTGTCGAGCGGCTCGTAGATCACTTCGTCGATCGTGGTCCTGCGCAGGATGTAGTCGCCGCGCCTGACCTCCTGCACTTTCCTGCCGACCTCGCGGGTCACCCCGCCTGTCGGTTCCTCCGCTGGCGCTTCCAGCGGCTTGGGCTCGTCGAGCCCTTCCACGATTCCGCGGAAGAAGCCCTCGATGTTGTCGAGCAGCGAGGGCTTGCCGCGCTGTTCATCGGGCGCGGGCATCAGTGATGTCCGCCGCCGTTTCCACCCTTCGCAGCCCCATTGGAGGCCTCGTCGATGAGCTTGTCGACCGTCTCGATCGTGAGGTTCTCGTGGAGCTTCTCGTTGAAGAGCGCGACCGGCGCGGTGTCGCACGAGCCGAGGCACTCGAGGGTGAGCAGCGTGAACTTGCCGTCGTCGGTGGTCTCGTGCGGCTCGATGCCGAGGCGGTTGCGCACATGGTCGACGAGCTTCTGGTGGCCGCAGACCTCGCAGGCGATCGACTGGCAGATGCCGATGACGCACTTGCCGACCGGCTCGGTGTGGAACTCCTCGTAGAAGGTCACGGTGTCCATCACATCCGCGGGCTTGATCGAGAGGAACGACGCGATCTCGACCATCGCCTGGTACGGGATGTGGCGGTACTCGTGCTGGATCTCGTGGAGGATCGGCAAGAGCGCGCCCTGCGTGGTGGCGTAGCGCGGGAGGATGTCCTTGGTCCAGCGATCCTTCATCGCCTGCGTGCAGTACGGCTCGGCGCGGGTGGGGATCTTGGTGGTGGCGGATGGCTTGGTCGTCCAGCTCATGATGGTCCTAACTTCGCTTGGCGTTGAACGCGCCGTTCACACTTCGCTTCACTCTCGCCAGAGGTCGCTGCCGCAGCAGCGACCGCTCAAACTAACGATCCAATTCGGCCGCAATGATGTTGAGGGACCCCAGCACCGCGACGATGTCCGCGAGCTGATGACCTTCGATCATCTTGGGGAAGATCTGGTAGTTGATGAAGCACGGCGGACGCGTGCGCGCGCGGAACGGGTACTTCGTGCCGTCCGCGACGATGTAGTAGCCGAGCTCGCCGTTGGGGCTCTCGATCGCGCCGTAGGTCTCGCCGACCGGCGTGTCGAAGCCGCGGTTGTGCATGTAGAGCTCGAACAGCTGGATCACGCCTTCGATCGAGCCGTAGACATCGGCCTTGTTCGGGACGGCGATCTTGCCGTCGGCGACGGCGTTGATCGAGCCGCCCGGCAGCTTGTCGATGAGCTGGTCGATGATCTTCGCCGACTGCTTGATCTCCTCGAGCCGCACGAGGTAGCGCGAAAGGCTGCAGCCCGCGCTCGCGATCGCGATCGAGAACTTGACGCGCTCGGCGCCCTCGCCGTCCCAGTTGTCGGCGTAGCAGAGGTAAGGCTCGTCCTTGCGGACATCGCGGCGCACGCCCGCGCAGCGCGCGTTCGGGCCCGTGAGGCCCCACTGGATCGCATCTTCCTTCGTGACGGCGCCGACGCCGTCGAGGCGGTCGACGAAGATGCGGTTCCGGTTGCAGAGGGTCTCGAGGTCGGTGATCGCCTTCGGGAGGCGGACATCGATGAAGTTCCGCACCATCCGCTTGAAGGTCTCGTCGTCGGGGATGTCGCGCCAGGCGCCGCCGACGCGCGTCCAGTCCGGATGGAAGCGCTGACCCGAGACATACTCGATGATGTCGTAGATGAACTCGCGCTCGTTGAAACCGTAGAGGAAGCCCGTGAACGCACCGAGGTCGAGCGCCGCGGCGCCGACGCACAGGAGGTGGTTCTGGATGCGGCCGAGCTCGCACATGATGGTGCGGACGACCTTCGCGCGCGGGGTCAGCTCGATGCCGAAGAGCTTCTCGACCGCGTGGTGCCAGGCGATGTCGTTCACGATCGGCGAGATGTAGTCCATCCGGCTGATCGTGCAGACATACTGGTTGTAGTCATGGTGCTCGCCGAGCTTCTCGAAGCCCGAGTGGAGGTACCCGATGTGCGGCGTGCAGCGGGCGATGCGCTCGCCGTCGAGCTCCAGCACGAGGCGGAGCGTCGTGTGGGTCGCCGGGTGCTGCGGACCGAAGTTCAGGACCCAGCGGTCTGGGGCCTGGAAGTGGTCCTTGAGGTAGTCCGTGTCCTCGACATCAAGGCCGAAGCCTTCGCCGGGGGTGATGGTGTACGGCATAGGGCGGAGAGTATAAGACCAAGAGGCCCCCGCTGCGGGCCTCGGGGCGGGTTCAGAACGCACCCGGCCGCAGGTAGGGGTTCGAGCGGCGCTCGGCGCCGACGGTGGTCGCAGGACCGTGTCCGGACAGGAGCCGCGTCTCGTCGGGCAGTTGCAGGAGAAGTTCGAGCGACCGGCGCATCGCCTCGGGGTCGCTGGTCGGGAAGTCGAGCCGCCCGATCGAGCCCGCGAACAGCGTGTCGCCGTCGAAGGCCACGCCGAGTTCCGCACACCAGAGGGTGATCCCCCCCGGCGAGTGACCGGGCGTGAACAGGACCCTGAAGTAGTAGTTGCCGAGCTCGAGCATCTCCCCGCCGTTGAGGCACGCGTCCGGCGGCGGCGCCGAGACGGCCGGCGGAATGAACCCCGACAGGTTGAGATTGGGGTCCTCGTTGAACTCCTTCTCGGCCCGATGGCAGAGGGTGTTGATCGGGCCGAGCCGCAGCCGCAGCCTCGAGAGGCCTGCGACATGGTCGCAGTGGCAATGGGTGAGGATGCAGAGCGCGGGCTTGAGGCCCTTCGACTCGATGAAGTCGATCATCGCCTCGGGTTCGTAGGGGCAGTCGATCACCCAGCAGGCGTCGGCGGGCCCCGCCTCGTCCCAGACGACATAGGCATTGGTGGCGAAGTCGCCGAGCACGAATGTCTCGATCGAGAGGGTCTGGAGGGAGAGGGCCATTGCCTGCAGGGTAGCGCACGCGCGTTCGCGCGATTCGGTACTCTTCCCGCATGCTGACACGGACGGTCTCGGCGCTCGCGGTCGCCCTCGCCACCCTCGCAGGGTGCGACACGATTCAGTCGGACTTCAGCCAGTTCACCGAGAGTTTCTCGCCCCCCACGCCGGCCGAGGCCGCGCAGTGGGCCGCCGATCCGAACGACCGCGAGAACGCGCGGCGCGGAACCGTGCTCCTTGCGAACGCGCCGTGGGGCGGCGCTGCGCCGTACCTCAAGATGTATCGCCTCTACGCGGAGGATTCGCTCGACCCGCTCGTGCGCGCCGCCGCGCTGCAGGCGCTCGGCCGCCACGGCGATGCGTCCGACGCGCCGCTCGTCGCCAAGAGCCTCGCGAGTCCGTTCCGCCAGGTGCGTCTCGCGGCCGCCAAGGCGCTGCAGCGGCTGCACGACCCGTCGGTCGCCGACACGCTGTGGCCCCGGCTCGTCGATCGGGCGGAGGATTCGGACATCCGCACCGAGATCGCGATCGCGCTCGGCCAGTATCCGACGCCGGCGGTGTTCCAGGCGCTCGTCGCCGCGCTTTCGCAGCGCGAGCTGGCGGTCAACATCGCGTCGCTCGACTCGCTGCGCACGATCACCGGCCAGAACTACGGCATCGAGGAAGACGAGTGGCTCGGCTACTACGCATCGACCTCGACGCCGTTCGCCGCGGGCCGAACCTACCTCTACCCGACCTTCGTGCGCGAACTCGATGTGTGGGATCACCTCGTGTTCTGGATGCCCGTGTCGTTCGAGTCGCCCAACACGCCGATCGGCCTGAAGGTGCTCGGCGTGCGCCGTACCGATGACACGACCGGCGACACGACCGACGCCTCGACGCCGCAGCAGCCCGCCACTCCCGAGACCGGCGCAGCCCAGCCGAAATCCTCTCCATGACCGCATCCGCCTCCGACATGCGCGCCGCCGTCCTTCGTGGCGGTGCTGTTGAACTCGCAACGCTCCCCCGCCCGACCGCCCGCGACGGCCAGGTGCTCGTCCGCGTCACGCACGCGCTCGTGACGCCGTTCGAGCGCGAGGTCGTGCGCGGGCTGCGCGCCGGTGGCGACGAGGCCGCTCCCGAGCGGCGCATCCTCGGCTGCTCGTTCGTCGGCGTGGTTGAAGACGCATCGCGCGGCGGAAGCGCCGCGCCCGTGCGCGGCACGCGCGTCGCGGTGCAGCCGGTCTTCTCCTGCGGAATCTGCGACCGCTGCGACAGCGGCCTCTCGATCCACTGCCTCGCGCGCATGATCGCCGGGCTCGACGCGCCCGCGGGCGGGCTGGCCGAGTTCGCATCGGTCCCCGCCGCAAACTGCGTGGAGATCCAGCGCGATCTCGATGACGAGCGCGCGGTGTTCGCGGTGCCGCTCGCACGCGCGATCGAAGCCGTCCGCCGCGGCGGCATCGAGGGCCGCAGCTTCGTGAGCGTGCTCGGCGACGACCTCTTCGCCGTGCTCGCGGCGCTCGTCGGCCGCGAGGAGAACCCGCTCACGCGGCTCGTCTCGACCTCGCAGGCGACGCTCGACCTCGCCTCGCAGTACGGCATGCGCAACCGCGCCTTCTCGGAGACCGGCCGCCGCGGCGACCAGGAGCTCGTGATCGACATGACCGGCTCGAGCGAGTCGGCGGCCGCCGCGGCCCGCATGGTCCGCGCC
>JBKCZS010000247.1:0-6146 GCA_046337925.1 bacterium | reverse complement strand
TCGCCGTTCAGCTGGCACTCGTCGGGAATGCCGTCGGGCTGGCAGTCCTGCGCCGTGCCGTTCGCGATCTCGACCGAATCAGGGATCGAGTTGCCATTGCAGTCCTCGCAGCTGTCGGGCACGCCGTTCGAGTCGGTGTCGACTTCGGAGCCGTCGGCGATCTCGCAGCTGTCGGGAATGCCGTTCGGCTGACAGTCGGTCGCGGTGCCGCTCGCGAGGTCGCAGTCGTCGGGCGTGCCATTCGCGTTGCAGTCGTTCGTCGACAGCTCGCATCCGTAGGGAATCCAGTTTGCGTTGCAATCCGGAAGCGTCCCGGCCTCGATGTCGCATACGTCGGGAATGCCGTTCGCATTGCAATCGCCGTCGCGCGAGCTTCGGGCGCGGACCAGCCAGTTTCCGGGCAGGCCGTAACTGTCGATGAGACCGAAGAGGCCGGCCGCGGAGAGATCATCGGGATCGGCATCCTCGAGCGTCGTCGCTGCGGAGACCCAGCTGCGCAGCGCCGATGGATTCTGGATGTCGCGCGGCGCGGGGAACGGCGTGTTGAAGGTCTGCGCACCGACGAAGAACCAGGTGCCCGCCTTGCCCAGCACGAAGTCCGGCACATCGACGGTGGTGAACTGGCTCGTTCCCGGTGCGACGGCGTTGACCGTCACGCTGATGCGACGAACGGCGTCGGTCGGGTCTCCGTCGTTGGTCGGGTCGGTCCACACATGCACGGTGACGGGATCGCCCGCGGGAATTCCCCCGCCGAAGGCGAGGTCGACCGAGCGCAGCACTTCGCCGCCCACCTCGACCTGGAACGCGTTCAGCCAGATGAAGTTGCCGAGCGCGTTGTTGCCGACATCGCCTTCGGACGCTCCGTCGTCGACCACCGAGAGCACGGTCGCGCCGACGCCAAGCTGGCACTCGTCGGGAATACCGTCTTCCTGGCAGTCCGCGCTCGTGCCGTTGGCGATCTCGACACCATCGGGGATCTTGTTGTCGTTGCAGTCCTCGCACTCGTCGGGGATGCCGTTTCCATCGGTATCGGCGCTCGTCCCGTTGGCGATGTCCGCCGAGTCGACGATGCCGTTGCCGTTGCAGTCGCGGACGAACTCGAACGCGCCCATGTCGACGACCGGCGCGGGACCGACTCCCGTGTCGACGACCGCAGGCTCGTCGGAGCGCCGGACCCCGCCCTGAAGATCGACAGGGAGCTTCTCGGCCGTGTCGCCGTCGCCATCGAGATCGAATGCATCCGTCGGCAGCAGCGCCACGCTTCCAGCATCGATCGTGGGCGAGTTCGACGCGACGCGCCAGTTGCCTGCCTGCGGGTTCACGAAGCGCGGATCAGCGCTGGTGTTTCCAGCGCCAGGCGCGGAGGCGGGCAGGCACGAGTAGGAAGCGTTGAAGTTTCCAACGATCGAGTTCTGCCTGATGATCGAGTTCTCGATCGTGCTGGTTCCGTTCGTACGGAGTCCCACTGCGCCGATGATCGGGCTGTCGTTGGCGGCGATCGTCGAGTTGCGCACCACGATCGGCCCTTGGATCGCAAGGATTCCCGCCGCGTCGTTCCCGGCGATGAGCGAATCGACGACCGTCACCGACCCCTCGGCCGAGTAGATCACCGCGAATGCAGCAGTGTTGCCGCTGAATCGGCAGCCGACGACGACGAACGAACCGTCCACCGTTTCGATGGCCGCGCCTCCCGCGCCGCATTCGTTGCCGATGAACTCGCAGGCGATGAATCGCGGCGTACCCGCGTCGCCGTACCACGCGCCGCCGCTGTTCGCCGAGAAGTTGTCGACGAAACGGCAGTTGCGGAAGGTCGAGCTGCCGTTGAGCACCGCGCCGCCGTTCTCCTGCGTCGTGAAGCCGTCGCGGATCGTGAAACCGTCGACGATGGCCGTCTCGTTCGTCGTGCCGCCGTTGATGATGGCGTTCGTTCCTTGACCGGTCAGGATCGTCTCGTTCAGCGCGATGTTGCGCTGCGAAAGCTGCGTCTCGGTGCCCGCGAACCCGCCGTAGAGGGCGAGGTTGTTCTTGAGCGTGAATCGCGTCGTGCCCGGGAAGTAGGTTCCCTTCGCCACCCAGATCTTCTTGATGCTCTGGTTCGAGTTCGCGGCGGTGACGGCGGTCTTGATGTTGTTGTACGCCGTGGCCCAGCTGGTTCCGTTCCCGCCCGCGGGCGCGTTGGCGCGCACGAAGCGCGTGTCGGCGCCCTGCGCGAGGCAGTCCTGGGCGAGAAGCGCCAGGAGGGCCTGGAGCACGACGAGAAGGATTGCGGCGCGATGCTGGAGGTTCGGCTGAATCGACATGGGTACTTCCTGCTGCGTGAGGCGGGGCGGCGGTCCGGATCCGCGGACTCTGCGGCCACCGCGACCGAAGTCGATATCGCGGGCGCACGGGCCGCGGACGCAGGATCACGATGGCTTTCGCCAATATTCTTTGAAAGATCAGCCCTGATCGGGGCTATCGGCTGAGCGGTCCCTTCGGCCCCGCACGCCTGCGGAGCGGAGCCGAGCCTTCATGCATGCCAGGCCGCCGCGCGCCACGCGATGAGCCCGCAACCACATCTGGTCGAGCTCACCAAGGCGCGATGGCGCCGATTATCGACAGCCGCTCCAGATGCAGGTCGAAGGCTCGTGGTCAAGGCAGAGCCGCCGCCGCAGGCGACGCCACCGTTGGCTTCGCCGGAACGATGCGCGGCAGCGAAACCGCGGGATACATGTCGAAGGACCCCATAAAGTTCGGAAGACCGGATGAAGACCGTCGAGGGCTCGGTTCGCGAGTTCATCGATGTCGCGATTCCGTTCATCGCAGTCGGCTTGGTCGCGCAGACCATCTTCGGTTCGGAGGTTCCGTCTGTCTCCGGCGTCACCAGCAAACGGCCGCGCGTCGGTCGTTTCCGAGCAGCTGGGTCACGGCCACCAGGGGCGGATCGTCTTCACGATCGGACGCTCTCGGATGCGCGCGGCGTCGAGGACCGCGTCCGGCTCTCCGGACATCGCGGCGAGCAGCTCGCAGATCGCGGCCCCGCGGTCGTCGGCGTCGGCGATCTGGCTGTAGAGGAAAGCACCAAGCGGCTCGCTGAAGATCGCCGTTCGCCATTGGTCGGGCGAATCGAGCCGCTCCCCGACCACGGTGTTCGCGCGCCAGCGGTGCGTGGCGCGCACCGCGCGCTCGCGGGCCCCTTCCGCGGCGGCAAGCGCTCCGCGGAGCGAGACCTCGAGCAATGGATCGATTCCGCCTCGCTCGAGTACGCCGCGGATGCGGAGGATCTCGGCCGCCGGCTGCTGCTCGAGGGCCGGGCGCTCGAGGCGGCGCCAGCAGCGCTCATACGCGAGCGCGACCTCGGGGCCGAGCACTTCGCCGATCTCGGCGACGATCTTGAACCGAAGTTCGATGGCCTCCGGGGATGCGACCTCGAGTTTCCAAGGGGGCAGCCCGAACTGCGCGCGACGGTCGCGCGTGACGACCAGCTCGAGGAACTTCTCGAGGTTGTCGAGCATGCGCTCGCGCGTCGACTGCGCCGCAGCGATCAGTTCCTCGCCATACGCCGCGATCAGCGCGACGGCCGTGTCGCGCTCGCCGTCGGAGGCATCCATGAGCCGCGCGACCGCGAAGGGATTCGAGTAGCACTCGACGGTGACCCCGGCGAAACCCTCGAGCTCGCGACGGCCGCGACGCTGGCCGAGCCCGCGCGAACCGATGTGCGCGAGCATCTCGAGCTCGATGCTCGCCTCGACGATGAGCGGATGGCTCGCGTCGACCTCCGCGATGCGCATCGCGGCTTCGATCACGCGCGCGTTCGCCGCGCGGTTGCGGGCGAGCATCGTGGTGGTCGCGCTGCGCACCTCCGACATCGCCTCGCGCACCGTGCTGCGAAGCGCAGCCTCGTCGGCGGGCGGCCCGCCGCGGTCAAGGCTCCGCCCCGCGTCATCGACGCGCTTCGCTTCCGGCGGCACGCTCTCGAGGAGGCGCTTCGTCTCGTCCTCGACGATCGCGTCGAACTCGATCTGCAGCGCGCCTTCGAGCCCGAGCCCGGCGCCAAGCGTGCGCAGCACGCGCGGCGAAAGGGCCGTGCCGTAGAACGCGAGACGGTCGGCGCCGCCTGCGGCCTCTGCGATCGCCTCGGGAACATCCGCCGGGTTCGGGTCGGCGGGCTGCGGTGGTTCGTTCGCGAACACGGCCGCAACCGCGTCTTCCTCGCCGATCTGCCCGAGGTCGACCCGGACAGCCTGCCAGAACAGCCGCCGGCCGAGTCGCTCGTCGAGCTTCTTGCCCGCGCTCTCGATGATCGAGCGTGGCATCGCCGAAAGCTCGTCGTAGGCGGCCTTGCGCACCGCGGGGTCGTTGGAGCGAAGCAGCGAGCGCTTCGAGCCCTGGAGCTCGAGCCCGCGCGCGACATCGGCGCGGAACGACTCGATCCGCGCCGGATCGTCGGGATGCGCCTGCGCGATCACGCGCTCGGCGAGCCGCGCATACATCTCCATCGTGCGCCGCGTCGACATGCCTTCGTGCAGATCGGCCTCGAGGCGCTCGATGAACTCCTCGCGCACGGTGTCGTCGGCGATGGCGCGCGCGAACGCGTCGCCCGCCTCGAGCAGCTTCATGCGCAGCGATTCGGTCGTCTGCGCGCGCGCGGAACGCATCGACTCGAGGCGGCGGTCCACGGCCTTCTGCGCACGGTCGACCGGGCGTCCCTTGCCGTCGGGCGAGTTGGCACGCGCCTGCTGCAGCGCCGCGTCGAGCGCGACGAAGTCCTCCGTCCACTCGAGATACGCCCTGCTGCGCTCGTTGGCGAGCCGACGCGCCTCGCGCGCGATCTCGCCGTAGGCGATGATCGCAGCCTCGAGGGTGGCGTCGTCGCCCCGGTGGACGCCGACGCGCGAGAGCTCCTCGAGCGGCCCGGGCAGCGGCCGCTCGGGCTCGGCCCAGACGGCGACGGCACGCTCGCACTCGATGCGCGCGGTGAGCAACGCCATGAACCGGTCGGCGCCTGCGGGGAGTTCGGAATCGATGCGCGCGAGCATCGCGCGCTCGGCCGCTGCGACCTCGCTGTCGATCGCACGCTGGCGCGCGCGGCGGGTGCGTGCCTCGTTCGGCGCGAACGGCGCCGGCGTCTGGCCGGCGAGATTGAGCTCCTCGACGAGCGGCGCCCACCGGTCGCGCACGATCCGCTCGGCCTCGCGGTCGAAGTCGGCGTAGGCAGCGTCGATCGCCTTCCACCACGAAGGGTCGAATTCGGGCACCCACTGCGCGGTGTCGCGGATCAATGCGAAGCGCGTCGGAATCGCGATCCGGTCGAACTCGCTCGTGTCCTGCGAGCAGCCGCCGACGAAGAGCGCCGCCAGCGCGAACAGCGCCGCTGCGACGGCGCGCACGCAGGCATCGATGCTGGAGAGAGACGCGCGCATCCGCAGAGCGTAGCGGCAGCGCGCGCGAACTCCAAGCAGTTCACACCACGATGTTCACCATGCGGCCCGGCACGACGACGACCTTCTTCACCGCGCGGCCCGCGATCGCAGCAACGACATCGGCGTGTGCGAGCGCGAGCGTCTCGATCGCGGCGGCGTCGGCCTTCGCAGGCACCATGAGGCGCGCCTTGATCTTGCCCTGGATCTGGACGGGCATCTCGACCTCGTCGTCGACGAGCTTCGACGGGTCGACCGCGGGCCACGGCTGGTTCGCGAGGCTCACGCGCATGCCTTCGTGCGTGGTGCCCGAGATCCCGAGCTTGGCGCCGATTTCGTCGGCGATATGCGGCGCGAATGGCCAGAGGATCGTCGCGAAGCGCGCGAGCTGGTCGCGCGTCAGGCCGCCCTGCGCCGGGTCGGTGAGCGACTGCGGGCGCGTGGCGGCGTTCACGAACTCGATCATCGCCGCGATCGCGGTGTTGAACGACAGCTTCTCGATGTCGTCTGCGACCTTGTGGATCGTGCGGTGGAGCAACTTCTCGATCTTCTCGTCGGTGTTCGCGGCGAGCAGGAGTTCGCCGGTCTTCTCGTCGACCGCGAGACGCCACGCGCGCTGCAGGAACCGGAACACGCCGACGATCGGCTCGCGGCTGTCAGTAAACGTCGCTCCAGGCCCGCCCTCGCAGATGGCGGTCGTGTCGGCGCGGGCGGCTGTGCGGAGGGTTACGTCGGCGTCGGGGGCGC
>JBKCZS010000246.1:0-5283 GCA_046337925.1 bacterium | reverse complement strand
CCGTTCATGTGGGCGCCGGGATGCGCGACCGACACCGCGACGCCGAGCGCCTCGCAACGCTCGAGCTCGGCGCGCTCGCAGGCGAGCGACTTCGCGAGCGCCTCGTCGTCCGGCGACGCGAGGTTCACGAGGTAGCTGTTGTGGCTGACGATCCGCGAGGCGTCCTCGAAGACCGTGCCCTTGCGCGCGGCGGCGAAGTCGGCGATCTCGCCCTTCTCGAGCGGCTTGGCGACCCACTGCCTCTGGTTGCGCGTGAAGATCTGCACGGCGCCGAAGCGGTAGCCGACCGCCTCGTCGATGGCGGCGCGCAGCGAACCTGCGGTCGAGAGATGCGAGCCGATGCGCAGCCGCTCGCAGGCGGAGAGGGTGTCGGACGCACGCGCCGTGCGCGCGGCCGGGCTCACGCGCAGCCTCCGATCGCGCCGCGTGGTGCCGCATCGGGCGCGCCGCCGAACGCGCGTCGGTCGACCGAGCCGCAGCCGAGTTCCTGCGACAGCGACTCCGCCGCGACGGCGGCCTGCGCGCGAAGCTCCGGCACGGCGGTCGACTCCCAGAGTTCGCCGCGTCGCAGCGCCCCGACGAGCCGGACGCGCGGCTGCACCGCTCCGTCCGCGCCGACCAGGCGGCCTTCGCGATCGGCGCGCAGGCCGAGACCGAGCCGGTCGGCCGAGGCGAAGCCCATGCGAAGCATCGCGCCAAGCAGCGGATCGAGCGTCTCGGAGACGCTCATCGTGGGGCCCGAACAGTTGATGACGCGCGATGCGCGCAGCGAACGGAGCGAACCGTGCGGCGTGCGCACCACGACCTCCGCGTGCGTGCCGTCCGCGTCCATGCGCATCGATGCGATCGCGCCGGCGAGCACCTCGATCGAACCGGCAGCGCGTTCGCGCTCGATCGCCTCGAGGAGATGCGCGGGCGCGCGGTGGCGGTGGATCTCCCAGTACGGCCGCAGGCGCCGCAGGAAGAGCTGCCGCTCGGCCGGCGGCCACGCGCTCCAGATCGCCTGGACATGCGGGCGCACGCCGTCGATCGCCGCATGCCATGCGTGGCCGTTGCGCGCAAGCTCGCGCACGGCGCTGCGAACCGCACGGAACGCCGCATGCACGCCCTTCATGAGTTCCTGCGGGTCGTAGACGACGGGTGTTCCGTGCGACGCAGCGTGTGGCAGCGGCAGCCGGCCGTTGCGCGAGACGAGCACGATGCGGCCGGTCCAGCCGCTTCGGCGCAGGCTCATCACGAGATCGATCGAGGTGAGGCCGCTCCCGACGAGGACCGCATCGCCACCCGGCGCGAGACCCTGCACGGCGGCCTTGTCCCATGGGTCGTGCGCAAGCAGCGTGCGCGTGACGCCCTCGTCGACGGCACGCCATGGCGCGCGCGCGGGCGGGAGGCCCGGCGACAGGATCACGCCGCGCGCGAGAACCGTGCGGCCCGAGGCGAGCAGCAGTTCGAATCGCTGTCCGAGCGGCTCGATGTGCACGACCGCGTCGCGCACGAACGCGGCGCACGCATTGGTCTCGGCGAGCGTCTGCGACACCGACTCCGCGAGGTAGCGGCCGAAGAGCGCGCGCGGCACGAACTCGTCGGCGCGGTAGCGGCCGGGAGCGTTGCGCTCGAGCCACTCGTGGAAGCCCGTCGGACGGTCGGCGAAGACACCCATGCGTCCCGCGGGAACATTCAGGAGATGCTCGCCGTCGCACGCGCCATACGCCACTCCGGGCGCAGGCAGCGGACGGCGCTCGAACACCACGCACTGGCACTTCGGCGCGCACTGCGCGAGGCGCACGAGCGACATCAGTCCGCTGAAGCCGCCGCCCACGATGGCGACATCGCATTCGGCGGGCGCTTCGGAGGTGTAGCGGTCGACGGTCGGCATGGATGGCCTTATCGGCGGGTTCGGTGCGCCGGTCGAGCGAGCCTTGTCAGACCATGCGCGAACCCGCAGCCTTTGCGGCCGCCACGATGCGCTCCGCGGTGCGCACGGCCGCAAAGCCGTCCTCCGCGTTCACGAGCGGCCGGCGGTTCGTGCGCACGGCGTCGAGGAAGTCGAGGAGCTGCAGCTTGAGCGGCTCGCCCGTTCCGACGGCCAGCGGCTCCATCGCGATCATCTCGAGGTAGTTCACGCTCGAGAGATCCTCGCCGCGGCGCAGGCGCTCGCGCACATCGGCAAGCTGCGACGCGTTCGCGGTCTTGCGGACGACGGTGCCCTTCTTCTCGACGAAGTCGGCGGAGACATACGCGTCTTCGCTGATCAGCCGGATCTTGCGCTCGGTCTTGAGCGCGAGGCGGCTCGCCGTCACATTCGCGGTGCAGCGGATGCCGTCGGGGCCCGCGGGGAACACGAGCCGCGCGTTGCAGACATCCTCGGCCTCGCCGACGACGCACACCGCGTTCGCGTGGATCTCCTCGGGCTCCGCGCCCATCAGCGCGAGCAGCACATCGAGGTCGTGGATCATCATGTCGAGCACGACGCCGACATCGACCGAACGGAAGGTCATCGGGCTGACGCGGTCGATCTCGATGAAGCGCGGACGAATCGAGCCCGCGGCCACGAGTTCGCGCACGGCCACCATCACGGGGTCGTAGCGCACGACATGCCCGACCTGGAGAAGCGAACCCGTGCTCTTCGCAAGATCGGCGATCGCGCGCGCCTCGGCGACATCGGGGGCAAGCGGCTTCTCGACGAGACACGCGACGCCCGCCTTGAGGAGCGGCTCGACGATCGCGCGGTGCGTGACGGTCGGCGTCGCGACGGTCACGGCATCGACGCCGGCCGCCAGCAGCTCGTCGATCGATCCGAACGCGCGCCCGCCCCACTCCTCGACGACCTTGCTCGCGCGGTCGACATTGCCGTCGACGACGCCGACCAGATCGCAGCCGTCGGTCGTCGCATAGAGCCGCGCATGATGGCGACCCATCTTGCCGACGCCGATCGTGGCACAGCGAAGGGTCTTGGTTCCGGTGGTTGCAGCCGTCGTCATCGTCGCGCTCCTGCGCCTTCGCGCCGCGCCATCGCGTGTGCGACGGCGTTCCTGAACATCTGAAGCCCCGGCGGATCGCCCGCACGCTGCGCCTCGGAAAGGCGCGTCCAGCGCGGATGCTGCGTCCAGCGCAGGTAGCGCTCGGGGTGCGGCATCAGGCCGAACACAAGCCCAGTCGTGTCGCAGATGCCTGCGATGCGGTTGATCGAACCGTTGAAGTGATCGCTCGCGCCGTAGCGCACCGCGACCTGCCCGTTCGCCTCAAGCTGTGCGATGGTGTCTTCGTCGGCGACGAAGCGGCCTTCGCCGTGCGCGCACGGGATGAGTGCCGTATCGGCATCCATCACGAGTCCGCGCGTCCACACGCAGCGCGTGTTCGCGGGGATCTCCATCGTGGTCCAGATGTCGTTGAAGCGCGCGGTCGCGTTCTGCGCGAGCGCGACGGTCGGTTCGCCCGGCACATCGCTCCACGGTTCGCCCGGGTTCGGGCCGGGAAGAAGCCCGGCCTGCACCGCGATCTGGAAGCCGTTGCACGGCGTCATCATCGGAACACCGCGCTCGATCGCGGCCGCGAGCGCCGGATAGATCGACTGGCGGATGAGCGCGGCCATGATGCGGCCCGCTGCGATGTCGTCGCCGTAGCTGAAGCCGCCGGGAAGGCCGATCAGGTCGTAGCGGTCGATCTGCGCGGGGTCGCGCGAAAGCCGCGAGAGGAGCTCGCTGTCGACCGTGCAGCCCGCGAGTTCGAACGCCTCGCAGAGCTCGCCGTCGCAGTTGATGCCGGGCGCCGTGATGACGAGCGCGCGGAGCGATGCTGACTTCGCCTGACGACTCACGAGAATCCTCCTGCGGCCATGCCGCCGCTCCACGCTTCGCCAAGCGCGCGCACCTTCGCACGCGCGACGGCACCCGCGCCCGCGAGCGCAAGTTCGCCGCTTGCATCGAACGAACCGATCACCGCATGCGGCACGGCTCCGAGCGCCTTTGCAAGCGCGGGGAGATCGGACTCCTCGACCTCGAGCAGGTAGCGCGATGCATCCTCGGCGAACGCACGCGCGAGGAAGCCGGCCTCGCCGTCGCACGGTAGCTTGGCGAGATCGAGCGAGAGTCCAAGCCCGCCGGCGAACGCCATCTCGGCGGCCGCGACGAGGACGCCGCCCTCGCTCGCATCGTGCGCCGAGCGGACGATGCCCGCGCGGATCGCGCGCGCAACCGCCGCCGCGTTCGCAGGGCCGGTCTTGAGGCACGGCGCCGCGATCTTCGGCGAACCGGCGTGCGTGCCCGCGAGCATCGCGAAGTGCGAGCCGCCGAGGCGGTTCGTGGTCGTGCCGACCGCGACGAGCTTCGAGCCCGCGCGCTTCGCGTCCATCGACACCGCGCGCGAGTCCTTTTCGACGGGCGCGAAGCCCGAGATGAGGAGCGTCGGTGGGATCTGGATCGTGCGGCCGTCCTCGGTGACGAACTGGTTGTTGAGCGAGTCCTTGCCCGAGATGAACGGCGCGCGGTAGGCCTTCGCTGCGTCGTAGCAGCCCGCGCACGCGCGCACGAGAGCGCCCATGTTGCGCGGGTCCTTGCAGCTCGGCCAGCAGAAGTTGTCGAGGATCGCGATGCGCGTGTGGTCGGCGCCGACGCACACGAGGTTGCGCACGCACTCGTCGATCGCCGCAATCGCCATCGCGTAGGGATCGGAGCCGAGGCCCGTCGCGAGGCCATTTCCGATCGCAAGCGCGCGATCGGAGTCCTTCTTCGGGCGGATGACGGCGGCGTCGCCAGGCCCGCCGCCCGAGGTTCCCACGGGCGCGCCGACGAGCGGCTTGAGCACGCTCGAGCCCTGCACCTCGTGGTCGTACTGGCGGATGATCCACGCCTTGCTTGCGATGTTCGGGTGCGCAAGGAGCGTCTCGAGCACGCGCAGCGCGTCGGCCGGGGCGTCGGCGAGATCGCGCTCGAACCGCGGCGCGCGCTTCGGTGCGCGCTGCTGCGCGGCCCACGATGCGTCCCACACCGCTTCGCGCACGGGCATCGGGATCGCGCCGTGCAGGAACTCGCACGAGAGGCGCCCGACTTCGGTGCCGTGCCAGAAGAGCGCGATGTCATGGCCGCCCTGCGCATTCTCAAGCCCGAACACGCCGAGCTCGCACCACTCGACGCCGTGGTCGGCGCAGATCTGCGCGAGTTCGTCGAGAGTCGCGCGCGACACCGCGAGCACGAGACGCTCCTGCGCCTCGCTGATCCAGACTTCGGTCGGCGAGAGGCCGTCGTACTTCGTCGGCGCGCGATCGAGGTGCACGGTGGCACCGAT
>JBKCZS010000245.1:0-7950 GCA_046337925.1 bacterium | reverse complement strand
ACAGCCACGCGATCGCGTCGCGCACGCCGAGCGGCGACGCATCCGCCGCGAGCGGCGCGATCGTCGCTGCGAGGTTCGGGCGGACATCGATGCGCGACTGCGGCATGGCGGCGAGTGTAGCTCTCCGGACGCGATACGATCCGCTCCATGCAGCGCGCCGCCGACATCGTGTTCTGGCTTGCCCTCCTGATGTGGTTCGCGTTCGCCGTGGTGGGCGGCGTCGCCGCGATGGCGATCTTCCCCGCCGCGCGCGAACTTCCGCTCTCGATGACCGGCTACGAGTCGTTCATCGCCGCCGAGCCGACGCTCGGCCGGCAGCTCGTCGCCGGATTCCTCGTCGAGCGCGTGTTCGATCTCGCGCAGCGGCCGCGGATCGTCCTCGCGGCGATCGCGGTGGCCGCGCTTGCGGTCCAGCTCGCGATCTCGCAACGCGCCAAGTCGGCCGAGCCGCTGCGTGGGCTCCGCATCGCCGCGCTCGTCGCCGCGGTCGCGTCGGTCGGCGTGAGCCTCGCAGCGCTCGAGGGTTTCCGCGCCGCCGATGCGAAGTACCGAGCGCTTGCCGCGGATGAAACCACCCGTTCGCAGGCGATCGATGCGAAGGCCGAGGTCGACCGCACCCACGCCTTCGCCTCGCGCGTCGCGACCGCGGAGGTCGTCTCGCTTCTCGCGCTCGCCGGGCTCAGCGCCGCCGGCATGGGAGCGCGCCGCCGTGCCTGACGCGCTCCCCCGCAAGACCCCTGCGCAGAGGGCCCGCGCGGCCGATCTCCTTGCCATGCTCAAGGCGCGCTACCCCGACGCCCACTGCGAGCTCGACTGGACGAAGCCGCACGAACTCCTGATCGCCACGATCCTGTCGGCGCAGTGCACCGATGTCGCGGTCAACAAGGCGACCCCCGGCCTCTTCAAGGCCTTCCCCACCCCTGCCGACTACGCGCGCGCCACGCCTGCCGAGATCGAGCCCCTCATCCGCTCGATCGGGCTCTTCCGCTCGAAGGCGAAGGCGGTCCACGAGACCTGCGGGATCCTGGTGAATCGCTTCGGCGGCGAGGTGCCGCGTACGATGGAGGAACTCCTGCTCCTGCGAGGAGTTGCGCGCAAGACCGCCAATGTCGTCCTCGGCAACTGCTTCGGGATCAACGAGGGCGTGGTGGTCGACACGCATGTGGCCCGGCTCTCGGCGCGCCTCGGGCTTTCCCGAGGCAAGACCCCGCAGGCGATCGAGCGCGACCTGATGGCGCTCTTCCCCCGCGACGAATGGTGCCTCCTCTCGCACCTCCTCATCTTCCACGGACGCCGGGCCTGCAAGGCGCGCGGCGGCGACTGCGCGAACGACGCGATCTGCCAGCGGTTCTGCAGCGAGGCGAAGTCGGCCGCCAAGACCGCGGCGGGCACCTCGCGGAAGACTCCCGGAAACCTGAACCGAACCTCAAAGAAAGTGGCGCGGAAAGGCAGTTCTCGCCGATAATGTGGAGTCGCGCGGACCTCCGCGCGCCCAATCGGGTCTGTGTCAAATCCACCCCATCGCATGGAGCGCGAGGCGCGTGAACAAGCCATCTATTGCCGCTGTGTCGCTGGAGACCAAGCCAACCGAGGCTTGCACCCAGATACCGATGAAGTCCCTCCCGTTCCATCAGTCGCCTGACTTCACCTTCGCGGGTCTTCACGCGCACTTCATCGGCATCGGCGGATCCGGCATGAACGGACTCGCGCTCATGCTGCAGCGCCGCGGCGCGATCGTCACGGGTTCCGACCAGTCCGACGGCAGCGCGATCACGCGCCTCGAGCAGTCCGGCATTCCCGTGCGCATCGGCGCGGCGATGCGTTCGCTTCCCGAAGGCACGCGGCTCGTCATCGCCTCGGCGGCGATCAAGGGCGACCACCCCGAGATCCTCGCCGCGAACGACAAGGGCATCGACTGGATCTCGTACGCGGAAGGCGTGGGCCTCGCGCAGCGCGGCACCACCGCGGTGTCGATCGCGGGCACGCACGGCAAGAGCACCACGACCGCGATGACCTCGTGGGTCGGCATCCGCTGCGGGCTCGATCCGAGCGTGATCGTCGGCGCGACCTGCGACCAGATCGGCGGCGGCTCGCGCACCGGCGCGCGCGCGATCCCGACCGGCGCGCTCGAGGGCAAGCCCGGCATCCTCGTGTGCGAGGCGTGCGAGTACAGCCGCTCGTTCCACCAGCACCGCCCCACCATCGGCCTCATCAACAACATCGAGGAAGACCACCTCGACTACTCCACGTCGCTCGACGAGATCATCGAGAGCTTCCGCGACTTCGCGCGCATCATTCCCACCGCGGCGCAGGGCGGAAAGCTGCTCATCGCCGAGGACAACGCGCACCGCCGCGAGGTGACCGCAGGCCTCGACTGCGAGGTCGCGACCTTCGGCTTCTCGCCCGAGGCCGACTACCAGGTCGTCTACGACCAGCAGGTCCATCGCGTCGGCGTGCTGTGGCGCGGCCACTGGATCGCGCAGTGGACGAACCAGATGCCGGGCCCGCACAACGCGCTCAACAGCGCCGCCGCCGGCATCATCAACAACTGGCTCGGCGCCGACTGGGACGACATCACCGAGGCGCTGAGCAGCTTCCGCGGCCTCGACCGCCGCAGCCAGAAGCTCGGCGTGCGCACGCTTCCGGGCGGCCGCCGCGTCGAGGTCTACGACGACTACGGCCACCACCCGACCGAGTGCGAGAAGACGCTGCGCGCCCTGCGCGCCGCGCACAACCCGAAGCGCCTCATCTGCGTCTTCCAGCCGCACCAGCACAGCCGCACGCGCTTCCTCCTCGACCAGTTCGCGTCGAGCTTCACCGAGGCCAGCGAGATCATCGTGCCGCACATCTACTTCGTGCGCGACAGCGAGGTCGACAAGACGCGCGTCTCGGCGCAGGACCTCGTCGACCGCCTGCTCGCGAAGGGCAAGTCCGCGGTGCACATCCCGAACTTCGATCAGATCGTCGAGCACCTCGAGGAGCACTCCTGCGACGGCGACCTGATCGTGACGATGGGCGCAGGCCCCGTGAACACGATCGCGCAGGACCTCCTTGCGCGCGGCGGCGCGCAGTCGACCTACGCGCGCGCCGAGGCCGAAGAGGCGGTGGCATGACCGTGGCCAGTCCGTCGAGCCTCTACGCAGACCTCGCCGTCGAGGTCCAGCTCAACGCGCCGCTTGGCGACAAGACCTGGTACGGCGTCGGCGGCGCGGCAGACATCCTCGTGACGCCGCTCACGCTCGACGCGCTCGCCACGCTCGCGCAGCGCTGCCGCCGCGACGGCATCCCGCTCCGCGTGCTCGGCTCTGGCGCGAACCTCCTCGTCGACGACGAGGGCGTCGACGGCGTCGTGGTGTCGCTCAAGTCGCCGGTGTTCAAGTCCGTCGAGTTCAACGCCGACGGCGCGGTCGAGCGCATGCGCGTCTGGGGCGGCGCGCAGCTCGAGCCCCTGATCCACGAGTGCGCGCGACGCGGCCTGCGCGGCATCGAGCAGATGTCGGGCATCCCGGCGACGCTCGGCGGCGCGATCCGCATGAACGCGGGCGGCAAGTTCGGTGCGATCGGCGATGTCGTCGACGCGGTCGCGATGATCGCGCCGAGCGGCGAGCTGCGCGTCTACACGCGCGACGAGCTGCACTTCGGCTATCGGGAGACGAACCTTCCCGCAGGCATCGTGGTGTGGGCGGCCCTCCGCGTCCACGAGGACGACGCGATCGCATGCCGCGCGCGCGTGATGGAGATCTTCAAGTACAAGAAGTCGACGCAGCCGATGGGCGCCGCGAGCGCGGGCTGCATGTTCCGGAATCCCCTGATGCCCGACGGCACGCGCGAAAGCGCAGGCAAGTTGATCGACCTTGCCGGGCTCAAGGGGCTGCGCGTCGGAAGCGCCGTCGTCAGCACGACGCACGGCAACTTCCTCGCCTTCGACCAGCCCTCCGGCTCGGGCGGGGCGAAGACCGACGACATGCGGCGGCTCGTCGAACAGGTACAGGCCGCGGTGGAGAAGAGATTCGGGGTTCTGCTCGCCACGGAAGTCGTGCAGTGGCGTCGCGGAGATGTGTCCGACCTTGCTCCGTCCCGAACCTGAGGATTCTCCGAATGAACGGATCGACCCACGCCGCCAATCCCCACCACGGCTCGCATGCGAAGCACGCGAAGAAGCGCGTGCTCGTCCTCATGGGCGGGCCCGACGCCGAGCGCGAGGTGAGCCTCATGTCGGGTGCCGAGGTGGCGCGCGCGATCAACGCGGGCGGCGCGTTCGAGGCGGTCCCGCTCACGATCGAGCGGGTCACCCGCGAGGAGATCCTCGCGCACGCTCCGGATGCGGTCTTCCCCGTGGTGCACGGTCCGTGGGGCGAGGGCGGCCCGCTGCAGGAGATCCTCGAGGAGATCCACGCGAGCGAGGGCATCCCCTACATCGGCCCGAAGCCGCGCGCCGCGGCGATCGCGATGAACAAGCTCGCGACCAAGATGCACGCGACGCGCATCGAGATCCGCACGCCCCGCTCGCGCGAGGTGCGCCGGCGCGAGCTCCTCGACCTCGATCCGCCGCTCGTCCTCAAGCCGTCGAACGACGGATCGAGCGTCGACCTGCGCATCTGCCACACGGTCGCCGAAGTGCTGCGCGGGCGCGCCGAGCTCGAGTCGAAGCGCGAGATGCTCATGGCGGAGCAGTACATCGAAGGCCGCGAGATGACCGTCGGCATCGTGAACGGCGAGGTCCTTCCGATCATCGAGATCATTCCCGCCACGACCTACTACGACTACGAGGCGAAGTACTTCCGCGACGACACGCGCTATGTGGTCGACCCGGAAGTGCCCGCCGAAGTCGCCGAGGAGATGCGCAACGCCACGCGCGGCATCTACTCCGCGCTCGGCCTCCGCGACATCGCGCGCGCCGACTTCATCGTCGACTCGCATGGCGCGTGGTTCCTCGAGATCAACACCGCGCCCGGCATGACGACGCACTCGCTCGTGCCGATGGCCGCGCGCCACATCGGGATCGAGATGCCCGAACTCTGCACCAGGATCGTGCGCGCGGCGCTCGCGCGCGACGACGACCCGAATCCGACCATCGCCGTGACGGTGCCGACGCACTGACCGCATCGACCGCACGGCCCCGAGTTCCCGCTTCATAGTTCCAGCTTCAACCGCACACGAACATCAAGGAAGGCCACGGATGGCCCGCAGCTCACGCAAGAAGTCCTCCTCGCTCGCAGACCGCTTCGATTCGCTCCGCAGCACGCTGACATCGATCGGCAGCCGCGCATCGGCGATCGCCGCGACCGCGTTCCTCGTCGTCCTTGCGGTGCTCGTCCTCTGGGGCGTGCCCAAGCTGCGGCACCGGATGGACGCGCAGGTGATGGCCGGCGGCAGCGCGACCACCGTCGACTACATCGACGCGCCGGGCTGGTTCGACGGCAAGCGCCGCGCCGAGGTCGCCGACCGCGTCGCCATGGCCGTGGGCGACGGCTCGGTGCTCGACCCGAACCGCCTCGCGAAGGCCCGCGCCGCGCTGCAGACCACGGGCTGGTTCCATTCGATCGAACAGGTGCGGCTCGCCGACGACGGAGGCTTCCTCGTCGAGGCCACCTTCGTGCGGCCGTTCGCCGTCGTCCGTCACGGCGAGTTCGACTACCTCGTCGACGAGGCCGCGCGCCTTCTTCCCATGCAGTGGACCGCGGGCCACCGCCCTGCCGAGCCGCACTACAACGCGATCGTCGGCACCGCCGAACCGAACCGCGGCGACTACGGATCCGCGTGGCCGGGCGGCGATGTCGCCGCCGCGCTCGAGCTCACCAGGCTCCTGATCGGCAAGCCCTGGTACGCCGAGATCGCCGCGATCGACCTCTCGCAGTACGCGCAGGACCAGACGCTGTCGCTCATCACGCGCAACAACGGACGCCTGCTGTGGGGACGCGCGCCGAGCGACCGCTCGGTGGCCGAGGTGACGCCCGACGCCAAGCTCCGCACGCTCGACTACCTCTACGCGACGCAGAAGCGCATCGACAGCGGCGGCGGCCGCAGCATCGACCTGCGCGGCGATCTCGTGACCGTCCGCGCCGACGCAGCGTCTGCGGCATCGAACGACGCCGCTCCCGCCAACTGAGCCCATCCGCCGAAGCGCGGAACACACGGTGACGAGCGCCGAAACCGACGATTCAACCGCGTCATCGCAAGCACCGCTTGCGCGGGGGCTCTTCGTGCCGCGCGGGCTCGTCATGCTCTCGGCGCTCTGGGTGTTCGTGACCTGGATCCTGCTCTTCGGCTTCCGTCCTCCGGTCCAGCCGCAGACGGCGAGCTACGGCCCCACGCTTGAGATCCTCTTCGCCTCGATCGGCGTCGGCATCGCGATCGGCTGGCCGCTGCTGCGACTCTCGGCGCGCCCGTCGTCGGCGCCGCTGCTTCAGTCGGTGTTCGACGCGTTCGCCGTGTTCGTGCTGCTGCAGGTCGTGGTGTGGCCGCTGCGGCTCGTGAGCAGCTGGTCGCTGCCGCGCACCTGGCTCGTCGTCGCGGCGATCGGTGTCGCCGTCGCGCTCAGCGGCGCCGCGCTCGCGCTCTTCGGTTCATCCGCATCGCGTCGCGTCCGCACGCGCGCGATGGCCGCGCTCGCCATCGCGGCCGTGCTTCCGATAGCCATCGGCATCGTCGGCGAGGCCGTTGCACCGACCGGTTCGCCGGCGTTCGCGCCGGCT
Organism: bacterium; assembly: GCA_046337925.1. Lineage (GTDB taxonomy): Bacteria > Planctomycetota > Phycisphaerae > Phycisphaerales > SM1A02 > QWPT01. The sequence goes on along the minus strand of JBKCZS010000245.1, from coordinate 1,255 downwards.
CCCCCGCCGGGCGATGCAACCCCGTGGCGTACGGTCCTCGAGGCCACGGTGCCCGCGAGCAGCCCGACGCTTCTCTGGCGCTGCGCGGCCGCGATTCCGCTTGATCCAGGCTCAAGCGAGTGGGCGCTGGTGCGGCATGGGGCGCTCCTCGCCGCGGGCCTTTGGGTGCTCGCCATCGCATTGCGCCTCCGAGGGCGCCTGCAGTCCCGTCGACCCGACGGCCCCGATCGGCTATCCTGACCGCCTGACGCGGGAGCCTCCTCCCGCGTCGCCTGTTTTCACCAAGGATCGTCTCCATGGACTTCATCACCGCCGAAGAGAAGGTCAAGCTTGTCGAGAAGCTCGCAGAACTGCGCGCCATGGACAAGCAGCTCATCCAGCGCATCGCCGAAGCGCGCGCGCTCGGCGACCTCCGCGAGAACGCCGAGTACCACGCATCCCGCGAGGACAAGGCGATGAACGACGCGAAGATCAAGGACATCGAGGAGCGCGTCGCCCGCGCCCAGGTGGCCGATTCGAGCAGCCTCCCGGCCGATGTCGTCTTTGTCGGCGCGATCGTGCGCCTCCGCGACGAGGACCGCGGCCGCGAGGATCTCTACCGCCTCGTCGGCCAGTCGAGCGAGCGATTCGACCTCGAGTATGTCGAGGTCACCACGACGAGCCCGATGGGCATGGCGCTCATGAAGGCGCGCATCGGCGAGGTGATCCGCGTCGATCTCCCCCGCGGCACCAAGAACTTCACGATCATCGAGATCGTCACCTGACCTCGGCGCGGTCGACGGTCACCCGTCGGCCCGGCGTCGCCACTTCCGTCGTCGACACCTTGCCGTCGGGAAAGCGCACCGTCACCGCGATCGGGCCGCTGCCCTTCGCCACGCCGAAGTGCGCCTCGGGCGCATTGTTCGACTGGAACGGCCCGCCGCCCACGATCCAGCGCCGCTGGGTCACGCCGCCCGCCGTCACCTCGACCATCGCACCCACCGCGTGACGGTTGCCGACACCCGCGCGCGTGTCGCGCGGCACGACGACCAGCCAGTCGTCGGCGGCGTCATGGTCGTTGCGAAGGACCTGCAGCGCCTGGTTGAGGCCGGCGACCACGGCGTCGACATCGCCGTCCTGATCGAGATCCGCGAACACCGCCGTGCGGTCGACGCGCGGCTCGAGCTTCCACGCGCCCGCTTCCGTCAGCGCGTGGAACCGTACGCCCCGCCGCTCCATCAAGAGCGGCCGCTGCGCGTACTCCGAGTCCATCGCC
>JBKCZS010000244.1:0-5789 GCA_046337925.1 bacterium | reverse complement strand
CGCGCTCGACTGCCTGCAGGAGATGCTCATGAGGCTCGCCGCACATCCGCCTGTCGTCGATTCGCACGCCGCGCTCATGGCGTGGATGCGCGTCGCCGCGCTGAATGTCGCGCGCAACATGATCGTGTCTGAGCAGCGCCGGCGGCGGCGGGAAGGCGCGGTCGTCGGCGCGCTCGATCGGGGCGCAGGACAGGGAGGGCGCGAGTCGCTCGTCGCGGTACTCCGTCAGCTCGCTGAGGACGAACGGACGCTCGTGCGGCTCCGTCATGTCGAGGGAATGCGCATCAAGGCCATCGCGCAGGCGATCGGCGCGACACCGCAGGCGATCGAGAGCGCGATCCGCCGAGCGATGGCAAGGCTGCGCGAAGGAGGTGCGTCGTGACGCCGAATCCGTTGCGCGAGTCGATCAACGCGAACCGCACCGTGATCCTCGCGGCCGCGGGTGACGCGATGCAGCGGGCCCGCACGAAGCGCACGCGCAACGCGCGCGCCGCGACCGCTGCGATCGCGCTTGCGCTCGCAGCCGCTGGCTCGCTCCTCTTCACGAAGGCAACGCCGTCGGCGGAGAAGTCCGGCGCGCTCGCGCTCGACTTCGCGACCGTGACCGAGGTCGCGCAACCGCTCGACTTCCAGCGCGTCGCGGCGGTCACGGACGCCAAGCTCGACTTCGGCGTCATCACCGATGCGGACCTCGAGGCGGCGCTCGGCGAGAGCGGCTACTGCGTGAAGGTGGTGCGGTTCGCGGGGAGCGTCCGGCTCGTCGACTGCTCGACGGGCACGGAGGCGACGATCGGCGACTCGACGACGCTCATCCGTTAGGTCGCAGCACGAGCTTCGGACTCGTGTCGCCTGGTTACCTCCTTGCACCCTTTCATCCAGATGGATCCACCCGCGGCGTGACGGCGGCAGTCCCGCCCCATCGCCAATCCGCGTCGGCTCGCCCCTACCGCCGCGTTCGATTGAGAAGCATGTGCCACGCACTCGCCGCGTCCAGATCCCCGTGGTACTTCCCAGGAACCGGCACGCCGTGCAGCTCGTTGAGGCTCACAAGCTCCCGTCTGACCTCATCTCCGATGCCCTCGTCGCCGACATGGATCTTCATGCCATGTGCGGGCGTGGTCGAGTACGCGTTCTGCGGCGTTGGCCAGAGCGCAGCGCCGCGTCCGCGAGCGCGCCCGATCAGCCAGGTCGAATGCCGAAGCGCCGAGCCCGTTCCAGAGACACCGAACTCCACGAGCTCGTCGGTCCGCCGGAGCGCCACCTCGAGCCGCTTGGCCGCGTCGCCGTCGATCAGCCATCTCGTGAAAGGCGCGGTCGCGAGGCAGGTGCAGTCGAACTCAAAGACATCTGCGTTGTCCCGCATCGGATTGCCACGGTGGATGCGCATACAGCCGGTCGTGCCCGCACGCGGATCGATCGGGTCCGACGCATGGCTGCGCTGTGAAATCACGATCCTCCTCTTCTTCTCGCGGCGAATCGATACCGGGCTCTTCCGATCGACGGTCGGATGCGGAACTCCATCTGAGAATGGCGGAGTCGTCGCAAGTCCGTATCGCCCCTCCTGGAGCTCCTCCTCGTCGTAGTTGTCCCGGTCGTACAAGAGGTGCGTGATGTCTTCGAGATATGCGTCGCGGCCAAATCGCCGCGCGAGAAGGTCGTCGAACAGCGACGGCGGTATCACGACCGTCCTCCCGTCACCGAACTCCGAGTGCATCGTGTTGAACGGACACGCGTCCAGATCTTCGCCGCGCTTTGTGGGCGGCGTCGAGTCGGCGTCTTCGCTCCCCGTCGCCCCGGCGCCAAATCGTCCCGGGACGAGGTAGGTGCCGAAAATGCTCCTCAGCATCGGATCGTCTGGACTCAGCGTCTCGATCCCGAGCCTCTTGGCGATCTTGTCGCCTTCCTTCCAACTCATCTCAAGCTCCATTTCAAATCGTGCACTCGTCTAGGCCACGCGTACGGGCACGACCGCTCGCGTGACATCGGTCTTGAACAACTCGCGCCGCGTCTCAGGCGACGAACTGCGGCTTCAAGACCAGTTTCTCTCCGAACTTCGGCGCCGCGTGGCGCGGCGTCAGCAGGAACAGCACGGGAAGGCCTGCAGGCTCATGGCTCGGCATCGGCCCCTCTCCATCGGTGCAGACGATCAGCGCCGAGATGCTGCGTCCGTTCCTTCGCTCTTCATCCGCCCATGTGAACGGAAGGCGTAGATCCGTGCCGCCGCGGCCGAACACGCGCATCACCTTCGTCGAGCCTACGGTCTTGCTCTCATCGTTCCATCGCGAGAACTCCGCCTGCGCCTGGATCGCCGCGTCGAACTGGAGCACCGTGAGCTCGCATGCGCAGCTGCGACGGATGGCGTCGATCTCACCAAGCACGAGCGCAAGGTCGTGATCGGACATCGAGCCCGAAGTGTCGATTGCGACCACGAACCGCCCGCCCGTGATCTCCACCGGTCCCGGCAGGTAGATCCCGCGCCAGAGATGCTTGCGGTTCGGTCTTGAAAACGACCACTCCTGGTCGATCGTTTCGCGCATGAAGCGCGCGAGCACCTGCTGCCAGAGCACCTGCTCCCGTTTCGCCGCATCGATCTCCGAACTCGAGTCCCCTGCCGCTGATCCGAACACCGAGACTTTCCGCTCACGCTCGACATCGCGCGCAAAGTCACGCCGAAGCGATTCAAGCTGCGTCGTCGTCGGACGCTCGACACCGCCCAGTGCGCGCTCGAATGCGCCGCGTGCGTCGCCTTGCCCCGGACTCGAAGGCTCGTCGCCGTGGTGCTGCCCGTCCTCGGGCGGTGGCTGCAGTCCGTCTGCCTGCATGTGTGGCAGCGGCGACGCCGGCGTTGGCATCGGCCGCGATGTCTGCGGCGACCCCACCTTCGCGGTCAGTCGCTCGTAGATCGCCTCCGCGGAGAGCTTCTGGAAGCCGCGCAGATGCTCGGTTTCGTGCTGACGCAAGAGCCCAAGCTGCTCGAACAGCAGATCGACCGCGATGTCGCACGCCGAAGTCCATGCATCCCACTTCCTCGAGCCGCCGCGCTCCGGGTGCCTGAGAAGGATGTGCGTGAGTGCGTGCATCATGAGCATGCGTACGCGTGGACGCTCGAGTGCTGCAACGAGATCGTGCCGATACACGATGCGCGTACCGTCCGTGACAAGGACTTGCGTGATCGTCGGATCGAGCGTGCCCCGCATCGGAATCGAAAGCAGCGCCGTCGCAAAGTACGGGTGGTCGAGAAGGATGTCGACGCGCGCGCCCTCCATGCGCGATCGCGCGATCTCCTCGATCTCCTCCGTTGACGCGCGGCGCTGGTCGACGGGAGCAGGCGCCTCGGCGGGTTTTTCGGCAAGTCTCATGCGAAGGCCTCCTTGTTCGCGCTGATGAATCCCTTGAAGTGCTCGTCGCGCACGAAGAGCGGCCACTCGCGCAGCAGGTCCTTCGCAAGCAGCGTCGCGAACTCGAGTGGAAGCCGACCGAGAAGCCTGCCTGCGACGAGGCGCACTGCCTCATCCTTGCCGCGGCACGCGATGTTGCTGACCAGGACGTAGAGACTCGAGGCCTTCGTTGGCATCGGCGCGGTCTCGGGCGAAGCAAGCACCGCTTCGATGTCGGCGCTCGTAAGCTCGCTGTGCAGGAACTTCTGCAGTTCGATCGCAGCGCCCGTGCCAACGGTGCCGGCCAGGACTTCGTCGCTCGACACGCCGGGACCGAACGCGTCGAGGATGTCGCCCGCGATCTCCCATGAGCGTGGCGTTGGAAACGCACGCTCGTTGCCACCCGGCTTGTGCAGCAGCTCGCGGCGCAGCGACAGGAAAGCGACCACCATCGGATTGAGATGCCGCTGCACCGCCCACTCGCGCCAGTCGTCGAACGACGGCGTGAAATCGAGGTGTACGAATCGGTTCGCGAGCGCATCGGGCATGCGGAACACGACCGAGCGATCCTGCTCGCGATTGCCCGCCGCCACGATGCGCCAGCCATCCGGAAGGCGGTACTCGCCGATGCGGCGGTCCAGCACGAGCTGGTACAGGCTCGCCTGCACCATCGGCGTCGCTGCGTTCAGCTCGTCGAAGAAGAGGATGCCGGGTGCAGCGCCCTCACGCGGCAAGAAGGACGGCGCGAACCACTCCGCGCGATCACCCACGACGGCGGGGATGCCACGCAGATCGGTCGGATCGAGAAGCGGAGCGCGAATGTCGACGAGCGCGAGCCCGTTGTCAGCCGCAAGTTGCGCGACGATCGCCGACTTGCCGACGCCGGGCGGACCCCAGATGAATGCGGGCCAACGGGTCGACCAGAGTGCGTTGAGGTTCGTCTTGATCTGCGTGGGTGTCATGTTGCATCCTTTCAGAAGCAGTTGTCGGTTCAGCAAAACAGGCGGTAATCGGGCCGATTGCGAATCCAGATCGCATCGCGGGGAGAGGCGGTCCAGGTCATCGATGCGCAGAGCGCGAAGAGGTCGCTGTCTGGGACGCGCACAGCGAGTGACGGATGCGGCGCACCGTTCGGGAAGTCTGCGTGGCCACTACCCATCGTGCGGTCGCCGCGCAGGTAGGACCATCCCGAGGGCAGGACCGACGCGCGCATCGCGAGCGATTCGGAGTAGCCCGCGTCGAAGTTGAGATGCGGCACGAGTAGGCGGCCCGCGCCGAGATGCGCGATCAGCATCGCTTCGTTGAATCCATGCGGATTCGGGCTGATCTCGACGACGAATCGGTGGAAGCCGAAGATCCAGCCCGGTGGATCGCAGCGCCAGACCGAGTGCGGTGCACGCGGGTAGCCCATCGCACGCCACCGATCGAGAATGTCCTCGGAGGCCTCGACCCGCTCTGCGCGCATGGCCACGACATCAGGGTGCGCGTCAACCTGCACACGAACCACGAGCGAGTTGCCCGCACCCGGCACGGGATGTGCGAGCACGATCGTGAGCCCCTCGCGCCACATCACAAGTGCAGGCGCCGTTCGTTCGGTCGCGCTTGGCCGACCCGCGAGAATCCGCCTCAGCCGCTTGATCTCCATCTCAGCGTCCTGGCGTGGAGGGCTTGACTCAAGCAGCCTGCGCGACCAATCGTCGCCGTCGCGCAGTACGGACTCACGCGCCTGCGAGAACGGAAGCGTGTACTTCTCGCCGAACGCGTCCGGATAGGCGAGCAGCGAGCGCTCGATCAGTCCGTCTGGTCGCCAGCGCGCATTCGCATTGCGACCGACAAACGGTCCGCTGAGGGCGGCTTCCGCGGAATCGACTGGTTCATGATGCATGAGTTGGTGAATGCTCTCCATCTCAGGCCACCTCCTTCCGAGCGGCCGCACGCGACGGGTGGTAGAGGAACGACCCGCGCAACGAATCGCCGAACCGCACACCGGTGCGTCGCGCGATCGCATCAAGACAATGGATGGTGGCGCCGTCGAGCAACGGCACTTCGACTTCGCGGATTCCGAGGCGGCGCTCGATGTCGAGGGTCGATTCGAACGATCCCCTGAACCCGACCAGCAGCGGAGGCTTGCGGTCAAGGTCGCCGAGTTCGATCGACGCCTCCATGGTTCCGTCGAGATATGTTCGACTCGCTCGGCGAAACGCGATGGTGTGCCCGGCGAGACGCCCCGTCACAAGCCGCATCAGAAGCGCAGCGTCCATCTCGAGCGACGCAAGTAGCGGGTTCCCTGGCATGGTCGAAAGCGTGCGCTCGAGCCGACCTTCTGGATCGAACAGCCGAGGTGCATCCCAGTGGGTGAGCGCGCGACTGAGTTCCCGTGACCGCTGGAATCGCACGCATGGCGCTGTTCTC
>JBKCZS010000243.1:0-10420 GCA_046337925.1 bacterium | reverse complement strand
GCCGGCGGCTGCGCCGACACCGCGACCTGATCTCTCGCTTGCGACGGGCGAAGGCGTCGAGCTCGACTACGGCAAGGGGTTCCACGGCGGTCACTTCCTCCTCTCGGGCTCCGCAGGGGCGGGAGATCGACCGCTCGACTTGCTCCTGGTTGGTGGCCGAGAGGGCGGAGACGAGGATGTCGGCTACGGGCCGGGGCGCGTCTTCCGCGCTCGGGAGGTGTGTGAGATCCATGACGCGCTCCGCGGATGGACCGCACCCGAGCTGCGTCGCCGGTTCGATCCTGTGCGCATGAACGAACTGGACATCTATCCGTCTCCGTGGGACACGGGTTCGGAGCGGGAGCATGACATCGCGTTTCTCATCGACGCGTTCGTGGAGCTACAGCGCTTCATCCATGCCGCGGCGGAGCGGAAGGTCGGCATCCTCATCACGATCGAGTGAGGACGGCCGCATGGAGGGTTCCGCGACTCGGGCGGAACCGATCAACGCCGAAGCACGAGGGTCTTCGCGGCCATGTCGTGCCAGGTCCGACGGTCCTTCGACCACAGCGCCCAGAGGCATCCGAGTCCGACTGGAATGATCGAGACGACCTTGACCGCTCCGCGCCCGATCGAGCGTGGGATCGTGATCCGGTTGCCGCGCGCGTCGGAAACGCGAAGCCCGAGGAGCCGCTTGCCGACGGTGCCCTGCAGCGGCGATGCGTCGGCGACCATGCAGTAGAGGATGTAGATCAGGAGAGACAGGTCGCGGATGTTGTTGCGTTGCGACATGAACGCGATGCGCGCGTTCAGGTCGTCCGGAGCATCGAGATAGCGGCGGAAGGTCTCGTCGAACCCGAGGTACGAGTAGAAGAAGACGGCCGTAGCCGCCGTGATCGGCAGCACATCGATCAGGTATGCGGCGACGCGTCGGCCGAAGCCAGCGAGGCGCAGGTCCGCTCGTTGCGGCAGCTCAGTCATGCTCGAAGTGCTCCGGGATGTACTGGGCGTCGGTCTCGCCGTCGGAGTAGCGGGTGTGGCAGCCGGCGTCGTCGAGGAAGCGGACGGGATCGGAGAGGGCGCGGACGAAGAAGCTCTCGAGGTCGTCGGCCCACGGTTCGTCGTCGCCGCCGTCGTGATCCGAGTAGTAGACGCGCCCCTCGTGCAGGATGAAGTAGTTTCCGCTTCCTGCGACGGTCGCGAACGCGAATCCGTGCTTCTGGAACTCGAAGAGCTCCGACGGATCGAGATCGGAGTGCCACGCCTGCCAGCTGTGGTTGAACTCCTCAAGCAGCTCGATCGCGCCCACGATCAGGCCTGCTTCGTCGCCGTTCATGTGGAGGACGAGCCCGTCAAACGCTCGGTACATCGGCACGAGCGCTTCGTAGGCGGGACCTGCCAGTTCCTTCAGCGCCGCCAGCTGTTCATCGGTCGCCGGGTCGCCGCGCACATGCCTGAGCGCGACGACGAGCGGCGTCGTCCTGTCGACATCCATGCAGCGGAAGCGGGGGTTTCGAAGCGCAAGATGCCGGTCGATGATCTCGATCACTGGGGTTCTCCGTAGAAATGTCTGCGCTCACTCGGCCTTCAGCAACTCCGAGAACTCCGCCGCCGTCGTCGCGGCGCGCGCATCGATCTGTCCTTGCGTGAGCGCGCCCGTCTCGAGGAATCGCTTCCACGCCTCCGCGGCGAGGCGTGCGGACTCCTCGGTCGCCTCGAACTCCGCGAGCGGCTTGCCGATCGTCCAGAAGAAGTCTCGGCCCGTCAGGACGACTCCGCTCAGCGGCAATTCGATCGACTGGCCGTAAGGGCAGCCAAGCATGACCCCATTGCGCGGCCGCATCGAGCGCCGCTCGTCGTCGATCGTCGACTTCGACATCACGATGTTCTGCCAAGGCTTCGCGGGAATGTCGCGGTGCAGCGACGATGGATCGAAGCGCGCCCAGCGGTCCCCATCCGCGAACTCCGAGACTCGGTGCATCTCGTACTGCCGCGACACCAGCGGAATGACCGCGAGCGAGCGGCACGCGATGCCCTTCGCGCGCATGAGCGCGGCGGCGACATTGGAGTTCGCCGTGCAGATGGTGTTGTCGCCGCTCGCGAGGATCCCCAGCGCGTCGAGCGACTTCGGATCGGACTTCCGAGCCATGCGCGCGACATGGCCGCGGATGTTCGCCGCGAACTCGTCGGGTCTGCCTGACGCGGGCCAGAGCGTGTCCGCGAGCTTCACGATCCGCTCCGAGGTCGACTGCACGCATGGTGTCGCCGCACGGTACGGCTCGAACGGAGCTGTCTCGGGCGTGATGTTCCAAGGCGTCATCAGGACCACGGACGACCAGGTGATCTGGACTTCCTGCCTCTTTCCCTCGAGGGTGACGAGCACGACCACATTGCCGGCGCTGCGGGACCAGATCCGGTACTCCGTCACCGCCTCGGGCGGATTCGAGGCGATGAAGAAGGCGAGCGGAACCTGGCCGTCGGTCAACTGCGGAATGGGGAGGAGGATCTCCCGCGGGGCGTCTTCGGTGACATTGACCCGCGCGCCGCCCATGGCACCCGCGAGACCGTTGCCGCCCATGGTGCGCGGCGCCGCCGCCTTGATGCGGCGCTCGAGCTCCGCGCCCGGGCCACGCAGGCCGCGTTGCTGCAGCGCAACGCCGGTGGAGTTGCCTTCCTTGGAAGGGGACGCGGGCGGTGTCTGCGCCGACGCGGCAGGAGCCGCGAAGCTGGCCGCGAGAAGCAGCAACGATGCGAACGCGATGCGAACCGTCTTTCTAGGCGTCATGGCTGCAGCCTCCGATTGAATTCCAACCTTGCGGCATCATGCCATGGCGGCACCCGTCGGTCGAGGGGCGCCTCGCGCCTCGCGTCACGCAAGCGCTCACGGCTTCAGGCGTCTCGCGCGGCGCTTGGGCGCCGGTGCGGGGCTGCCGCCGACGCGCCGCTTTCGCTCGTCGGTGAAGTCCCACCAGGGCCTTGCCGGTCCGCCGTCCATGAAGCTCGTCACCGACATGAAGACATCGATCACGCATGGGTCGTGTCGCACGCCGGTCTTGCGGCACAGGCGCTCGTAGAGCTTGAACGGGCACTTGCCGACGAGCTGCTCGGGCGTGCGGATGCCGAGCACGCGGAGATCCTCCGCCGACGCCTTGCCGATGTTCGGGAGATCGGTGAGCTGCTTCACCTGCGAGCGGATGACCTTAGCGGGGCTCATCTGGCGAAGCCTATCGCATGCCCACGGGCTCGCAGCGCACCTCGGTCTTCACCGAGTTCGCGATGAAGCACTCCTCGTGCGCCTTGTGGTGCATGTCGGCGATCTCGTCGGGCGTCGGGACGCGGTCGCCGGAGAACAGCACCTCTGGCCGTAGCGTCACCGTCAGCATCGCCTCGCGGCCTTCCGCGTTCTTGCCCATCGTGCCGACGGCCGCGTCGAAGTAGCGGTCGACGCGGAACTTCCGCTTCGCTGCGATCGCGAGGAACCACAGCATGTGACAGCTCGAGAGCGACGCGACGAACGCCTCCTCCGGGTCGACCGCCGACGCGTCCGACATCGGAAGCGGCACGACATGCGGCGACGATGAGCCAGGAACCTCGACGCCGCCGTCGAAGCGGAGCGTGTGCCGCCTGCTGTAGCGGTTGTCGGTGAATGGCTGATCGCCACGGAGCCATAGAACCTCAGCGGTGTAGTGGGCCATGCGAGTCGATCCGAGAGGTGATCCTGCGGCCTCTGACCGCCGCATCGTTTCCGAGTATACGAGCAGCGGGTAGGAGGTCGCTGTGCTTCAGGCGCTCAAGACCTTCAGACCGAGGACTTCGCCGAGCACAGGCATCAGGCTCACGATCCGAAGGATGGTGGCAGGCTCCTTGAAGGGATGTGCGCCGCGGATCGCTGCACCCGCGGCGCCCATGCCGCGAGTCGTTGAACCACGCCTCGAGGCGCGCGCCGGCGCCAAGAGGAATCCGTCAACTGTCCTAGCGCGGTTGATGGAATCTGCCAAACTCATGCGCAGGGTGGATTCAGCACCCTCGTTCGGCGCCGGCCCCGCGACGCCGCCCTCCGAGGAACACCGCAACCGAGATGGCCGCAAGGCACAGCAACGCCTTCAGCATGATCCCGAGGCCGACGATCATCGAGCCGCCGTCGTGCCATGCGATCCACTGAAGGTCCTCCTCGCTCGTGGCCGCCTGCTTGAGGCGAGTCCACCACCCCTGAAAGAGCGCGTCCCCGAGAAACGCAGAAACGCAGGCGCCGGCGATGGGGAGTGCGGCGGCAACCGAGCGTCGCCGCATCCTGTACGCGGGGAACACCAACACGGCCGCGACGACGATGAAGCAGAGATTCATCTTCCACAGCAGGGCGCTGCGCTCGTCGAGAAGGCTCAGAAACTGCGGGGAATGCTGGATGAGAACCGCATGCATGGGTAGGGGTGTCGTACAGAGTCTGCTCGCGGGGCGGGGCGCTGCTGCCTGGAGCCGTACCCATCGTGCGAGGTGGAGCCGAGATCGCTTCGGAAGCGATCACGCTTTCGACGACGCCAGGCTCACCCGATCGGCTCGATGTCCGGCAGCACCCACGAACGGTCGAAGTAGGGCTGCGTCGGGCCGTACATCCGGAAGTAGGCGAACCAGCCCTTTCCGGGAAGGGTCTTGATCCAGTTGCTTTCGGGCTTGCCGCTCGGCGCGTCGGGGCCGAAGTAGAGGTCCACGCTGCCGTCGGGGTTCTTCACGATGTCGTCGCGCGACGAGCGGTCCGGCCGCGCGCCGGTGTCGACGAAGCAGCGCGTCTCGTTGTCGTACGCGGTGAACGACCAGAACTGGGCGACGGGCGCGTCCTTCGGGACCTTGAGGCGATAGGTCTTGCTGCCGTCGAGCCAGTTGCCTTCACGATCCTTCGCGCACTCGAGATAGAGCTGGCCGAACCCGACGATGCGGCCCATCATGCCTTCCGAGACGCCGACGGCTTCGTAGAACCACGAGGATCGCTCGTCGAGTTGGGTGTGATGCGGCGCTTCCTGATTGGTTTCCTTCAGGAAGAGCGAGATGTCCCACTGCTTGCCGGGCCAGACCTTCGACCCTTCGAAGCGCTTTTCGTAGGCGATCGTGCGGGCCATCACCTCGCCGGTTCGCGCGGCGTCGACGAGGATCCGCTTCTGCCGTTCGGTCGGCGCGAACGGCTTGCCCTTCTCGATTCCGAGCGGCTGGAGCATTCCCATCACGACGCGGTCGCGCTCGTGCACGGGTTCTTCGTTGATGATCTTGGCGAGGCCTTCCCAGTAGGCGAGGCCGCGCGGCTGCATGCCGCTCCACGCTCGGCCGGCCGGCGAAACATGTCGCGTCGGGCTCGGGTTCGCGCGCTGGCTGTAGGGATAGATCTTCAGCGCGGCGACGAGCGCCTTCGCCTTGGTCGGATCGGGATCGAGCGCGCGGTGGCCGGACCAGATGTTCACCGTCGGCGAACGGAACACGAAGTAGCCTTCCGGCTTCATGTCGGGGTCGTCGGGGCCGAGGATCAGATACTTGCCGCCCGCACCCTTGTCGGGCCCAGTCTGGCCCGAGTCGGTGATGGGCCGCTGCCAGAAGTCCAAGAAACCGCCGGCGGTGGGGCCGGCGGGCACCTCGAACACGAGCGGGCCGGTCTCCTTCAGATTGGGAAACGCCATGACATACGGCGTCGTCGCGTTGGCGGTGAGGAGGCCGAGCTTGTCCTGAAAGGTGAGGTAGTCGACATAGTCGCACTTGCCGGCGCCGAACTTCACGAGGTGCTCGTTCTGCCACTGCTGCATGGCCATGAGCGGCAGCGCCCAGAGATACGCCTGGCACGCGCGCTGGTAGTCGATGTCGTCGAAGACCTTCTCGACGGTTGCGGCGGTCGGGTAGCCGTTCTCCAATTCGAGCGTGCCGAGACGCGAGTCGACGCGCCCCGTGGTGGGAAGGTCCTGCGCGGGCGGCGTCGTGCACGCGACAAGGTTGAGGAGCGCGGCGGCACCGAGGATCGCGCCGTGAGGAGTGTTCATGTGTTCGTCCAAATCGCTTGGTTTCGGGGCGGCGACGGGTTGGCTCGACGAGCCACTCGCGCGATGGATCGAGCGCAGCATAACTGCCGCCAGCCGCCTCTCGGAAAGCGCAAACGGAAACGGCCAAGGGCGGTCGGTCGCCTCGGTCGATCGGTCACGCGCGTTGCCGTCTCAGCCGGAGGATCAGGTATCCCGCGAACCCCATCCAGAGAGCGTTGGTCGTGACAAGCAGCCACACATGCAGACTCGACAAGCCACGCGCCGACGCGACGATCCCGCGCGCCTCGTCCTCCGAGAGCGTCGACTGGAAGGTCTCGAAGTTGGAGTCGTACATCCACATGCCCGCAAGCTCAAGGATGAGGAACCCGACGACCACCGCGGCGACCGCGAGGACGAGCAGCAGGATGTAGGCGATCGTGGGCTTCTGCATGGTGTTCGGACCCGGATCTGCGATGCCGTAGCGACCGGTCGGGGAGCAAGAAGGGCTTGGCGGTGAACGGGCGACCGGGAATCTGACGACGCGCAGTTGGAATCGGTGCGCCGCGCGGACTGTACCCGTCACCGGTGGCGGTACGCACAATCGACGCACGACGTCAGCGGGGACTCCGTCAGTAGCGCGGAGCGAGGCGCCGTGCGCCGTGGCAGAGGACGGCTGAGAGCAGCGTAAGGTTGCGCAGCGGGACCAGCGGCCAGACGAGCGTTGGAACCCGCTGCGGCGTCCGTTCGATTGCAGCAGCGCACGCGGCCGTCGCAACCGAGTTCATCCAGGATTCGGTTCGTGGCTGTGTCCACAGCGTTTCGAGCCAGTCCGCTGGGATGCCGTCACGCCCGACCGCTGCGCCGACGACACCGCCGGCGATCGCGGCGGTCGTGTCGGTATCGCCGCCGCACGCGATGCAACTCGTGACCGCGCGCCGAAGGTCCGTTGGCGACGAAAGCCATGCGTGCATCGCGATCGGCACGGTATGGACAATGAATCCCGAGACGCCACCCGACATGCCCGAGCGTGCCGCGAAGTCGGCGGTCGACTCGTTCGAAGTGACGCTTGCAAGCGCGCCGCGCAGCAGCGCGTCGAACTCCGCATCCGCGGGAATTCGCCAGGCGTCGATCGCCGCGGCGAACTCCGCCGGCGAAGCATGCGGATTCGTCGATGCGGTGCGCGCGGCGACCGCGGCGATGAGCGCGCCATCCAACGCGCGCCGATCGGTGTGGGTGAGCACGGTCGATGCCTCGACAAGCGCGCGCAGCAAGCCTGGATCGGCAATCGCCGCACCGAGGATCGGGGCACGCATGGCGGGGCCGTTGCCTGCGGACCGAACACCGCTGCGCGTGGGTGGAACTCCCATCCAGAGCCTGAGCGCCGCGCGCGCCGTCGCCATGCCCGTGCCTGCCGGGAGGGCGGCGATCCACCAGCGAAGCTGACGGGCGAGATCGAGCGCGAAGCGTTCTGGGTCGCCGCCGGAGCGCGCGAGCGCCACGGCTGTCATGCAGGCGTGTTCCGAATCGTCCGACACCAAGCCCCGTCCGAACAGGAGCCGATGGCGTGTCGGAGGGCCGAGGAGCGCGGCCGCGCGCCGCGGTGGGAGATTCTCATATGGCAGTCCGATCGCGTCGCCAACCGCCGTACCGAGTAAGGAGCCGAGTGCAGGGCAGTGGTTCATCGGATGCAACTGCGGGCGGTGGCAATCTACGGGTGGTTTCGAACCCCGAGCCGCAGGTCGACCGCGCGGGCGAGCGGCTGCTCAGGGTTCAGCCATCAGGCCTCGCAACTGGTCGGCCTTCTCCTTCGGGAGGCGCTTGAGCATGGGTTTCATGGTCTCGTTGCCGACGATCTTCCCGCTGCGCATGTACATCCAATCCGAGATGTCTGCATCGGGGATCACGATGCGGTCGTCGCGCTTCACGGCTTTCACGATGGTCGGCTCATTGTCGACGAGCCCTGTCGTCTCTCCGCCGCTCCGTTCGATGTTCGTGAGCCACAGATGTTCGGTTCCATGCTGATCGGTGATCCTCACCTTCAGCGCGTAGCCACTCTCGTCGGCCACGCCTGCCTCGAAGGCCTTCCAGAAGCTCGGCAAGGTGCTGCGTGCCTTCGCGATCGCGGCGTTCATCTCCGCATCTTCCGACGAGAACTCGATCGGAACGAACGGGTCGGTGCCGCCGGATTCCGAGCATCCTGCGAGTGGCATGAGCGAGAGCACGAGTAGGGCGAGATTGCGGGCTCTAAGAAGTCGAATCATGGGCCGAGTCGGTCCCTTCTCACCGGATGTCCGTGTGCACGATCCTCGGCGCCTGTTGCCCAGGCATCCGAGAAGGACCGTCCTCTGGAGGCGAAATGCCCGGCTCCGAGCGCCATCGAAGCTGCCAGTCGAGGCCCTCGGGCAGGTCCGTCGCTGCGAACTCGAAGTGCGCGACGCGCCTGCGGCCAGGATTGGTTGAAGCGGACGAAGCATGGAGGCGAAGCGGTCGGAACGCAAGGATCCCGCCGCGGCGGGCGGTGCAGGACACCTCGGTCGCTGAGGAACGAAGCTGCTGGATTCGCGCCGGGTCGAGCTTGCCGAGGTCGTGGGTTCGCGAGAGGACTCGCACGGGCCCGTTCTCGAGCCCGCAGTCGTCGACATGCACGCGCACGGTCACCATTCCGGCAAGGACGGCTGTCGGCGGCTGCACATGGACAACGCCGTCCTTGACCGACCACGGTCCAAATCCAGGCAACTCGCGGCGCTCGGCCACCGCGATCGCGAGGTCCTGATGCCAAGGCACTTTCCAGTTTGACTCGGGCGTCTTGTCGAAGAGGATCGCGCGGGTCACGAAGCAGCCTGCACCCAGCACGGCCTCGGGGATGTGTCGGACCGCCATGCTCGAGGCGAGCGTACGGGCGGCAGGCGAGATGTCGAGCAGGTTCCGAAGGCCGGCCTTCGGCTCGAGGTCGCCGAGCTCGGCGGAGAGTCGCTCGAGCAGTGCGGCGTCGACGACTGGAGAGGTCGTGGCCCATCCCTCGCGCGCGAAGTGCACGACGGCGGCGTCGAGGTCGAGTTCCGGCTGCAGGACAGACTGATCGAAGATCGCAGGGATGAAGGCTTCGTCGTCGATGTGGCTGCCCATGAGCGGCTGATGCGATGTGCGAGGCAAGGTGAGGCGCTCTGCCGAGATCGCCTCGCAGTGCGGTCGGTCGAGTGACGCAGGCGAAGGAACGCGACGATTCTACAGCCACCGCGCGACGAGTCCGCGGCCCGTCAGGCCCGGGGAAGTCGATCGCGCTCGATCCTTCGCGACGCGCGACGCGCTGCGAGCCACCACCACAGCATCGCTCCAAGCAGGCCGAGCGCGCCTCCTGCGATCCCGCCGAGAACGAGACCGCCGAGCGGGCCGAGGAACACCAGGTTTTCGTCGTACTTGAACGCGGAGTATCCGACGAACACCCCGCCGGCGAGCGACCCAAGCACCGCAGCCGGGACGACGAGGAGAAACAGCGGAGCAAGCACGCGCACGGGCTTGAAGATCAGGAGGAGACCGCCGAGCGCGAGCGAGCCGACGAGCAGAGCGACAAGCACCGCAAGCACGGCGGTCGCGAGCAGGAGCAGGATGAGGACGATCTGCATGGGTGAAGTCGCCGCGTGGGCGATGTCGCGCGGCAGCGCGCATCGCGTGATGGTTTCAACCGCGATTCATGATCGGGTCGGGCGCGTCTCGCCCGCCCAGTCGCCGAACACATGGTCCGTCTCGGCCGCGCGACGGTGGCAGCGGATGCATGACTCGATCCGGCCGCGTTCGATCTTCGCCGCCTCCTCGAAGTAGAAGTACTCCCAGTCGCCGTGTGCGGGGTCGTAACCGGGGGCGCGCTTGATCATGCCGCCGACGCCGTTTCGCGGCGGATTTCCGCCGGCGTCGTCCGCCGCGCCCCATCTGACCTTCTCCTTCACGATTACCGAACCGACGGGGTAGCGCGGGTTGATCTCGACGAACTCCTTCGCCGCCGCGTCGCTCATGTAGATGCGAACCGCCGAGAGCGCGTGAGGGCCTGATCGCTCGCGCGCGGCGTCGAACGCGGCCTGCGTCGGGCCCGTGCACAGCCTCGCGATGTCTGCATCGACCAAGACGGGCTCGCTCGTCATCGACCGCAGCGAGCCGTAGCTCGCGGCGATCCGCTCGATGTCATCGGGCGCCACCGCTGCTCCGGGTGGAGCTTCCGTGACGCTTGGCGCCGGGCTGGCGCGGCAGGCGGGAATCGCGAACGCGAGCGCAAGGACGATCAAGCGAGGATTCGTCATCCGGGGTGCCTGTCCGACGGTGGAGATGCGGTCTCGGCCGCGAACGGAAACGGCCAGGTTCGGTCGGTCGCGAGGGCGTGTGCCTCGAGCGCCACGCGGTTCGCGGCGATCCGCGCGCGCATCGCGTCGAGCTCGGCGGCGCGTGCGGTACGGGCC
>JBKCZS010000242.1:0-4507 GCA_046337925.1 bacterium | reverse complement strand
GCCGGGGGCGGGGACGGGGTCGGGGCCATCCTGGGCCAGGAGCGTCGCGAGCCCGGCGCCGGTCACCTCGCCCCCCCCCCCCCCCCCGCGGCAGTACGCGCGGGCGGCCTCGAGCGAGACGGACTCCGTCTGCGTCGGACCATAACGGGAGATGTCGGTGGCGAGAACGGACACGGCTCGGCTCGGAGGGCGCGCGGAGCCTCGATCGGCCGCCGCAATCGGAAAAGGTACCGCGCCTTCGGCCTTCGGGGGGCGTATGATTTGCCCCTCATGAAGATCCTTCTCGCCAACCCCCGCGGATTCTGCGCCGGCGTCTACATGGCGATCGATGTCGTCGACCAGCTGCTCGACATCTGCGGAAGCGAGAAAATCTATGTCTACCACGAGATCGTCCACAACCGCCATGTGGTGCAGCGGTTCCGCGACCGCGGCGCGGTGTTCGTCGAGTCGATGGCCGAGGTTCCCGACGGCGCGATCGTCGTCTTTTCCGCGCACGGCGTCAGCCCTGCGGTTCGCGCCGAGGCGCGGGCGAAGAAGCTGACGGCGATCGACGCGACCTGCCCGCTCGTGATGAAGGTCCACGCCGAGGCGATCCGATACGCGAAGCGCGGCTGGCAGATCCTGCTCGTCGGGCACGAGGACCATCAGGAGGTGATCGGCACCCGCGGCGAGGCGCCCGACGCCATCCAGGTCGTCGAGAGCCCGGAGGACATCCCGAACCTCGTGATCCACGATCCCGAGAAGCTCGTCTACCTCACGCAGACGACGCTCTCGCTCGACGACGCGAATGTCATCATCAAGGCGCTGAAGAAGGCGTTCCCCAAGATCAACGAGCCGCCGTCGAGCGACATCTGCTACGCGACCACGAACCGCCAGACCGCGGTGCGCGCGATCGCACCCGAGGCCGACTTCGTGCTTGTCGTCGGCTCGAAGAACAGCTCGAATTCGGTGCGCCTCACCGAGATCTCGCAGAACGACGGCACGCCGTCGCGGCTCGTCGACGACGCGAGCGAACTCGACCCCGCGTGGTTCGAGGGCGTGAGCACCGTCCTCGTCACCTCGGGCGCGAGCGTGCCGGAGGACCTCGTCCACGGCGTGATCGAGGCGCTCATCAACCGCTTCGGCGGCGAGGTCGAGCAACGCGATGTCCACGACGAGCGCGTCGAGTTCGGCCTGCCGTCGACCCTCAAGGACCTCATGAAGAAGCGCGGCATCGACCCCGAGACCCGCCGCATCCGCATCGACCGCGAGGCCGACACGACCGCGTGGCTCGAGCGCAAGCACATCCCGACGCGCACGGTGCAGGTGTCGATCCGGGAGACCGAATCGTGAGCGATTCCGCGCAGGCAAACGCGATCTCGAACGCTTCCGACCGCACCTCGCTCTTCGAGTTCGACCTCGAGTCGCTCGGGGCGGAAGTGACGGCGATGGGTCTCCCCCGCCGCACGGCCGGACAGCTGTTGAAGTGGGTCTACGAGAAGGGCGTCACCGACTTCGAGAAGATGACCGATCTCTCGAAGGACGCGCGTGCGCAGATCGCGGCGCGCTTCTGCACCCTGCAGGGCACGGTCGTGCGCCACCAGGTCGCAAGCGACGACACGCAGAAGCTATTGATCGAGTGGGCGACGCTCGGTGCGGAGGCGCCGCCGGAAGGCAGCGTCATGCGCCTCGCAGGCGGCGCGGGCTCGGCGAGCGAGCGGCAGACCGCGACGGTGATGATCCCGACCGACGACCGCAAGACCGCGTGCGTGTCGAGCCAGGTCGGCTGCCCGGTCGGCTGCAAGTTCTGCGCGAGCGGCATCGGCGGCCTCGACGGCAACCTGACCGCGGGCCGCATCGTCGAGCAGGTCTGGCGGCTCGGGCGCCTCGAGGGCGTCGGCCGCGTGTCGAATGTCGTCTTCATGGGCATGGGCGAGCCCCTCGCGAACTTCAACAATGTCACGCAGGCGATCCGCATCATGAACGCCGAGTGGGGCCTCGGGATCGGCGCGCGCAAGATCACGGTGTCGACCGTGGGCCTGCCGCCGGCGATCCGCAAGCTCTGCAGCTTCGAGATCCCCGTGACGCTCGCGCTGTCGCTGCACGCGCCGTTCGACGAGCTGCGCCGCAAGATCATCCCTTGGGCCGAATACTCAACGATCGAAGAGCTGCTCGACGCCTGCCAGGAGTGGTTCGTGAAGACGGGCCGCGAGATCACGCTCGAGTACATCCTCTTGGGCGGCGTGAACGACCGTCGCGAGCACGCCGAGGAACTCGCGCGCCTCGCGCGCTCGATGCGCGCGAATGTGAACCTCATCCGCTACAACGAGGTCGAGGGCGTGCCGTTCGCGCGCCCGACTTCGGGCGATGTCCACGCCTTCCAGGAAGTCCTGCGCGCGAAGCATGTGAATGTCCACATCCGCGCAAGCCGCGGCCGCGACATCGCGGCGGCGTGCGGGCAACTGCGGCATGAGGCGCGTGTTTGAGCGGTCGCCGCTGCGGCGGCTCCCTTTGGTGCTAGGGGCGTTCTTGAGCGGTCGCCGCTGCGGCGGCTCCCTTTGGTACTTGGGGCGTTCTTGAGCGGTCGCCGCTGCGGCGGCTCCCTTTGGTGCTAGGGCGGCATTTGAGCGGTCGCCGCTGCGGCGGCTCCCTTTGGTGCTGGGTGGGCGTTTAAGCGCGCGCCGTGGGCAGGCCGTCCCTCGACCGCCGCGATGCTCGCGCGCCGATCAGGCGTTGGGACGATGCCGCGTCGTCAAGCCCATGATCATTGCCGCGAAAATCGGAATGCCGGCAACGCCTGCCAGCAGCAGGAACCCTGCCGTCGAATCCGGCCCAAGCTCCCGCGCGCATTGCAGCGCGGGCCATGCGAGCAGCAGCGCAACGGGGATCCCGACCAGCAGACCAACCGTCGCCCGTCCCACCATCCGTTGCGGCGTGAGATTTACATTGTTGCCTTGAGATGCCATGGTGACCTCATTCTACCACTCGAGTGTCTCCACCTCGACCGCTTCAGCCGCTCGACCCGCGCGCGGTCTTGTCGGGCTTCGCCCTCGGCTATGCCTACAAATCCCTCGGCTATGCCTACAAACCCTCGATGCTTGCGCGCAGTTCCGCGGCGGCGTGCGGGCAACTGCGGCATGAAGCGCGTATTTGAGCGGTCGCCGCTGCGGCGGCTCCCTTTGGTGCTAGGTGGGCGTTTGGGCGGTCGCCGCGTGTTTGAGCGGTCGCCGCTGCTGCTCGCTTTGGTGCTGCGATCGGGACCGTCGCTCCTCTGGAACCGCGCGATTTGCGTCTGATTGTCACAAAGCCGTACGCTCACTCCGGCGGTCGATTGTCCGAAGGCCGGACCTCTGGCCACACGCCCTCATCTCGGAGCCTCTTCTCCATTCGCGCCCACCCGATGCGCCACGCGACAGCAGAGGGAAGGAGGAAGTGAAGCGATGGCACCACAATCCACCCCAGCACAGTGATGAGCGACCCGCGCTCCGGGGTATCGAACTGGATCAGGATGTACACGGTGACAGGGACTAGGCCGAGGCCCACCAGCCAGCAGACGACCAAAGTGGCAAAGAACTCGTTGATCGCGCCCCGCGTCCGAGCAAGTCGCTCGTCAGGAGACATCTCATGGGTTGGAAGGTTCATGGGTGGGGATCTGTTGGCTGAGGCTCTCGCGCATCACTCGCCCTCTGAAACAAGTGTCTCCGCCTTCTCGAGTGGATCCGACACGGCCTGCGGCCCCGCTGGGTTCCCCGCGCCAGGCTTCGGCGGACAACCATTGTTCGTGAGGGCAGTCACGTAGTCCGCCAACTTTTGACGAACGCATGCTTCATAAGTTAGCTGATTGGCGGCCTGACACAAGAAGAACGCGCCTCCACCAGCACCAACGGTCTTCCAAAAGCAATGATTCTTGCAGGCGGCATAGGCCGGAGGAAGCAACACGGTCGAGATACACCCTGAGAGGCAGGACTTGGCCGCACTGTAGGCGGCGATACACATGGTGGAAACGCACAACGCGAGGGCCGCCCACCACAGCAGCCTACACGCCTTGAGCTGGAGTTGAAGTGCCGACTCGAAACTACAACACTCCACTCCATTGAATCCGCGCCAATTCGGATTGACGCAGAAGATCCCTCCGTCTCCGCTCCCTCCTTCGCCGCCTCCCTGCGAGGCCTCCACCATTGATTCGTGGAAGGCGACCGCTTCTGCCTCGGTTTGAAACGCCGCGAGGGGAAGGAGTGCGAACTGTTCAGGGGCCTCAGGTGCAGATGCGACTTCCGCACTCATCGCGAAACGGACACCCGAGAAGTAACCCGGGTGCCCCGTCGCTCCGACAACTCGCCCAGTCACCAACTCGCCTCGGAAAGCGATACGGACTTCAGTAGTCTCATCGGTCGTCTCCGCGATCGGAAGACTTCGATCCACCATGAACCAGGAGAGCCCCAGAGAGGTTCCGTCGTCGACGCTCACCAGATCAACCAGAACCGGAGAGTGGTCCGCACCAGACTGAAGCGCAAGCACTTGACTCGCG
>JBKCZS010000241.1:0-28812 GCA_046337925.1 bacterium | reverse complement strand
ATCACGCCGCAGCTCTTCTGGTTCAAGAAGATCCGCACCAGCATCCCCATGATGTTCGTGCTCTCGATCTTCGTGAATGTCGGCATGTGGTTCGAGCGCTTCGTCATCATCGTGACGAGCCTTGCGAACGACTTCCTTCCGAGCTCGTGGGATCTCTTCACGCCGACCTGGGTCGACATCGGAACGATGGTCGGCGCGTTCGGTCTCTTCTTCACCCTGTTCCTCCTGTTCTGCCGCTTCCTCCCCATGATCGCCATGGCCGAGGTGAAGGCGATCATGCCGCAGGCGGATCCGCACGGCGCGGGCGCCGGCAAGCACGGCCACCACGGCCACAACGGTCACGCGCACGGTCACGAGCACGGACACGGACATCACTGAGCGACGCACCCTCGAGGCAACACCATGGCGACAATCGTCACCAGCCCCTCTGAAACCAAGCCAGGCCAGCCGGCCAACCCGGCGAAGCTCTACGGCTACATCGCCGAGTTCGAGACGCCCGGCGACCTGATGGCCGCCGCCGAGAAGGTCCGCGACGCGGGCTACAAGTGGTGGGACTGCCACACGCCGTTCCCCGTCCACGGACTCGACAAGGCGATGGGCATCAAGCGCACCATCCTGCCCGTGATCGTGTTCTTCGCGGGCGCGGGCGGCACCACCGCGGCGTTCGCGCTGCAGGCGTTCACGAACTCGCTCGGCTGGACCATCTGGGCCGGCGTGTGGGTGACGGGCTACCCGTTCCTCATCTCGGGCAAGCCCGCGATGAGCCTTCCCGCGTTCATCCCGGTCATGTTCGAGCTGACGATCCTGTTCGCCGCGCTCACGACCGTGTCGCTGATGTTCCTCTTCAACGGCCTGCCGTGGCTCTACCACCCGCTGTTCAAGTCGAACCGCTTCCGCCGCGCGTCGAACGACCGCTTCTTCATCTCGATCGAAGCGCGCGATCCCAAGTTCCTGCCCAAGAAGACAGAGGAGTTCCTCAAGTCGCTCGACCCGATCGCGGTCGAGGCGGTGGAGGACTGAACCCATGATTCCAAAGCCCCCACGCTGGATGCTCTACACGGGTGTGCTCGCGGGCCTCGCGCTCGCCATTCCGCCCGTGGTCATTGCGCGCGTCCGCTCGACGCCTGACCCGAACCGCGGCGTCCACATCTTCTTCGACATGGACTTCCAGCCGAAGTTCAAGCCGCAGGCGGAGAACCCGCTGTTCGCCGACGGCCGCGCCCAGCGCTACGAGGTGCTCGGCACCGTCGCGCGCGGCGAGACCAAGCTCGACGCCCACCGCTACGAAGGCGTGGTCGACGGCAAGTGGGCCGACACGCTGCCCGCCGGCATGGAGCTCACCGAGGAGTTCCTCAAGCGCGGCCAGCAGCGCTACAACATCTACTGCAGCGTGTGCCACGGCTACGCCGGCTTCGGCGACGGCTCGGTCAACAAGCGTGCGATGGAGCTGATGTCGAACACCGAGGGCCCCGTGCAGGGCACCGCGTGGGTCCAGGCCAAGAGCCTGCATGACCCGCTCGTGCGCGAGCACTCGGTCGGCCTCCTCTACAACATCGTGACCAACGGCATCCGCAACATGGCCGGCTACGGCGCGCAGATCGATCTCGAGGATCGCTGGGCGATCGCGGCCTATGTGCAGGCGCTGCAGTTCTCGCAGAACGCGACGATCCAGGATGTCCCGCCCGAGCTTCGCGAGAAGCTCCCGAAGAATGTCGCCCAGACCGAGGGCGCCGCTTCCGGCGGAACGACCACGGCCGCGGCCGATACGACGGAGGTGAAGTGATGGCACATGCGTCCGGACACGCGTTCGACCTGAGCGCGCAGAACACGCAGCTCCCGAGCTTCGCCTTCGGGTTCCGCAACCTCGCCATCGGCCTCGCGGTCGTCGGCCTCGGTGCCGGCGCCGCCATCGGCTACACCGGTGCGCTCGGCACCACGCCCGCGCACTTCTGGCGCGCCTACCTGGTGGCGTTCCTCTTCGGGCTCACCATGTGCCTCGGAGGCCTGTTCTTCGTGCTGATCCAGCACCTCACGCGCGCGGGCTGGTCCGTCGCCGTGCGCCGTCCGGCCGAGGCGCTCGCCTCGAACCTGCGCTGGTACTGGCTGCTCTTCGTGCCGTTCGCGGTCCTGTGGTTCATGGGCAAGGGCAACCTGCTCTGGATCTGGGCCGACATGGAGTCGCTCAAGGCGATCAACGAGTTCGACTACACGGTCGTCAAGAAGAAGCTCGCGTTCCTCAACCCGACCTTCTTCTGGACGCGTGCCGCGATCTACTTCGCCGTGTGGGCGCTGCTCGCGTGGTTCTTCGTCGGCAACAGCCGCGCGCAGGACTCGACCGGCGACATCAGCCTCACCGAGCGCATGCAGAAGTGGTCGGGCCCCGCGGTCATCCTCTTCGGCCTCACCACGACCTTCGCATCGTTCGACTGGATCATGTCGCTCTCGCCGGTCTGGTTCTCGACCATGTTCGGCGTGTACTTCTTCTGCGGCTGCGCTACGGCGGGCTTCGCAGGAATGATCCTGTTCACGGTGCGCCTGCAGTCGATGGGCGTGCTCAAGGGTCTCGTGTCCGCGGAGCACTTCCAGGACATGGGCAAGCTGCTCTTCGCGTTCGGCATGGTGTTCTGGGCCTACATCGCCTTCAGCCAGTACATGCTGATCTGGTACGCGAACATCCCGGAAGAAACGGGCTGGTTCCTCGCGCGTCAGGTCGGCGGATGGGCGCCGCTCAGCTTCGCGCTGCTCTTCGGCCACTTCGTGCTTCCGTTCGTCGGTCTTATCAGCAAGTGGCCAAAGCGCTACCCGATGATCCTTGCTGCGGGCGCGGTGTGGATGCTCTGCTTCCACTATGTCGACCTCTATTGGCTCATCATGCCCGAGATTCCGCACGATCTCAGCAGCATGGCGACCTATCGTGAGTTCTCCGAGAAGTACGCCGACACGAAGACGCACTTCGGCAACCCCGTGAACTTCCTGCTCGCGATCGGCGCGCTCGCCACGGTCGTCGCCGGAACCATCACTTCGCTCTCGCGCGCGGCGCTCGTCCCGACCAAGGACCCGCGTCTCAACGAGAGCCTCAAGTTCGAGAACATGTGACCGACGCCGTCCGACAGGACACACCACCATGCAATCCGAAGCAACCGCCACCACCGAGCAGCTCGACGACCCAGAGATGGGCGCGACCTGGTTCTACTCGATCGTCGGCATCATCATCTTCGTCGTGTTCTGCCTCGCCGTGTCGGTGCTGTTCTTCGGAGTCGAGAAGGGCTTCGTCGAGGACCGCGTCATCGACGAGAAGCCCGCGCTGTCGACCTCGCTGCGCAACGAGCAGCAGGGCCTGCTCGGGCAGTACGGCGCCTACGCCGAGGAAGTCGACGAGAAGAAGGTCGAGCGCATCCGCATCCCGATCGAGCGCGCCATCGAGCTGAAGGCCGCACAGGCGAAGTAAGTCCCCCGGCCGGTTGAACGAACATGAACCTCTCGCTCTCCTCCATCGCCAACTCGCTTCGCGCGGCCCTCGCCGTCGCCGCGGTGGCGTGCGCGGCGGGCGGGGCAGGGGCGCAGATCAACGACGGCGTGCCGAAGGAGCTCGAGGGCATCGACATCATCGAGCGCCTCGACAACTCGCTGCCGCTCGCCGCGCGCTTCCTCGACGACTCGGGCAAGCCGGTCGAGCTCGGCCAGTACTTCACGGGCAAGAAGCCGGTGCTGCTGCAGCTTGGCTACAACAAGTGCCCGATGCTGTGCAACCTCGTCCTCAACGGCGCCTTCGAAGGCCTGAAGGGCGTCGACTGGACGCCCGGCCAGGAGTTCGAGGTCGTTTCGGTCTCGATCGACCCCACCGAGGGCCCCGCGCTCGCGAAGGCGAAGAAGGAAAGCTATCTCGCCGAGTTCGAGCGCCCCGGCGCAGGCCTCGGCGTCCACTTCCTCACCGGTGACGAGACCATGTCGAAGGCGGTCGCCGAGTCCGTCGGCTTCAAGTTCCGCCGGCAAGACAACGGCGACTACTCGCATGCCGCGGTGCTGATCCTCGTCAAGCCCGACGGGAAGGTCAGCCGCTACATGTACGGAACGAAGTTCGAGCCGAAGGACATCCGCTTCGGCCTGCTCGAGGCGTCCGAGGGCCGCATCGGCTCGGCGCTCGACAAGTTCATTCTCTGGTGCCACATG
This sequence comes from bacterium, assembly GCA_046337925.1. Lineage (GTDB taxonomy): Bacteria > Planctomycetota > Phycisphaerae > Phycisphaerales > SM1A02 > QWPT01. The sequence continues at coordinate 24,642 of JBKCZS010000241.1, read as the reverse complement.
TACGACCCCAACGCCCGCGGCTATGTGCTGCAGGCGCGCAGGGTCATGTCGCTCGGCGGAGCCGTCACCCTGGTCGTCCTCGCGGTCGGCCTCGGGATGTTCTGGCGGGCGGAACTCAAGAAGAAGAAGAACGCGGCGACCGATGTCGCCGCCGCGAACTGAAGAGGCGAATGACCGTGCTCCACTCCATCACCTCCATCCTCTCGCAGGCAGATTCGGGCATGGGCGCGAGCGCAGGCGACCCCACCAGCATCAAGTCCGACGACTTCTGGATGCCGGTTGGCGCGTCGAACTTCGCCGCCGAAGTGGACTGGGTCTTCCACTTCATCAACTACATCAACTACTTCTTCTTCGTCCTCGTCGTCGGCATCATGGTGTACTTCGTCTGGAAGTACCGCCAGAAGGGCCGCGAGGTCTACGCGCGCGGACCGAACCACAACCTGCCGCTCGAGCTCGGCTGGACGATCCTGCCCACCATCATCGTGGTCGTGATCTTCTTCTTCGGCTTCAAGGGCTATGTGAGCATGCGCACGGTGCCCGCCGACGCCTACCAGATCGATGTGACCGCGCAGCAGTGGAGCTGGCAGTTCAAGTACCCCAACGGCGCCACGAGCCCGGACCTCTATGTCCCCGCCGGCAAGCCGGTGAAGCTCGTGATGCGCAGCAACGATGTGCTGCACTCGCTCTACATCCCCGACTTCCGCGTGAAGCAGGATGTGGTGCCCGGCCGCTACACCACGATGTGGTTCCAGGCCGACGCGGCGACGGGCGAGGACAAGTTCCACCGCCTGTACTGCACCGAGTACTGCGGCAAGGACCACTCGCGCATGAACCAGAAGGTCTTCGTGCTCGGCGAGGTCCAGTTCAACGACTGGGTCACCAAGCAGGGACGCTGGCTCGAGGAACTCGCGGCGAAGAACCCCAAGGACCTCGACATTCTCTGGAAGGTCGGCGGTCCGCGCCTCTACGCGCGCTGCGCGAGCTGCCACACGATCGACGGAACGCCCGGCACGGGCCCGTCGTGGGGCAACTACGACGGCAGCGGCAATGTCTGGGAGCGCATCCAGGCGAAGGCCGTCCACAAGGTCGACGGCGGCAAGCCGATCCAGGACTTCATCGGCGAGGGCAAGCAGTACGCGACGCCCGAGGCCTACCTCCGCGCCTCGATCCTCAACCCGGGCGAGCATGTCGTCGATGGCTACGGCAATGTCATGCCGACCTTCAAGGGACAGCTCCGCGATTCAGAGGTCGATGTGCTCATCGACATGATGAAGAACCTCAAGGACAAGGACACCGGGGCGCCGAACTTCGACGCCAAGGGCAAGTTCATCGGCAAGATGGAAACGGCAGCGGGCTCCAAGTGACGGAGCATGAAGTAATCCTCCACACCCGGCGAGCGGCAACAAACGCCAACTTTCACCGAGCGACGCCATGACGACACTCGACGCACGACCCACGATCGCGGCCGAAGCGCCCGACAACTACCTGACCTTCAAGCGGGGCATCATGTCCTGGCTGGTCACGCTCGATCACAAGCGGATCGGCGTGATGTACCTGGCGGCCGTCCTCGTCTCCTTCTTCGTCGGAGGCGTGATGGCGCTGCTCGTGCGCACCAAGCTCCTCTTCCCGGGCGAAGTGAGCTGGATGACGGCCGAGCAGTACAACAAGGCCTTCACCCTGCACGGGGCGATCATGGTGTTCCTGGTGATCATCCCGTCGATCCCCGCGGCGCTCGGCAACTTCGTGCTGCCGATCATGCTCGGCGCGAAGGATGTCGCCTTCCCGCGCCTCAACCTCTTCAGTTTCTACCTCTGGATCCTCGGCGCGATCTGCGCCGTGTGGTCGCTCGTCGCCGGCGGCTTCGACACCGGCTGGACCTTCTACACGCCGTACAGCACGACCTCGCAGGCGGGCGGCATCATCCCCGTCCTCGTCGGCGTGTTCATCCTCGGCTTCTCGTCGATCTTCACGGGCGTCAACTTCATCGTGACGATCCACAAGCTGCGTCCGCCGGGCATGACCTGGTTCCGCATGCCGCTCTTCCTCTGGGCGCTCTACGCGACCGCCGTGATCCAGGTCCTCGCGACCCCGGTCCTCGGCATCACCGTCGCGCTTCTCGTCATCGAGCGCGCGTTCAACATCGGCATCTTCGATCCGTCGATGGGCGGCGACCCGGTGCTCTTCCAGCACTTCTTCTGGTTCTACTCGCACCCCGCGGTGTACATCATGATCCTGCCCGGCATGGGCATCATCAGCGAGATCATCTCGGTCCACAGCCACCGCCACATCTTCGGCTTCCGCTTCATCGCGTTCAGCTCGATCGCGATCGCGATCTTCAGCTTCCTCGTGTGGGGCCACCACATGTTCACGAGCGGCCAGTCGGCCCTCATGAACGTGCTGTTCTCCGCGATCACCTTCTCGGTGGCGATCCCCTCGGCGGTCAAGGTGTTCAACTGGCTCGCGACCCTCTACAAGGGCTCGATCTCGCTGAACACGCCGATGCTGTACGGCCTGGCGTTCATCTTCCTGTTCACGATCGGCGGCCTGACGGGCATCCCGCTCGCCGTCCTCTCGACCGACATCCACCTGCACGACACCTACTTCGTCGTCGCCCACTTCCACTATGTGATGATGGGTTCGGCGCTGATCGCGATGATCGGCGGCCTGCACCACTGGTGGCCGAAGATGTTCGGCGTGATGTACTCGGAGTTCTGGGGCAAGATCGCCTGCACGCTCGTGTTCGTCGGCTTCAACCTGACCTTCTTCACCCAGTTCATGATGGGTTCGCAGGGCATGCCGCGCCGCTACTACAGCTACGACCAGCTCGAGGGCATGGCGGAGACCTTCCGCATCTACCACCACCTCTCGACCGGCGGCTCGTACATCATGGGCCTCGGCTTCGTGATCACCGGCATCTACCTCGTCCACTCGCTGTTCGCGGGCAAGAAGGCGCCGGCGAACCCGTGGGGCGGAGCGAGCCTCGAGTGGCAGTGCACCTCGCCGCCGCCGCATGACAACTTCTCCAAGACCCCGCGCGTCGGCGATTGCTACGACTTCAGCGCGGTCCGCTGGGACGAGAAGCAGCAGGGCTATGTGGTCGACGCGGAGGTCCATGCGTCGTCCGCATCTTCAGGAAAGGGGCACTGATCCGTGTCGCACGCGCACTCCGCAGATTCGCATGACGCCCACGGCCACGACGCCCACGGCGATCACGCGAAGTACCCGTTCCTCGCGCACCACTTCGACACCCCGAACCAGCAGTTCGAGTCGGGCAAGCTCGGAATGTGGGTGTTCCTCGCCACCGAAGTCCTGTTCTTCGGCGCGCTGTTCGTGATGTACGCGATCATGCGCTTCAAGAACCCCGAGGTCTTCTCGTACGCGAGCAACTACCTCGACACCATCCTCGGCGGCGTCAACACCTGCGTGCTGATCCTCTCGAGCCTCACGATGGCCGTCGGCGTGCGCGCCGCGCAGACCAACAAGAAGGGCCTGCTCGTCACCTGCCTCGCGCTCACGCTCGCGGGCGCGATCGGCTTCCTTGTCATCAAGTACTTCGAGTACGCGCACAAGTTCCACCACAACCTGAAGTGGGGCATCGCCTTCTACCAGCCGGTCGACGAGCAGGACGCGCAGGTCGTGAAGACCGAGCCCAAGCCCGTCGAGAACCCGGTGCTTGCGATCGCCGCCCCGAACCCATCGGCCGGCGCGAGCAGCGCTCCGATCGTCCCGCTTCCGCCCGCCGACCGCAGCGCCATCGCCGCGCCGAAGGCAGGTCCGGACGGCATCGCCACGGTCGCGCTCGTCGAGAAGGCCCAGGAGCCGGCGCACCTCAAGCCCCAGGCCGAGGAGCACCTCCTCGACCCGATGATGCCGCCGAACACGCACCGGTTCTTCGCCATCTACTACATCATGACCGGACTGCATGGCATCCACGTGGTGATCGGCGTCGGCGTGATCGCGTGGCTCCTCGTCATGGCGATGCGCGGTGCGTACAGCAGCGACTACTTCACGCCCGTCGATCTCGTCGGCCTCTACTGGCACGTGGTCGACCTCGTGTGGATCTTCCTCTTCCCGCTCTTCTACCTCATCCACTGACGGACGACGCACCGACGGTGAAGGCGCCCCGCGCCGCACCGGAACGCGACCAAAGGACAGACCATGGCAAGCGCCTCACACGCAGCCCATTCCCACGGCGACGAGCCCCATCCGCTCGTCGGCCACCTCGTTCCGTACTCGACGCTCTTCGCGACGGGCCTCGCGCTCCTCTTCCTGACCGTCATCACGGTCGCGGCGCGCTACATCGACCTCGGCGAGGCGAACATCTACCTCGCCATCGCCATCGCGGTGGTCAAGGCGACCCTCGTGTCGCTCTTCTTCATGCACCTCCGCTGGGACCGCCCGTTCAACCTGATGGTCCTCATCGGCTCGATGCTGTTCGTCGTGCTGATGATGGTCTTCTGCATGATGGATGTCGGCCAGTACAAGCCGAGCCTCAACAAGGGCAATCCTGTCAAGGTGCAGCAGTTCCTCGACACCAACGCCCCCTACGCGCCCGTCACCAAGAAGTGACCTGTGCGTGACGGGCCACGCCCCCTTGGGGGCGTCCGCACGCCATGATGGAACGCGACACTCCATTCGACGACCCGGCGGCCCGCTTCCAAGCGGGCCGCTTTGGCATGTGGCTCTTCCTGCTCGTGCTGGGCGTGCTGTTCGTGGCGACGATCCTCGGATACCTCGTGGTGCGGATCGACAACGGCGCGAGCTTCGTGCCGTCCGACGCGCCGCCGCCGCCCACGCTGCTGCTGGTGAGCACGCTGGCGCTCCTCGTCTCGAGCTACACCATGCAGCGCGCGGTCGCCGCCGGGCGGCAGGGCGACCCCCGGCAGGGCGGCATGATGGTCGTCACCATGCTGCTCGCGGTCGCGTTCCTGGCAACGCAGGGCATCGCCTGGGCGGAACTCGTCCGCGAGAACCTCACCATCACCGACAACCTGTACGCCTGGACCTTCTATGTGCTGACCGGGCTGCATGCGGCGCATGTCATCGGCGGCCTCCCCCCGATGGCGATCACGACCTGGCGCGCCATGAATGCCCGCTACGGCCCGGAGAACCATCGCGGCATCGTCTACTGCGCGATGTACTGGCACTTCCTCGACGGCGTCTGGATCGCGCTCTACGCGACGCTCTGGCTCGGGTCGATGCGCTAGCTCCGCGCCCGTGCCCGCCGGACCGGCGGGAGGCGGGCGGAGGTTCCCCGGAGGAACCTCCGCACCACGCCACCCACCACACCTTCATGCGACAAACGGCGCGGAATGCGCCACGAAACCACCGGACTCTTGGAAAGGTCGTCGGATACGGGGCCGCGCCGCACCGCGCTCACGGAACGGCGGCAGGCGCGGCGGGGACTTCCGCGAGCCTGATCCCCTCGCGCTCGCCGAAGATCGCCCGCGCGGCGAAGTAGAGCACCGGGATCGCCATGGTCGGCGCGCCGTCGACGCGCTCGATGCGCGCCACCGCGGGGCCGATGGGAACCGTCACCACATGCTCGATCCCATCGATCGTGAGGCGCACGCTGCGGTCTTCCCCAAGTCCCGAGGTCACCAGCGTCTCGATCGGGACAAGCGTCCACGGTCCTTCGCCGGCGTTCCGGACGGCGATCATCGGACTCTTGAGCCGCAGGTTCGCCTTCGCAAGTTCGTCCTCGGTCGGCAGCGGCGCGGCGGGGGCCTGGAGGTCGCGCTCGAGGAAGTAGCGCGCGTAGGAGATCTCCTTCATGCGGCGGATCATGTTGGGATCGCGCAGGGTGACCGTGGTGTCCGGGTGGCGCGAAAGCCAGTCGGCCCAGGTCGTGATGCAGACATTCGGCAGGGCCGTCAGCGCGACGCCCTGCTTTGCGAGCGGGCCGGCGATCGCGCGGGCCTCGAGCTGGCTGAACAGGCTCGAGTCCGCCGTCGGGGCGGGCGTGCCGTCGGCACGCGGGACGAGCTTCTCGCAGAACGCGAGGTTCGAGTCGTACAGGAGGCCGCTCACCTCGAAGCGCCGGACGCTGCCCGCCACGGTGCGCTCGAAGACCATCGCGGTATCGCAGAGCGGCGAGTAGGTCGCCACCACCGGCCGGCCCGCCACGGTGTCGTTCACGACCTCGTGGACATTCATCATCGAGAGCGGCCACGCATGCGCCACGCCGTCGACCACGATTCCCATCACGCGATCGGTCGGCACCACATACTTCGGGCGGTTCTGGGTGTTGTAGACCACCATCTCGCTTCCGCGCAGGTGCTTCGGGTCGTCGAGCGACGGCAGGAACCCTCGCGGGTTGCCGGATCCGACCAGCGCCGCGCGGTCGATGGCGAGGCTCGAGAGGTCGAAGCCGTAGCTCTCGAGGGAGCGGCCATCGCCGATCGGGCGATGCCCGAAGAGCATCGGCAGCAGGCTCCACGCCATGAGAAGCGCGACGAGGGCTGCGGCAAGGGCGATGACCCAGCCGCCGCCGCGGAAAGTAAGCGTCGGCGAGCCCGAGGGCGCTTGCTTCGGCGTGCTGGATTCGGCTGCGTTGTTGGAAGGAGCCTCGTTCACGGCGCGGTCTCCGATGAAGGCGCGGGCGCGGGTGCCGGCGCCGGCGTCGATCGCGTGACCGAGGCGCCTTCGCCGCGGCCGCGCAGGAATGCTTCCGCGCTGATCGAGCCGCGGTCGAGCGTCAGGACGGCAAGGAACAGCGGCAGGTAGGTGATGCTGCCGAGGAACAGCTTGCGCGCGGAGGCGTGGTCGCGCTTCCGGTAGAAGCCGAACGCAAGCCAGAGGAACCAGAGGCCGAGGAGGAGCGCGATGGCGGCGCTCCACAGCCCGGCGAGCCCGAGCAGCGTGGCGCAGAGCCCGAGCGGAATGAGCGGAATCGTGGTGATCACGACGGCCTGCGCCGTGATCTCGCCGCTGTCGTCGCGCACCGGAAGCATCGCGTGGCCGCCGCGGGCGTAGTCCTCGCGGTACATCCACGCGAGCGCGAGGAAGTGGGGGATCTGCCAGACGAAGAGGATTCCGCCGAGGAGCCATGCGCCCGGTTCGAGCGCGCCCGTCACCGCAGCCCAGCCGATCATCGGCGGGATCGCGCCACACACCGCGCCGACGAGGGTGTTGAAGGTCGTGCGCGGCTTGAGCGGCGTGTAGAGGAGCGCGTAGAGCAGGATGTTGACCGCGGCGAGCGCGGCGGGCAGAAGTCCGACCTTCAGCCCGAGGAGCGCTGCGCCCGCGTAGCCGGTGAGCACGGCGGCGACGAACACCGTCGCGGGCCCGATCTGCCGCGCCGGCAGCGGACGGCCGCGCGTGCGGTGCATGAGCGCGTCGCGTCGACGCTCGAAGAGCTGGTTGAAGAGCGACGCGCTCGCGGCCGCAAGCGCGGTGCCCGCGCAGGTCCAGCCGAGGAGCGCCCAGTCGATCGGCTCGACCGACGCGACCGCAAAGCCGACGGCGGTCGTGCCGAGCACGAGCGCGTTCAGACGAACCTTCGTGAGTTCGGCCCAGATGCCGAGCGTGCCGCGCGCGCGCACGGGCGGCGCGCCGCGTGGATCGACCGCAACCGCATCATCGGCGGCGCCGACGGTCGGGTCGTCGGTCGGACCGATGGCCGCCTGATCGGCGGGGATTGCATGATTTCGTGTGGCTTCGGGCATTCGTGGCTCGGGGTCGAAATCCTACTATACGCGTCACGACGGCCGCGCCCACCCGCTGCCGAAACGGGACGAATCGCGATGCCCAACGAACTCCTCTCCATCCTCGCGCAGGCTGCAGACGCAGCAGGCGCAGCGCCCGCTGCCGCACCGACCGCGACCTCGCTTCCGTTCCTGCTCGGGCTCTTCATCGCGGGCTCGGCGATCGTGGTCGGCATCGCGACCATGATCCGCACCGTCCACCTCGCGCTCGGCTTTGCGACGACCGCCGCCATGTGGGCGATCGGATATGTCGCGATGCTCGCGCCGGGCCTCTGGATCGGCGAGGCGCTCTTCGTCCTCACGCTCGCGATGCCCGTCCTCTTCGGCGCGATCGCGCGCCGCGCCGACGCGTCGGCGCTCAAGGTCGGTCTGGTCTCCGCGTTCGCGAACCTGCTCATCATCGGCGCCTTCCTGCGCGACGAGCAGCAGGGATCGCAGGTCACGCCCATCCTCTATGTGGCGGGCCTCTTCGTCGCCAGCGGCGCGCTCGCCGCGTTCGGCGGGTTCCTCGCGCGCAAGTCGCCGCCGATCCGCCTGCCCTCGACCGCAGGCCTCTTCGCGATGGTCGCTGCGCTCACCGTCTTCATCCTGCTTGTGACCGGCGGCCTCGTGACGGGCCTCGAGAGCGGCCTCGCGGTTCCCGACTGGCCGAACTCCTTCGGCCACAACATGCTGCTCTATCCGCTCAGCGAGATGAAGGGCGGCATCTACTACGAGCACGCGCACCGCCTGTTCGGCATGCTCGTCGGCGTGACCGCGCTCGTCCTCAATGTGGTGGTGTGGCGCGAGGATTCGCGCGGATGGGTGCGCGGCCTCGCGGCTACTTTCCTGATCGCGGTCTGCATCCAGGGCCTGTTCGGCGGCCTGCGCGTCACCGGCCGACTCACGGTCGAGACCGATCCGATGGCGCTCACCCCGAGCACCGCGCTCGCGATCGTGCACGGCATGTTCGGCCAGGTGATCCTCGCGCTCGCCTGCGTGATCGCCTGCGTCACCAGCAACGCCTGGAAGTGGTCGTGGCCCTCGACCGCCCTCGCGAACGCCGGCCGCCTGCGCGTGCTGCCGCTCGCGCTCGTCGCGATGCTCGTGGTGCAGCTCTTCCTCGGCGCGAGCTACCGCCACCTGCAGATTCCGCCCGCGGACGGCAATCCGGCCGTGCATCCCGCGTGGCCGATCTGGGGCCACATCATCGGCGCCTTCATCGTGGTCGTCCTCGCCGTCGCGGTGGGCGCGACCGCATCGAGCCGGGGCAAGGAGTTCAAGCCGCTGCGCATCCTCGGCAAGGGGCTCGTGCACGGAGTCGGGCTCCAGTTCGCGCTCGGAATCGCGGCGCTCGTCGTGGTGCTGATCCGCGTCGATTCGAAGATCCCCGCCTACGAGGTGATCACCACCTCGGCGCATCAGGCGCTCGGTGCGGTGCTTCTGTCGACTGCGGCGATGCTCGCGGCGTGGTGCCTGCGGCTCGTTCCCGAACCTGAACTTCAGGCCGACGGCGTCACTCAGCCGTCACGCGCGGCTTGAGCACTTCCTGCAACGCGAGCACCGAGTAGATCGTGGCGAGCTCCTCGCTTGCCTCTTCCCAGCGGGCGGTGTCGTTTTTCCATGAGCCGTCTTCGCGCTGCCGCGACACGAGCGCATCGACGAGTTCCACGCGCCAGTCGCGCGCTGCGCCCTTCGCATCGGTGACCGAGTCGAGCCGCGACGCGTGCATCGCGCGCGACATCGCATGGGTGTAGTAGAAGTAGCCCTGCTGGCCGAGGCCCGGGTTCTCGACAAAGGTGAAGTTCGCGGTGATCCAGCCGAGCGCGTCCTTGACGCGCGGGTCGTCGGCGGAAAGTCCGGCGTAGAGCAGGCTCTTGTAGCCCGCGTAGGTCATCGAGCCGTAGCTGCGGAGGCTCCGCACGGCGAGCTTCTCGCCGTAGCGACCTTCGCCGGCGTCCTCGCTTGCGAAGCTCTCGCCGCCGTTCGCGGGCGAGTAGACGAATCCGCCGTCGCCCGTACCGTTCTGCGCCCAGGCGGCGGGGTTCGACTCCTTGCGGTTCTGGGTGCGCGCCACGAACGCAAGCGCGCGCTGCATCGCAGGGTCGTCGGGCGAGACGCCTGCGTCGTGCATCGCCTCGACCATCATCTGGGTGTTCGAGAGGTCGGGGCGCTTGCCGTTGCCGTAGCCCGCGCCACCGTACCAGTCGGTCGGCGCGCCGAGGCCCTCGCCGTCGTCCCACTGGTTCGTGCGAAGCCACGCGATGGCGCGCGCGGCGCCGGCGCGGGCATCGGCGTCGCCGACCGCCGAAAGTCCGCTTGCCACGCAGCTCATCACATAGTTGCCAATGCCGCCGTTCGTCACGAGGGCGAGCGTCTTCTCGTCGCCGAGCACGCGGTCGATCGACGCGCGCGCCTTTGCCCCGGCGTCCTTCGGTGCAAGTTCGCCGGCCTGCATGAACGCCTTGAGCGCCATCGCCGTCACCGCCACGCTGGCCGCGCGCTTGCGCGGCTCCATGTCGGTGGGGGCCACTTCCTTCGATTCGAAGAAGGCGCCGCTCGGAGACTGCGCCTTCGCGAGGTAGTCAAGGCCGCGCTGCATGGCGGTGCGGGCCTTCTCGTAGGTGGCCTGCGAGACGGGCACATCGGCCGCACGAGACGCGATGCGGTGCACCGGCTGCGGCGGTTGCGCGCGCACCAGGTCGGCGACCGTGGTGACCGTCGGTTCCGGAAGCGTCGTCACCTTCGTCGTGTCGACGCGCGAATCCGTCGCAGGTGGCTGCGCCGGCGGGGCCGACTGGAGAGCGACGGAGGCGGCCAAGAGGCAAACGAGGTGCATATGGTGAGTGTAGCGCTCGCCTCTCTGGCGGCCCTCGCCCGACACGATCGCCAGCGCGGTAAAAACGACGCAGCGCTCGCTGGTGCAAGGAGAGCACCTCGGAGCGCTGCCTCGAGAGATGGAGGCTGTGGAAGCGGGGCGCGCGGCTCAGCGGCTGCGCGGGGCAGTCTGCTGCGACGAGGCGCTCGCGCGAGCGGCGTCCGTCACAGTGTTGAGCCCGGCCGCAGCGTTCGACACCGTCTCGGGAGTCGAGCGCGCGATCGCCAGCAGCGAGTTCGTCGGAAGCGCAGCGACCAACGCCGGATCGCGAGCGATCAGGATCTGAAGCAGCACTTCGTTCGTGATGTCGGTTTCGGTCCGGCTATCCGAGATCTGTACGCGGAGCCCACGACGGATGATGGCGAGAACCTCATCATGCGTCAGGTGCGTCGAACGGCTGGTGTCGTAGAGACGGCGGTTCGGGTACTTGCGGATGCGGATCACATCGGTGGATGGAGCCTGGAGGATCATGCGTGGGGCTTCGCAGACCTCATGTCTCGGATTCGCCACCGCATCAAGAAGTTGCGCAATCGTCGCAACTTCCCCGCAGGTGTCGCGCGTTTGCACAAAAAGCCCCGTTCTACGCTAGCGGACGGTGCCGAACAGCCAGAAGTCGGAGGTCTTGCCGTTGCCCGTGAACCGGATCGGGAGGAGGAACGGGCCGGGCTGCGACGCGAGGTCGGTCACCCGCACCGTCACCAGGACGGAGGTGCCGTCGGGCTTCTGCGAGACGAGCTGGGTCTGCAGGGTCGGCACCAGGCTCTGCACCGATGCGATCCGCGCCTTGCCCATCTGCTTGATCTCGACTTCGAACTCGGTCGAGCCCTTCGACGACATCGCGCCGCAGTTGGCGCGGAACTCGGCGAAGCCGAACGCGGGCGTGATGCGCGTGGTCGCGTGGCGCACGCGCATGTCGATCACCGGGCACTTCGGGTGGTCGGTCTCGATGATGAGGAACGGCGGAACCGCGAGGAACTTCTGGCTGAGCGGGCTCGGCGTGGTGAAGTCGTAGCGAAGCCTGTGCGTGGTCGCGGGCTTCATGGGCGAGCCATCGGCGGCCACCGGCGCGCGTCCGTCGACCGACTTCACGGTGAACGGAGTGCCGTCCGCCGAGACGAGTTCGAACACGCCCGTCATGCGCTCGGGCGCCAGCGCGTCGATGAAGTTCGGGGTGGCGCGCACGGCGTAGGCGGTCTCGGCCTGGATCTTCAGCACCATCACCTGCGTGACGCCCTTGAAGGCCATGTTCACGACCGCGGTCTTGGTGCCCGGCGTATGCGCGGTCTTCATCGACATCGGTATCTCGATCGAACCGCGCGCGGGGATCACCTTGCCGACCATGTCGACGGTGGTGCAGGTACAGCTCGGCTTCGCGGCGCTGATCGTGACATCCTGATCGAGGGGATTGCTGATCTTGATCGTGGCGGAGACGGTCGCGCCCGGCTCGACGATGCCGAAGTTGACCTCGGAAGGCTCGGCCTTGATCGGACCGGGGATCTCGATGCTCTTCGGGTCGGGGCTCGACTGTCCGGCAGGGGCCGCGGGGGCCTGCTGGTTGGCGGCGACAACGACGCGCGGGGCCCAGGTCGCCGCTGCGATCGCCGCGAGCGCCAGTGCGCGGAGGGCGGTGGGGCGGGCGGTCGGGGCGAAGCGGGCGGCGGGCTTGGCGGACATGGTCGGGATGATACGAGCCACGCCCGTTTCCGCTGCAAATCCGTACACTCGGGCCCCCATGCGCGCGCTCACCATCCAGCGTCAAGGCTCGCCCGTCCTCCCCAATGTGGCCCTCGTTTCCGACCACCCGGACCCGGTCGCCGGGCCCGGGGAGGTCCTCGTACGGACCGAGGCCGCCGCGCTCAACCACCTCGATCTCTGGGTGGGCCGAGGGCTTCCCGGAATCGACATCCGCTACCCCGCGATCTCGGGCTCGGATGGTGCCGGCGTGGTCGAGTCGGTGGGCGCGGGCGTCGACCCCGCGTGGGTCGGCCAGCGCGTCCTTCTGAACGCGGCCGTGCCGAAGCCTGACCCCGCGCGTCCCGGCCTGCGGCCCGCGCCGGCGGACATCGTGATGATCGGCGAGCACGGCCCCGGCTGCCTCGCCGAGAAGTTCGTGGCGCCCGTCTCCAATGTGCTCGAGATCGGCGACGCGGACCCGGTGCAGGCCGCCGCGTTCGGCCTCACCCACCTCACCGCGTGGCGGATGATGGTGACGCAGGCGGAACTCCGCGCGGGCATGATCGTCCTCATCACGGGGATCGGCGGCGGCGTGGCGCTTGCGGCGCTTGCCATCGCGCGGCACTTCGGCTGCGAGACGATCGTCACCAGCCGCCACCAGTCGAAGCTCGACCGCGCGCGCGCCCTCGGCGCCAACCACGCGGTTCTCGACACCGGCGCCGACTGGTCGCGCGAGGTTCGCCAGATCACGGGTCGCCGCGGCGTCGACCTGTGCGTCGACAGCGTCGGCAAGTCGATCCACGGCTCGTGCATCAAGAGCCTCGCGCGCGGCGGCACCTACGCGACCTGCGGCGCGACCACCGGCCCCGACGCGACGACCGACCTCACGCGGATCTTCTGGAACCAGCTGCGCGTCGTCGGCTCGACCATGGGCGACATGCGGGAGTTCCGCGAAGTGGTGTCGCTCTTCCGCTCGGGCGCGATCAAGCCGACCATCGATCAGGTGTTCGCTCCCTCCGCCGGACGCGAGGCCTTCGCCCGCCTCGAGGCAGGGGAGCAGTTTGGAAAGCTGGTCGTCGATTGGCGAAAGCCCTGATTCTCGTGGGGAGTTGTCAGGGTCCCGAATTGGCGGAAGTTGCCCTCTCCCCGTGAATCCCCGCGTCTGAGGGGCTATACTCCGCCCTCGTGCATGACGCCCCGATGAGCGAATCCACTGTGAACACCCCGACCAAGCCCATTCCCACCCAGAAGCCGTCTCCGAAGACCCCGACCGAGACGCTTCCCCCGTGGAATGTCCTGCTTCACAACGACGATGTGAACGACATGGGCTTCGTCGTCGAGTCGCTGTGCCGCTTCGCGCGGCTCAGTCTCCCGGCCGCGACCCGCTGCACCATGGAGGCCCATAAGAAGGGTCTGTCGTTGGTTCTCAGCACCCATCGCGAGCACGCCGAACTCGTGGCCGAGCAGCTGACCTCGCTGCGCTTGACCGTCACGATCGAGCGCGCCCCCTGACCGGGCGGGATAGACGAGCAGAAATCGATCCAATCAACCGCGGTCCCGAGCGACCGCGGTTGTCGTTTTGCCGTCATCCGCAACCGCAGCACGCCGATTACGAATACCCTCGCCCTTCGTGAGCATCGCGGCGGCCGCTCTCGAGGCGGCCGCTGAACCGTGAGGAGTCCCGTCCCGTGCGAACCTTTCTGATCGTGGTGGCGTCCGTCATCGGCCTCGTTGTGGTCGGTTTCGTCGTTGCCGGACCCTCAGCCCTCGAGGTGTTGCCCGCATTCGGCAAGGGCGACGACGCCCTCGCCGTGCGTCTGGGCAAGGTCGCGAAGCGCGAACTGGTCGAGACCGTCTCTGCGCCCGGGGAGCTTGATCCCGAGGTCAAGGTCGATGTCTCGGCCGAGGTGAGCGCGCGCGTTCTCGAGATCCCGTTCCGCGAGGGGGCGACCGTCCGCAAGGGCGAGATGATCGTGAAGCTCGACGACCGCGACCTGCAGGCGTCGCTCCAGGCCCAGATGGCGCGCCGCGACGGCGAGCGGTTCCGCCTGCGCAGCGAGCAGGAGCGCCTCGCGGGCCCGACCTCGCAGCTTGTGAACGCGAAGGCCACGCTCGAGCGCCAGGAATCGCTGTTCAAGACGGGCGATGTCAGCCGCGCGTCGCTCGACGACGCGATCGCGCGGGTGCGCGACCTCGAGGCGCAGATCGCGGCCGCCCGCGAGGGCCTGTCGGTGATCGAAAGCTCGCTCGCCGCCGCGGAGGCGGACATCGAGCGGGCGCGCGAACTCCTCAAGAAGACCACGATCAACGCCCCGATCGACGGCCAGATCACCGAGCTCAACGCGGAGCCGGGCGAGCTCGTCGTCGTCGGCACGATGAACAACGCGGGCACGCGCATCCTCACGATCGCCGATCTCGCCACCGTGCGCCTGAAGGCGAAGGTGGCCGAGAGCGATGTGGCGCGCGTGCGCGCCGGGCAGGAGGCGACCGTGCGCGTGAATGCGTACCGCGACCGCGAGTTCAAGGGAACGGTCGACCGCGTGGCGCTTTCGCGCGGAACCGAGTCGACCTTCGGCGGCTCGGGTGGAAGCTCGGGCGCCGGTTCGGGCGGCTGGTTCAAGTGCGAGGTCAAGCTGGACCTCGCCGATGGCGAGACGCTGCTCTCCGGTCTCGCCGCCAATGTCGACATCGTCGTCGACCGCTCGACCGGGCTGCTCGTCCCGAGCCAGTCGCTGCTCGAGCGCAAGTTCGACGACCTCCCCGCCGAACTGACGACGCATCCGCTCGTCGACCAGGCGCGCCGCAAGGCCACGGTCGTCTTCGTGATGGTCGACGGCAAGGCCGTCATCAAGCCTGTGCGCACGGGCCCGTCGAATCTCGCCGACACCATGATCCTCGAGGGCGTGTCCGAGGGAGATGTCGTCGTCACCGGGCCGTATCGCGTGCTCGAGACCCTGAAGCAAGGCGACAGGATTCGCGAGGAGACCGCGAAGGACGCCGCGGCGCAGATGGCGAAGTCGGGCAACGCGGGGTCGACGAATGGCTGAGTCGGCGCGCGCGGCATCCGGCGGCTCCGACGCCCTCATCGAGGTGCGTGGACTCACGAAGATCTACAAGGTCGGCGTGGAGACCATCCATGCGCTGCGCGGGCTCGACCTCGCGATCGGGCGCAACGAGATGGTCGCGATCATGGGTTCGTCGGGCTCCGGCAAGAGCACGCTCATGAACATGCTCGGCTGCCTCGACCGTCCGACCGGCGGCCAGTATCTCCTGAACGGCCGCGATGTGAGCCACATGGGCGCGCGCGAACTCGCGCAGGTCCGCAACGAGGAGATCGGCTTCGTCTTCCAGAGCTTCGAGCTCTTGCCGCGCCAGACGGCGCTCGAGAATGTCGAGCTGCCGCTGATCTACGCGAAGGGCGGCTGGCGCGGACGCCGCGCGCGCGCGCTTGCGGCGCTCGACCGCGTCGGACTCGCGCAGCGCGTCCACCACCGTCCGAACCAGCTCTCGGGCGGCCAGCGGCAGCGCGTCGCGATCGCGCGCGCGATCCTCAACAAGCCGTCGATCCTGCTCGCCGACGAGCCGACCGGCAACCTCGACAGCGCCACGACCGCCGAGATCCTGACGCTCTTCCGCCAGATCCACGCGGAAGGGCAGACGGTCGTCATCGTGACGCACGAGGACGAGGTCGCCGCGCACTGCCACCGCGTGGTGCGGCTCCGCGACGGCCGCGTGCTCAGCGACCTGCCCGTCGCGCAGGATTCCGCGGGGCGCCACCTTCCGGGCGTGTCGGCGCTCGCCGCCGCGAAGGGCGGTGACGCGTGCTGAACCCGCTCTTCTGGCTGCAGGCGATCTCGCTGGCCTTCTCGCAGATCTGGGCGAACAAGTCGCGCGCGTTCCTCACCGCGCTCGGCATCATCGTCGGCGTCGCGAGCACCACCGCAGTGATCGCCGCGCTCACGGGCCTGCGCGCGCGCGTCCTCACCGAGTTCGAGTCGGTCGGCGCGAGCAAGTTCTTCGTGTTCCCCGACCGGCCCGACAACGCGCCGCGCAACCTGTATCCCTTCGAGAAGATCCGCGTGCGGCCCGAGGAGGCGCGTGCGATCAAGGAGGAGTGCACCCTCGTCAAGGCCGTGACCCCCGTCACCGAGGTCGGCCTCGATGTGCAGCAGGGCGACAAGATCATCGACGGCATCACGGTCGCGGGCATCTGGCCCGACTGGCATGTGGTGCAGAACCGCTTCGTCGTCGAGGGCCGTCCGTTCACGCAGATCGACGAGGACGGCGAGCGGCAGGTCTGCCTCATCAACTCGGACGCGATCACCGAGCTCAATCTCCCCGCGAACCCGGTCGGCGAATCGATCCTGATCGGCGGGCGGCGCTTCGCGATCGTCGGCGTGGTCGAGACCACGCAGGCGCGCTTCTTCGGCATGAACACCTCGAGCGCGGAGATCTTCATCCCGTTCTCGGTGGCCGCGAAGATGCAGGACCTCAACTTCTTCATGCGGGTCGAGGGTCTCTTCACGAGCCCGGAAGTCGCCGAGGACGGCCAGGAGGAAGTGCGCTTCGTGATGCGGAGGATGCGCGGCATCCTGCCGGGCGGCGTCGAGACCTTCAGCGTCACCGCGATCGACCGCTTCATCGAGCAGTTCAAGGCGCTCGCGGCCGGCATCACCGCGATCGCGGGCGGCATCGTCGGCATCTCGCTGCTCGTCGGCGGCATCGGCATCATGAACATCATGCTGGTGTCGGTGTCGGAGCGCACGCGCGAGATCGGCCTGCGCAAGGCGGTCGGCGCCACGCCGATGGCGATCCTGCTCCAGTTCCTGCTCGAGGCGGTGACGCTCTGCCTTGTCGGCGGGTTCATCGGCATCGCGGTCGGGCGCCTCGCGGCGTTCGGCCTGACCAAGATCCCGGGCGCCCAGCTCGACCAGGCCGACATCCCGTTCTGGGCGGTCGTGCTGAGCTTCGCGTTCAGCGCCTTCACCGGGCTCGTCTTCGGCATGTTCCCTGCGATCAAGGCCTCGCGGCTTGATCCGATCGAGGCATTGAGGCACGAATGAAGCGGAACTCGGCGCAACCCTATCTTCTGGCGGCGACGGTGCTGCTCGCGGGCACGCTTCCCGCGTGCCGCACGGGAATCTTCGACAACGAGAACTCGAAGTGGCGCGTGCCCGAGGCGCAGCTGCGCCAGATCGAGTCGGTCGATCCGGCCGCGCGCTCGACGACGCCGCCCGTCACGCTCGAGGAGGCCGCGAAGAAGACGCTGTCGGAGGTCGCCGTTCCGGCGGTGCCCGCGGACGCCGTGCCGCTCACGCTCGCAGAGGTGCGCTCGGCGGTGCTCGCGAACAACCTCGAGCTGCGCACGAAGCTCGTCGACCCCGCGATCGCGCGCGAGAACCTGTCGGCCGAGGAGGCGAAGTTCGAGAGCGTGTTCTTCGCGAACTACGACCGCTCGAACAACAGCGTGTTCGCCGATCTCGCCACCGGAAGGCCTGCCGAGACCGAGGCGTTCGACGCGGGGCTCCGCATTCCGCTCGCGACCGGCGGAGACATCAACCTGTCGGCGCCGCTCAGCCGCACGGGCGACGGCTTCAACTTCGGAACGCCCGGCGACGACTGGCTCGCCGCGATCAACTTCTCGATGAGCCAGCCGCTCTTGCGCGGCGCAGGCGTCGACGCGAACACGCACTCGATCCGCGTGGCCGCGTGGCAGGGGCAGATCGCCGACACGCGCACCAAGCTCGAGGCGATCCGCGTGATCGCGAACGCCGACAAGGCGTACTGGAATGTCTATTCGGCGTACCGCGAGCTCGGCGTGCGCCGCGCGCAGTACGAGGTCGCGGTGAAGCAGCTCGAGCGCGCCAAGCGGCGCGTCGATGCGGGCGACGCGCCGCCGATCGAGGTGGTGCGCGCCGAGAGCGGAATCGGCAAGACGCTCGAGCAGATCATCGTGGCGGACTCGAATCTCAGGATCCGCCAGCGCGCGCTGAAGCGGCTCATGAACCGCGAGGATCTGCCGGTCTCGCAGGCGACGCCGATCAAGCCGGCGAGCGACCCGAATCCGGTTGGGCTCTCGCTCGATGGCGAGGCGCTCGCGGGCGAGGCGGTCGCGAACCGCATGGAGATGCTCGAACTCGAGCTCCAGCTGGCGATCGACCAGAGCGAGATCGGTTTCCGCCGCAACGCGGCGCTCCCGCTCTTCGTGCTCGACTACGGCTACAACCTGCAGGGGACGGGCACCGACTTCCACGATTCGTACGGATCGCTCGGCAACGCAGACAGCTTCGAGGTCGGCCTCCGCGCCGAGATCCCGCTTGGAAACGAAGTGGCGGAATCGCGCGTGAACGCCGCGATCCTTCAGCGCGTGCAGCGGCTCGGGACGCGCGAGGCGCGGCGCCAGGCGATCCGCACCGAGGTGTTCGACGCGCTCGACGCGATCACCCAGAGCTGGCAGCGCATCCTCGCCGCGCGGCTCGAGACGGTGCTCGCCGCACGCACGCTGGCGGGCGAGGAGCGTCAGTTCGATGTCGGCCTGCGAACGAGCACCGATGTGCTCGACGCGTCTGCGAACCTCGCCGACGCGCAGAGCCGCGAGGTGGCGGCGCTCGCGAGCTACCAGATCGCGCTCGTCGACCTCGCGTTCGCGACCGGCAACTCGCTGGGTGCGGCGCGCATCCGCTGGGAGCCGTTCTCGATGGAGGAACTTGCGGAGCTTGAGCGTCTGCCCGATGCAGCGGCGCCCGCGAAGCGGGGTGGATTCACCGAGCTTCCGGCGGCGGGCAACTGATCGCGAGCGAGGCGATCTCGCGAAGGCGCTCGGGCATGGTGTCGTCCTCGGCGAGTTCGGTGAACGCGCGGAGCAGCGCGGCCGCGGCCTGCGTCGAGATCATCGTCTTGTAGCGCACGAGGCCCGCCGCGATGGTCGCGGCGTAGAGGCGCGCGGCAAGGCTGCGCTCGGCGGCGGTGACTCCGGTGGTGCGCAGCATCTTGTAGGCGTTCTTCAGCTCGCACAGCGCCTCGAGCGAGGTGCCCGGCGCGAGGATCGCGTCGAACGGATCCTTTGCGTCGGGAATGATCTCGCGCGTCAGCCAGGTGGCGCCCGCGAGGGCGGGGGACTGGTCGAGCTCGAAGGCCCAGCGCAGCGTGTCGCTCAGCTTGGACGCCGCGTCGGATCGAGGATTGTTGCTGCTCTGTTCCATCGGAAGTTCTAGCGGGAAAGCAGCGCGAGGAGGTCGGCGACCTCGTGCTGCAGGTCTTCGGGATCGTCGACGGTGGCGCGGAGCTCTTCCATCAGGATCGTGGCGAAGCGGCGCTTGACGAGGAGCAGCCGCGCGGCGCACGCGCCTTTACCAAGTCCGAAACGGGGTGCGATCTCGTCGTAGCTGACGGCGGTTCCCTCGAGCGAGGGCTGGAGGACGCGCAGGCGGAAGATCTCCCAGCCCGCCTCGTCGCCTTCCTCGAGCAGCGCGCGCTGCAGGCGCTCGGTGGCGGCGCGGATGATCGACGCCACATATCGCGAGTTGAACGCGGCCTCGGGCGTGAGGGCGGGCATGCCGGCCGGTTCGCTCGTCCGTTCGGCGAGGTCGTCGAGCCGGCCGAGGTTCGCGTTCTTCGGCCGGCGCGTGGTCGCGGTCTTGCGCCGATGCATGTCGGCGAGGTAGTTGCGCACCGATCCCATCACGAGCGTGCGGAAGCGCCCGCGCGACTGATCGGCCTTCTCGAGGAGGTGGCGCGACAGGAAGACATCGCAGATGAAGCCTTGCGTGAGCTCGCTGGCGTCGTCGGGGGTGCGGCCGGACGCGCGGATGAACGCATAGATCGCGGGCCACGAGCGGCGTGCGACTTCCTCGAGGCTTGCCTGCGAGGTCGGCGTGCTACCTGCCGCGTCGCGGATCAGGTCCCAGTTGGTCTGGGTCATGGAAGAGTTGCGGTGGGCGCTCATCAGGCACTCTCTCTTGCCTCGACTCTACCCTGACTTTCCTCGGCCGAATTTCCGCTTCACGAAAGCGGCCCGACGACTGGGGATACGCAGGCGATGGCATCGTGTAGAGGCGCCTCGCGGCGAATCCGTACGAAAGATGACCTCATCGGGGGGCGATTGCGCCTCATGTGCTCGCGCGCGCACAAGATTTCGCGAGTCTCCGCACAGGCTGAATCCGCAGGGGCAAGTTCTTCGTAAGAGTATGCACCCCGATCCTTGCGAGGGCAAGGAACACATCGGGACCATTTCTTTCACCTCGCTCTGGGTTCATCGGAGCGCGGGCTTCAACGGCCCGTCGTGGAACCCATCGCGCGGATCCAGGGTTCGGGACATTCGGTGTGTGCCGAGGTCCCCCAGCTTCGCAGCCATGCTGCGCGGCCGGAGGGAGAGCGCTGGAGTTGTCAGCACAGTCGAAAAGGAGAGTGAGTTATGCGTTTCAATCGCACTGCTGTCGCATTGCTGTTGGCAGGTGGCGCCACCGCCACCGCGTCGGCCGGTTTCGTCCAGACCGTCGGAGGTCAGACGAATGTTCTTCTCGATCTCGCGCTGCTTCAGTCGGCCGCGAACCTCCAGCTCACGGGCGTGAGCGACGGCGTGATCACGCCGGGCAACCTCGGCCCGAACTCGGTCGCGTTCGTCATCACGCCGCCGACCTCGGCCGAGCTGCCGACGACCTTCCGGTACGACGCGAACGACTTCTTCGGGACCTTCTCGGGCTCGATCAATCACCGCGGCTCGATCACCTTCAACAACGCGGTGACCGTCGGCAACTTCGAGATCCTATTCGACAACGGGTTCAAGGTCGCGGACCGTGTGAGCGGCCTCGGCGTGCTCTTCGATATCGGGTTGACGGGCGCGAGTCCGACGGCCGACACCTTCAGCGCGACCGGCAACCTGCTCGTGTCGTCGAACTTCGCGGCGCTCCTCCTCCAGCTTGGTCTCGCGCAGACCAACCTGACGGGCGCCGATGTCGGCGACGCGTCGATCCAGGGCTTCAACAGCGCGGTTCCGACGCCGGGCGCGGTCGCGGTGCTCGGCATCGCTGCGGTCTTCGGCATTCGCCGCCGCCGTCGCTGAACGACAGACTTCGCCTGCGGGGCGGAGAGGGAACCGGGGGAAGACAAGTGCGGAAAGGGACGCACGCACCACGGGCGCTCGCAAGGGCGCCCGTGGTTTTTTGATGCGGCGCGAGGCTGGGCCGCTCCCTTTGGTGCTAGGACAGCAACGGGTGCCCGTGGACGAAGTCCACGGAACGACGGACGCCGGAGTCGACGGCTGACATCATCCGTTCCTTGGACTTTGTCCAAGGGCACCCGTGGTTTGAGTGGTCGCGGCTGCGGCGAGCAGGACGACGGCTGAAAGGCGGGCGTGGGCGAGAGGGACTTGCATCGAAGCTTCCTCACGAGGAGTGTGCGGACACCAGCGGTTGTGCAGTGGCTTTGGGAAGGCGTGGGTTTCGTTCGAGCACCAAAGGCGGCTGCCGCAGCAGCCGCCGCTCAATGGTCATTCAAACGAACAACGCCCTGGCAATGCCAGGGCGTTGTTTGTTTGAATGGAGCCGGGGGGATTCGCACCCCCGTGCCGATACGTCCTCTCCACCGCGTCTACGAGCGTGTCCGCGATTTCAATCTCGTCCGGGGCATCCGCTCGCGGCGGGCGCCAACCCCAGACCAGCCTGACTGAAGTCTCGTTCCTCTGCGGCCAGGCGGCACTTTGGAACCAGCCCGATGTTTTGCGTGTGTGGACCTCATCGGGCGTCGGGTCCACTCCACGTCGCTGGGATTAGGCAGCGAGAGCGTACTGCGTGTTGGCAGTTGTTGTTTTGCATCCTTTTTACGTGGCCTGGATGCTCCACGGCTCGCAACGATGGACAGGGTGCGTCCGGTCGAAGCTAGTCGGCCCCGGTTGTGAAAGACGCGGCAAGTATAGGCGCGCGGCGCCCGAAGTCGAGCGTGCGCACCGCGAACCCGCGCAGATTCAGACGGGCTCCGCCACGGCCTTCGCGAGACGCAGATGGTTCGCGGCGTTGTACGCGGCGACCTTGTAGCACTCGGCGAGCGTCGGGTAGTTGAACACCGTGTCGAGGAAGTAGTCGAGGCCACCGCCGAGGGTGAGCACCGCCTGGCCGATGTGGATGAGTTCGGTGGCCTGCGTGCCCATGCAGTGAACGCCAAGCAGCGCCCGCGTCTCGCGGTGAAAGATCATCTTGAAGAAGCCGCTGTCGTCGCCGAGGATCTGCCCGCGGGCGATCTCTGCGTAGCGCGCCACGCCGACTTCGTAGGGAACCTTCTTCTCCGTGAGCTGCTGTTCGGTCGCGCCCACCATCGAGATCTCGGGAATCGCGTAGATGCCGTACGGGAAGCCCGCCGGCGCCGGCTTCGCCTCGAGGCCGAACATGGCGCAGACCGCGAGGCGGCCTTGCTCGGAGCTCGTCGATGCAAGCGCGGGGAAACCGATCACGTCGCCGGCAGCCGAGATGTTCGGCACGCTTGTCTGGGAGCTCGCGTTGACGGTGAGCCGTCCGCGGTCGTCGGCCTTCAGGCCGGCTCGCTCCAGCGCGAGCCCATCGGTGGCGCCGACGCGACCCACGGAGAAGAGCACCGCATCGACGACGAGGCGCTTGCCGCTCTCGAGCTCGATCGTCGCGCACCCGATGCCCTTGCCGCTGTCGATCTTCTTGACAGCCTCGCCGAGCCGGAACGTCACGCGCTTCTGGCGCATCTGGTGGATGAGCTCGTCGACGATCTCGGAGTCGCAGAACTCGAGTAGGCGCTGGTGCCGGTCGATCAGCGTGACTTCCACGCCGAGCTCGGCGAACATCGACGCATACTCGATGCCGATGACGCCGGCGCCGATCACAGCGATCGAGCGCGGGAGCTTCGGCAGGCAGATGATGTCGTCGCTGGTCAGGACGGTGCGATGATCGGCCTCGATCGGCGGCGGCGCGGGCTTGCTGCCGCAGGCGATCAGGACGAACCCGGCTGTGACTTGCCGCGCCGAGGTGCCCGAATCGACGAGCACGGTGTGCTGATCGATGAACGACGCGCTGCCGCTGAGCAGCTCGACGTCGTTGCGCGCAAGTTGCCGCGCGACGACATCGAGCTCGCGCTCGACGACTTCGTTCACGCGGTGGATGAGATCGGTCATCGTTGGCCGCGGCCGCTCGATGGGAGAACCGTCCTGAAGCGCCGGGACACGCGTGAGCGCGAGCACGGCCTCGCGGAACGTCTTGCTCGGTACGGTTCCCGTGTGCAGGCAGACGCCTCCCACCATCCGCTGGCGCTCGACGATGGCGACGCGCTTGCCGACCTTCGCGGCCTGCACGGCAGCACGCTGGCCCGCTGGGCCGCTACCGATCACGAGAAGGTCGAAGTCGTAGGCCATGGCGGGAGCTTGCAACATGCGGACAGAGCGGCGCACGGCGCCGCCTGAAGTCTATCGGACCCGCCGCGCTACACTCGCGGCATGTCCTCTCAGTCGGCTCGGTACAGCATTCTCTTTGTCTGCTCTGGGAATATTTGCAGAAGCCCGGCTGCGGAGAACGTGTTTCGAGCCCGGGCCGAGCGTGCGGGGCTCCTTCCGGCGGTCTCCATCGACTCCGCAGGCACCCACGGATACCACACGGGCGAGCCGCCGGACCCCCGTTCGGTGGCGGTGCTGCGCCAAGCGGGGTACCCCGCCGAGGGGAGGGCGCGGGAACTGCGCGCCGCCGAACTGCGAGGCGATGCCGCGCACCACCTGATCGTGTGCATGGACCGGACGCATGAGCGCCATGTGCTTTCGGCGGGTGCAGCGCGTGCACGCGTGGCGCTGCTGCGGTCGTTCGATCCGGCGAGCACGGATCACGACCTGGCCGACCCGTACTACGGTGGCGACGAAGGGTTCGACGAGATGCTGGAGTTGATCGAGCGCGCGATGGAGGGGCTGATCGCGCGCGTCAAGGCCGAACTGTCGGCCGGCAAGGAGCGCTGAGATGGAGATCGACGTCGATAGTCTGCCGCACGCGGAGCGCTACAAGCTCATGGTCGGCGCGATCGTGCCGAGGCCGATCGCGGTCGTCGGCACGGTGAACGCACGGGGGCAGCACAACCTCGCGCCCTTCTCGTTCTTCAACGGCGTCTCGGCGGAGCCGATGGTGGTGATGTTCTGCCCCGTGAACAAGCGCGACGGAAGCGAGAACGACTCGCTTGCGAATGCGAAGCCGGTTGCCGAGGGTGGCACGGGGTGCTTCTCGGTGTCGATCGCGACGGAGGCGAACATCGCGGCCGTGGTGAAGTGCGCGGCGGAACTCGCGCATGGCGACAGCGAGTTCGCCTACGCGGGCCTGACGCCGCGTGCGTGCGCGCGGATCGCCGCGCCCGCGCTTGCCGAGAGCCCGATCCACTTCGAGTGCGAGACGATCGAAGTGCGGCGATTCGCGC
>JBKCZS010000240.1:0-3197 GCA_046337925.1 bacterium | reverse complement strand
GCCCAGAGTCTCGACCGGCGATCGATCAGGTTGTCCATCTGATGCGCACCCCCTCGGGCTCGAGCGCCGCCGTGGCAGCCGAGCAGATCACCCGCTACGAGTTCGGCGTGCGGACCGCGCCGTCGGACAACTCGACGCCATCGCTTCTCGACTCAAACGACCTCCTCGCATCGATCCGCTATCCGAATCGAGACGAGCCGGCGTGGGGCGCACCAAGCCCGACCGACAAGGTGGTCATGGCGTACGACCGCCTTGGCCAGCTGCGTTCGAAGCTCGATCAGCGGGGCGTGCGTCACTCCTTCACGTACGACGCAGCCGGCCGCCTCAAGAGGAACGGCACCGAACTCGCCGTCGGCAACCTGGATGTCGACAGCTGGATGGACGCGATCGAACTCGCCTACGGCGCGGGCGACGGACGGCTCGAGTTCGCACGCTCGAAGTACGGGTCCACCGTCGTCAACGCCGTCCAGTTCGAGTACGACGCACTTGGCCGGTTGACCAAGTTCCGTCAGAACCCGGTCGGAGATGTCTCAGGCGCAGGCGCGCAGGCGCCCACCACCAAGCTGGTCGAGTACAGCTACGCGCCGGCCGATGCAGCGACGGGCAACTTCGCGCGGCCAAGCAACATCTGGTATCCCTCGACGCCGCAAACGGCTACGACGCCTCCGACGCCGTCGACGCTCGGCATCGACTACGGCCCGGAAGGGAGCCTGAACAGCCGCGTCTCCCGCCCCCGCGCGATCACCGTCGGCGGCGCAGTCGGCGGCGGCACCGCCGTCCAGTACTCTTACCTCGGCCTCACCACCCCCGTCGTCGTCGACTACCCCACGCCCGACATCCAGCTCGACTACTCCGTCAGCCACAACGGCTCCTCCTCCGCCACCGCCTACCCCGCGCTCGACACCTTCGGCCGCACGCGGCGGATCCTCTGGAATGACGGCACCTTCGCGCCTGGCACCATCACGGGCGAGCCGAACCGCCCCCCGCTTGTCGAGCTCGCCTACGCATTCGACCAGGCCTCGAACCTCGTTCAGAAGACGGACGGACGCAGCGGCGCCTCGCGCAAGCGCGACGAGCAGTACACCCTCGACGGGCTCATGCGGCTCTTGAAGGCCCGCCGCGGCACGCTCGCGGCGACCGACGAGGGCGCGCTCCTCATGCCCGCACCCGGCACCCAGCGGTACCAGTACGACTTCGTCGGAAACATCCGCTCGACCGAGATCCTCGCGCGGGTCGACGAGAACGCACCTGCGAATCCCGCCGACCGCAAGCTCAACGCCAGCTTCAACGCCGTCAACGAGCAGGCGAACTACGTCGAGCAGACCGGCGGGTCGAGCGGGCCCGCCGCCAAATTCGCCATCACCCACGACGCCGCCGGCAACGTCCGCACCCGCGAGACCGTCGCGGGCGGAAACCGACTCGCCTACCGCCACGACCGCTGGGGGCGGGTGACGGAGGTGAAGTTCGAGATCGGATCGGGGTCGAGCGACCGCGCGCGCTAGCGCTACAACGCGCGAAGTCTTGAAGGATGGGCATGCGCGCGCTCGTCGAGCGCGACGCGAACACCACCGACACCGCGATCGAGATCGGCATCACGGTCGCGACCGCGGGTGCGGGATCGGTGGCGATGCGGCTGGCCACGGGAGGGTGGAAAGTCCGGGTCTTCTACAGTGGCCAGAAGTCCTGGCAAGCAGCCCAGAACTACGCGCGCGCGAAAGGCATGGTCACCATCGACATGACCCTGATCGGCAAAGTGGCGACGTCACTCAGCAAGCCGCTAAGGCGCAAAGGCTACGTCAAACTCGACAGACTCGTATGGAGCGTCGCATCACGGATCTTCGCGAGGGGCGCACGGGGGGAGGCCGTGTTCATCAGAGGCTCGCACCAGAAGTGGAACAGCATCTGGAAGACCGTAGAGCGCCCGACACTACAAGGACGTGGTATTCGGATCACTGAGGTGCACTACCATGCCGCGCAGCGGATTGCCCGACCGAGGCGGAGGAAACTGAGCCCGGGCCGGGCGGCCCACATGCGGTCGAACCAACCGGCGCGGCGCCGATTCCAAGGGTGCATATAGCGATGTTCGAGCACATACGCGACTTTCTCCAGAACCTGATCTTTGGCCGTCGGTTCCCGTTCAAGTTGGAGAGCGTGGGCAGGGATAGGCTCCTGTACATCGAGGATGGAAGGACATTCGAGGTCATTGGCGAACTCCTGATGTCCGGATTCGTCATCTACGCAGATGAGTTGACGGAAGTCGTGGGCCCGGGGCGTCTCGACGAACGGGCGAGAGTGAAGGTCTCACCCGCAGAGAAGGACCGAATCATCAGGAACATCAAGTCGACGGCGCGCAAGGGCTACTACTTCGTCGGCTGATGTTGATGCGGCGGAAGCGCTGCTGACCGCGACGGCATCGTCAGCACCCGCGACATCGCGCAGTACGGGTCCACCGCGTATGTCGCCGCGCTCCCGCAGGGGCAGCTCGCGCCCGCCGCGAGCGTCGCCGACCCGCTCTCAGCCGCGAACGCCCGCTCCGACTTCAACATCGGTTTCTCTGGCTACCGCTTCAACGGCGACATCGGCGCGTACACCGTCCGCTTCCGCCACTACGACCCGACGCCGGGGATGTGCCGGTGGCTCGAGCGGGACCCCGCCGGCTACCAGGACGGGCCGAGCCTCTACTCGTACCTCGGCCGCAACCCGATGGCGGGGACGGATCCGTATGGCCTGAGCTTCTGGGACGACTTCAAGGAAGGTCTCGGCTACTTCTTCGGCGACGACTTCGACGCGAAGGAGGCGGAGCGCAAGTTGCGCGACGCACAGAGGCTCCTCGAGGAGCGGTTGCGCGAGGAGGTGGAGCGTGGAGCCATCTTGACCGACGCGCAGCTCTCGCTGCTCGAGAAGATGGAGCACGACATCTCGTCCGCCGCCGCCCAGATGCACAAGATCGAGGCGGAGCAGGCGAAGATGGTGCGCGACACCGCGAGAGAGATCGGCATCACGGTCGCGACCGCGGGCGCGGGATCGGTGGCGATGCGGCTGGCCGCGGGAGGGTGGAAGATCCGGGTCTTCTACACTGGCAAGAAGTCCTGGCAAGCAGCCCAGAACTACGCGCGCGCGAAAGGCATGGTCACCATCGACATGACCCTGATCGGCAAAGTGGCGACGTCACTCAGCAAGCCGCTAAGGCGCAAAGG
>JBKCZS010000239.1:0-4360 GCA_046337925.1 bacterium | reverse complement strand
ATCGCCTTCGAGAACGCGAAGCTGCAGGCCGAGTCCAAGGTCCAGCTCGATGTCCTCATCGACTCGGTCTCGGCCGGCAAGTCGAAGTCGCGCGCGACGACGGGCGTGACGAAGGGCGGCACGCTCTACACGGGCCGCGCGTACGTCCAGGCGCCGTCGATCGATTCGCTGACCTATGTCCAGTCGACCGAGAAGCGCTCGCCCGGCGAACTCGTGCGCTGCACGGTGGTCGACGCGAACGGCTACGACCTGATCGCGGTGCCGACCGACGAGCTCGAGAAGAAGATCTCGCTGCCGATCGCGCATCGGCATTGATGCACGCATCGATGCGTCCGGCGGCGTCGACCGACCGTTGACGGCGCGCCGCGCGTCTGCAAGTCCCCGCGTCGGGGGACTTGGCCGGGCCGAACCCGTGCGGCGGCGGCCCTGCGTGCGTTTATGCGCGATGCGCCGAACAACAGCTGATTCCTCGCGCGTGGGCCCATGACCGGCAAGAAGCGGTTCGTCCGACGCCCGAGTCGGCGCGCGATCGAGTACCCGTATCGCGCGACTCGCTTCACGCGATTGGCGAGACGGCGCGACATCGCTTGATCGCATGACAGACGCAATCCATGGTTGACGCACTCTCGCGTGCAGGACGACGACGGCGAGCCGTTTCCCGTCGCGTGCTGCGTCGAAGGCGCCCCACCATCGCGCCGCAACAAGCAAAGGAAACCAACATGCTTCGAGTGTCTCTCTCCGTTCTGACGGCCGCTGTCTCCATCGCGGCCTCCGCCGCCCATGCCGATCTTGTGCCGATCCAGGGCCTCTTCAACACTGGCGCCACCGCTGCGATGGGTGCGCAGGACCCCAACTGGATGGTTTTCGAAACCGGTGCCGCAGCGGTCGTCCGCTCGAACATCCCAAACACCTACCTGCCGAACACCGCAGACTCGAAGTGGATCTGGGAGTCTGCGAACGGCCAGCCGGGAAACAACACGCGCACCTTCCGCCTGACCTTCGACCTGACGGGGCTGGTCGCCGGAACCGCGCAGATCAGCGGTCGCTGGTCCACCGACAATGTCGGTCAGGCGATCCTGATCAACGGCGTGTCGACGGGGCAGAGCGCGAACGGCTTCACGGCCTGGACGAACTTCAGCGTGAACTCGGGCTTCGTGGCGGGCGTGAACACCATCGACTTCGTGGTGCGCGACCTCGGCTTCCCCGGTGGATTCCGCGCCGAACTCTCGGGCACGGCGCAGGCCGTCCCCGCGCCGGGCGCGATGGCGCTGCTTGGCGCCGTGGGCCTCGCGAGCCGCCGCCGCCGCCGCTGACGAACGCTCCTCTCTCTCCGCCGCGTCGCGCCCCGGATCCGTGCTCTCTCGCGGATCCGGGGTGCTTTCCATCTGCGCCGCGTCGCGCGCTACAGTGCGGCCGATGCGTGCGTCCGAAGCAGAAGACCTCGTCCGCCCACTCCTCTGGATCGGTTTCGACGGGAAGATCCCGCCGCCCGAGACGGCGAAGCTCATCTATCAGGGCGTGTCGGGCGTCATCCTCTTCGTGCGCAATGTCGGCACGCGCGACGAGACGCGCGCGCTCATCAAGGAACTGAAGTCGATCGCGCCGGGGCCGCTGATGCTCTCGGTCGACCAGGAAGGCGGCCGCGTCACGCGGCTCACCGAGGGTTTCGAGCGCTTTCCGTCGCTGCGCGAGATCGGTGGGAAATCCGCCGCCGAAGTGCGCGAGATCGGCCGGCGGCTCGGCGCGCAGGTGCGCGACGCGGGCTTCGACATCGACTTGGCGCCCGTCGTCGATGTCGACTCGAACCCCGCGAATCCCGTGATCGGCGAGCGCTCGTTCTCGCGCGACCCGGCGGTCGTCGCCGAACTCGGCGCCGCGATGATCGCGGGCCTCGAAGAGGAACTCGCCGCCTGCGCCAAGCACTTCCCCGGTCACGGCGACACCGACAAGGACTCGCACTACGACCTTCCGCGCCTCCCGCACGCGCTCGACCGCCTGCGCGCGTGCGAGCTCGTGCCGTTCAAGGCGGCGGTACGCGCGGGAGTCTCGTGCGTGATGACCACGCATGTCGTCTTCGACGCGCTCGACCCGGGCGTCGCCGCCACGATGAGCGCCCCCGCGATCTCGCTCCTGCGCAACGAAGTCGGCTTCGATGGGGTCTGCGTGAGCGACTGCCTCGAGATGAAGGCGATCAGCGAGCACTTCGGCTCGGGCAAGGCCGCCGCGCGCGCCGTGGCCGCGGGCGTGGACGCACTCCTCGTCTGCCACACGCACGAGGCGCAGCACGAAGTGATCGA
Source organism: bacterium (assembly GCA_046337925.1). GTDB lineage: Bacteria > Planctomycetota > Phycisphaerae > Phycisphaerales > SM1A02 > QWPT01. The sequence continues at coordinate 2,063 of JBKCZS010000239.1, read as the reverse complement.
CGCGCTCGCGGCGGCGGTCGTCGACGGCCGCATTCCGGAGACCCGCATCCACGAGGCGCGCGGGCGCCTCGCCCGGCTCGCGGCGCGGCACGCGCGCGGTGCCTGAGGCAACCACGGGGGGAAACATGACGCCGTTTGGCCTCGACGACGACGAGTGGCTGGCAGCGCAGTACCTGCTGTTCTTCGACGAGACGGGCGACGAGGCCGAGGCGCGCCGGCGCGTCGAGCAGTTGCGCAATCAACGGGCGCTCCAGCTGCAGAACCCGCATCCCCTGCGACCGCCCGAGCAGGCGCCGATATCGCCTGTCCCTCCGCCCCCGCCGCCGCACGGCGCGCCGCGCCCGGGCCTTTGGCGGCGGCTTCTCGGCTTGATCCGGAGATAGCGTTTCCGCCCTCGCGGCGACACCGCCTGCTCGGCTACACTGTCCGATTCCCGTGAAGATCCGCAACTTCTCCATCATCGCCCACATTGACCACGGCAAGTCGACCCTCGCAGACCGCTTGCTGCAGGCGACCAAGGCCGTCTCCGAGCGCGAGGCCCGCGCCCAGTTCCTCGATTCGATGGACCTCGAGCGCGAGCGTGGCATCACCATCAAGGCCTCGGCCGTGACGGTCAAGCACACCTACAAGGGCGAGGAGTACGAGCTCAACTTCATCGACACGCCGGGCCATGTCGACTTCACCTACGAGGTGTCGCGCGCGCTCAAGGCGTGCGAAGGCGCGGTGCTCGTCGTCGACTCGACGCAGGGCGTCCAGGCGCAGACCGTCGCGAACGCGTACCTCGCGGTCGCCGGCGACCTCACGATCATCCCCGTCGTCAACAAGATCGATCTCCCCGCCGCGAACCCCGACGCGGTCGCGATGGAGATCGAGCAGGTCTTCGGCTTCCCCGCCGAGGAGTGCAACTATGTCACCGCGAAGACCGGCCAGGGCATCCCGCCGCTCCTCGACGCGATCTGCGAGAAGCTTCCTGCGCCGAAGGCGCCGACCACGAAGAAGCTGCGCGGCCTCGTCTTCGACGCGAAGTACGACGAGTACCGCGGCGTCGTGATGTATGTGCGCGTCTTCGACGGTCATCTCAAGCAAGGCGACAAGATCCGCATGATGGGCACGGGCCGCACCTTCTCGGTGACGGAGCTCCTGCGCTACACGCCCTTCCCGCAGAAGGTGAAGGAGCTGAGCTACGCGCAGGTCGGCTCGGTGTGCGCGGGCATGAAGACCCTCGGCGATGTTCGCGTCGGCGACACCATCACGCTCGACCTCGACCCGGCGGAAGTCCCGCTCGAGGGCTACGAGGAGCCGAAGCAGATGGTCTTCTGCGACTTCTATCCGTCGAGCGCGGACGAAGACGGCAAGAAGTCCGACTTCGAGCAGCTGCGCGAGGCGATCGAGAAGCTGCACCTGAACGACGCGAGCTTCACCTTCGAGCCGCAGCACAGCGAGGCGCTCGGCTTCGGCTTCCGCTGCGGGTTCCTCGGCCTCCTGCACATGGACATCGTGCAGGAGCGCCTCGAGCGCGAAGGCGGCGTGTCGATCGTGCAGACGGCGCCGACGGTGTCGTACAAGGTCGACCTCAACGACGGCACGCAGGTCGAGATCCACAATCCCGCCGACCTCCCCGACGGATCGCGCATCAAGGGCATCCTCGAGCCGATCGTCAAGATCGAGATCATCTGCCCGAACGAGAACATCGGCGACCTGATGAAGCTCACCGAGACGCGCCGCGGCATCTTCCAGGCGCAGGAGATGATCAGCGAGACGCGGCAGATCCTGAAGTACGAGATCCCGCTCGCCGAGATCATCTACGACTTCTACGACAAGCTGAAGTCGGTGACGCGCGGCTACGGCACGATGGACTACCAGATCACCTCGTACCGCGAGGATCGCCTCGTGAAGGTGCAGATCCTCGTGAACGGCGAGGCCGTCGAGGCGCTGTCGCTCATCTGCCACCGCGACAACGCCGAGCAGCGATCGCGCGCGATCCTGCAGAAGCTCAAGGAGCAGATCGACCGCCACCAGTTCGAGATCCCGCTGCAGGCGGCGATCGGCGGCAAGATCATCGC
>JBKCZS010000238.1:0-10319 GCA_046337925.1 bacterium | reverse complement strand
CGAGATGTTCGACGCGGGGACGCCCGCGCCGTCGTGGTCGACGAGCACGCGGATCGCCTGGATCACCTCGTCGATGTTGTCGGTGGGCTCGCCCATGCCCATGAAGACGATGTTTTTGACGGCGCTTTGCGCCTGGGGGTTTTTGACGGCGCTTTGCGCCTGGGGGTTTTTGACGGCGCTTTGCGCCTGGGGATTTTTCACGGCGATTTGCGCCTGGGGATTTTTGACGGCGCTTTGCGCCTCTCCACGCGGCACCCGGTGCGTCGCGCTCCACCACTGGTGCACGATCTGATCTGCGCGCAGGTTCTTGATGAGCCCCATCTGCGCCGTCTCGCAGAAGCGGCAGCCCATCGCGCAGCCGATCTGGCTCGAGACGCACAGGGTCGTGGTCGTGCCGCTCGCGCGCGGCATCGGAATCAAGACGCTCTCGGTCTCGAGCCCCTCCATGCCTGCGTCGGTGAGGCGCAGCACGAACTTGCTCGTCGCGCCCTCGACCAGCGTCGCGGTCACGGGGTAGTCGGGCACCTCGCACCAGTCGGGCACGACGCCGTCGCGGAAGAGCGCGCGGTAGGCTTCGAGCGCCGCATGCGCGGTGCGGCCACGCTCGCGCGCCGCCGCCACGAACTGCGCGCGGGTCATGCCGAGCGGACGAAGCGGGAGTGCGGATTCAGCGGCCATCTGGAAAGCCTAGCAGCAAGGGGCCGAGCGGCGCGCCGCGCACTCGGCGGGAACGCAGCGGCTGCTCGCCCAATCGCGCAGTTCGGCGATCCGGTCGGCCATGATGACCGATATCGGCGGGCTGCGGCGGTACGCCTCGACGAGATCCTTCGTCTCAAGCGACCGCTGGCCCTCGCCGAACGCGTCGCGCAGCGCGCTCTCGATGCCGGCCTCGATCTCGGCGCCGCTGAAGCCCTCGGTCGCGGCGACGAGCGCGGGGAGGTCGAAGGTCTTCGGGTCGCGCCTGCGCTTCGAAAGGTGGATGCCGAGGATCGCGCGGCGCGCGTCCTCGCCGGGCAGGTCGATGAAGAAGATCTCGTCGAAGCGACCCTTGCGCAGGAGTTCGGGCGGCAGGGCCGACACATCGTTCGCGGTCGCCACGAGGAAGGTCGACGAACTCCGCTCCTGCATCCAGGTGAGGAGCGTGCCGAACATGCGCCGCGAAAGCCCGCCGTCCGACGAGGTCGAGCTCGCGCTGGCGAAACCCTTCTCGATCTCGTCGATCCACAGGACCGCGGGCGCCATGCGGTCGGCCTGCGCCAGCGAATCGCGCAGCTTGCGCTCGCTTTCGCCGACGAACTTGTCGTACAGCGCTCCGGCGTCGAGCCGCAGCAGCGGCACCTTCCATGCGGTCGCCACCGCCTTCGCGGCGAGGCTCTTGCCTGCACCCTGGACGCCGAGGAGCAGCATGCCGCGCGGGCTCGACAGTCCGAAGCTCTCGGCGTCGACCGTCGAGGACATGTGGCGGTCGGAAAGCCACTTCTTCAGCTTGCCGAGGCCGCCGATCGCATCCATCGACACGGGCGCCTGCACGAATTCGAGCACGCCCTCGAGGTCGGCGCAGGCGTTGCGCTTGTGGATCATCACGCGCTCGAGGTCGTCGTCGCTGAAGCGGTCGTCCTCGGTCGCTGCCGCGATGATCACGCGCTCGGCCTGGCGCTTCGTGAGCCCGCGCATCGTGCGGGAGATGGCCTCGAGCGTCGAGCGGCGCACCGACGCCTCGAGCTTACGGGTCTGCGAGACCTCGCGCACCGTCGCGCGCACGATCGCCTCGAGTTCTTCCTGGTTCGGGATCGGCACCGTCACGCGATGCGCCTCGCCCGCGAGCCCCGGCGGGAGCTTCAGTCCGCGCTCGACGAGGATGATCGCGCCGAACAACCCGCGCGCCCAGTCGACCGCCTCCTTGAGCGCGCGCGCGGTGCGGGCGTCGCCGAGGTGCGGTCCGATGTCGTAGAAGAAGTTGACCGAGCGCTGCTTGGGCGCCTGCTGGATGAGCCAGGCGAACGCAGCGGCGGGGGGCTCGGTCTCCTTCGCGAACTCGTCGAGGAAGCGGCCCTTGGAGATGCCGCGCAACGCCGACCAGTGCCGCGCCTCGATCGATGCGTCGATCGCGTTCGGCGCCGTCTCGCGCACCTCCGTCTCGTCATCGGTGTCGATCACGATAAGGGGGTGGGTTCCGTCGAGTTCGCGGCGGAGGATGTCGGCAAGCGACGCGGCAAGGGAGGTCGACATGGCGCGGCCGCACGATAGCCGAACTCGCCTGTTTTCGCGGAATTGCTGGCAGGCATCCTGCGCACGCGGAGGGGCTATCATCGCGACCCCGCCTCGCGGCGGTCTGGAGCACAGCCATGCACCTCAAGCGCGACGACAGCCACCATCACGGCCCGCCGGTCATCCCGATCACCTTTCATCTCGAGGACCCGGAGGGGCTCACGGGAACCTCGCAGAAGGTCTGGGAGGTCCTCGGCGGCGAGCACGAGTCGATCCTCGAGGTCGCGATGGACAACGGCATCAACATCGAGCACGCCTGCGGCGGCGTCTGCGCGTGCTCGACCTGCCACATCTATCTCGAGCAGGGCGCGCAGCAGGTGAGCGAAGCGACCGAGGACGAGGAAGACCGCGTCGAAGAGGCGCCCGGCATCCGCCGCACCTCGCGTCTCGCATGCCAGTGCGAGTTGAAGGATCTCGGCGAAGGGAAGCGCGTGCCGATCGTGGTGCGCGTGCCGGCGTGGAACCGCAACGCCGTGAAGGAGATCCCGCACTGAGCGGGGAGGTTGCGCATGCACTGGCTTGAGGTCGCGCGCAGCGCGGAAGAGCTGGTCGATCGCCACGGCGACATCGATCCCGTGACGATCTCGTTTCCGCGTCTGAAGTCCTTGGTCGAGGCGCTGCCGGGATTCAAGGAGCAGCCGGGCCACCCGTGCAACGAGCGCATTCTCGAGGCGATCCAGCAGGCGTGGATCGACGAGCGCGAATAGCGCGGCTCATCCCGACTTACTGCACCGGACCCCAGTTCGTCAGCACCTGCGCGAGGTCGCTTCCGCCGACGAATCCATCGCCGTCGAGATCTTCCGGGCCATCGCCCTCGCCCCAGTTCGCGAGGATCGCGGTGAGGTCCGCGCCGTCGACGAGGCCGTTGCAGTCGATGTCGGCCGCGAGGCGGCAGGGGATCGCGAGCGCGGCGTTGTAGAAGTCCCAGTTCGCCTGGCCAAGGTTGTTCAGCACCGCACCAGCGTTGTGACCGATTCCCGGGAGCACCGTGTAGCCGTGCGGGATGCCGAGCTTCGTCAGCAGCGCCGAGAACTCCTCGTTCATCGGCACCAGCGTGTCGAGCGAGCCGATTCCCTGGCGCACACGCGTCTGCGCTGCGATCACCGCTTCGGCGCGGTCCGCCACGATCGTGCGGGGATTCTGCGAGAGGTAGTAGAGCGGGTCGCTGCCCCACACCGTCGCAAAGATCTGGAGACGAAGCTGTTCCGAAGTGGAGCCGCCGAGCGGCTCTTCGAGGAAGTCGACCTGCAACGGACCCGCGCCGAGCATCGAGATGCCCGCGAAGAGATCAGGCCTGCGGAAGCCGAACCTGCCGCTGCCCGCGCCGCCCATGCTGAAGCCGTCGAGGATGCGGCCGCTCCGCTGCGCGATTGTGCGGAAGGTGGCGTCGACATGGGGGACAAGATCGTTGAGGACGACATCCTCCATGGGAACAACCCCGTTTTTCGAGTTGCACCACATGCTGTAGTTCATGCCGTTCGGAATCACCACGATCATCGGCGGGATCAATCCCTGAGCCATGCCCGAGGAGAGGTAGCCCGTCACCTGCGTGATGCCGGCGAGCGGGTCTCCCGATCCATGCAGCCAATAGAGAACGGGGAACCTGCGGTTCGGCTCGTTGGCGTAGGCGGGGGGCAGGTAGATGTGAAAGCTCACCGTCGTGCCGGCGGCCGCGCTTGAGAAGGTGCGGTACTGGACACCTGGCGCCGTGACGGGCGCCGTCGTCCACTGGGCCGACGCCGGGCAGGCGACCGCGGCGCACAGCGTGGCCGCCACGATGCGAAGCCCAAGGGAGAGGGATCCGAGTACGCCGCGTGCGTGTGACATAGGGTTCATGATGGCACGGGAAACGCCCTGTGCGACCGCTGCATTGCGCGATCGGGCCCGAATTGCGGCGAATCTGTGTGCCGTGGCAGAACTTGTCGGACCTCCGTAGTCTGCCCGCATGCCGAAGTCCACCGTCGAGCGCTACCACGCCGCAGCGATCCAGACCGCGTTTGCGAACCCAAAGACGCGCGACGAGATCCCGTCGCGCGTGGCGCGCATGATCGCGATGGCCGAGCAGACGGTCGCGGGCTACGCGCCGTTCTTCGATGTGCGCCTCGTCGCGTTCCCCGAGTTCGCGCACGCGGCGCCCGTCTACTTCACGGTCGACGAACTGCTCGCGCACCTCGCGGTCGAGATCCCGAACGACCACACCGACGCCTACACGCGCTTCGCGAAGAAGACCGGTTGCTTCGTGCAGACGGGAACCTTCATCGAGCGCGACGCGCGCTACCCGGGCGTGGTGTTCAACACGACCTGCCTCATCGGCCCGGACGGCATCGCGGCGAAGTACCGCAAGGTGAACCCGTGGATTCCGTGGGAGGTGCACGCGAGCCCGCACGACATCGCGGGCTACGCCGAAAATCCGTTCCCCGTCGCCGACACCGAGATCGGGAAGATCGGCTGCGCGATCTGCTACGACTGGCTGTTCCCCGAGTCGATCCGGCAGCTTGCGTTCAACGGTGCGGAAGTGCTCGTGCGCGTGAGCGCCTACATGGATCCGTGGGGCGCGACGGCGCCGATGGACTGGTGGACGACCATCAACCGCGCGCGCGCGATCGAGAACACGGCGTTCGTCCTCGCGTGCAACCAGGGCGCGAGCTTCGAGGGCTATCCGCCGTTCTCGTGGCCCGGCGGCTCGATGGCGGTCGACTTCGACGGCCGCATCCTCGCGCAGGCGGATCCGGGCGCGGGGGAGAAGGTCGTGGTCGCGCCGATCGACCTCGCTGCGCTCCGCGACGCGCGCGAACGCCGCCGCGGCCACGACATGCGCGCGCACTACCGCGCGGAAGTCCACCCCTATGCGGCCCGCGCGCAATTCATGCGCGCCGGGCCGGGCACGATCTCGATCGAGTCGAACGAGTCGCGCATCGCGGCCGCCAAGCGCGCCCTCGGCTGAGTGGCGTATCCTGCGCGCATGACGCGTCGGATCGCAGTTCGCCTCTCCGTCCAGCTCTCGGTCGCCTGCCTCGCGGTCGGCGCGCTTGTTTCGTGCACGAAGGACGAGGGCGTCGCGCCCGCGCCCGCCCGCACGGCCGCGTACGACGACGCCACCGTGGCGCTCCTCAACGAAGCGGCCGGACTCATGGGGAAGTTCGAGTTCGAGGCCGCCGCCACGAAGTACGCGGAGGCGGGGGCGCTTCCGTCGAAGCCGCCGGAAGCCGCGCTCGGCCGCGCGATCGCCACGCTCAACCAGTCGCGCGAAGGCGCGCAGGAAGAGGCGCTCGCGATGCTCGGCGAGTTCCTCGCCACCAAGCCGCCGCGCGAGCTCGAGCTCCGCGCGCGCTACTGCCAGGGACTCTGCTTCCTCTACCTCGGCCGCGCGGGCGAGGCCGCCGCTGCGTTCACGCCGGTCGCGGAGGCGCGCTCGACCGACGCATACGCGCTCTACTTTGCGGCGCAGGCGCTCGAGCAGACGGGCGAGCATGCGAAGGCGCTCGCGTGGTACGCGTCGGCCGCGGAGCGCGACCCGTATCTCAAGAGCGCGGAGCTCGGCATCCAGCGCTGCGCGCGACGGCTCGGCGACGAGGCGCGCGCCGAGAAGGCGCTCGCGGCCTTCGAGCGGCTCGCGGCCAATCCGCGCGCGCGCAACGCGGAGTTCAAGTACACGCGCATGGGGTCGCTCGGCCGCGTGGTGGTGCCCGAGCGCGCAGGTGGTGCGCCGTACACGCCGCCGGCGGGCGGAATCTTCGAGGATGCCAAGGAACTCGCGATCGCGTGGCCCGAGGGCTTCACCCCGCGTTGGTCGAACGACGCCGAGCAGCATGCCGTGACCGTCGATCTCGATCGCGACGGAAGGCTCGACCTGCTGATCCCGCGGGCGCTGCTCCTTCCGAGCGGGCCGGGCACGGCCGAGGCGCGCATGCTCGTCCTCATGGCCGCGGCCGATGGAACCTTCGTGGCGAAGCCCGACCATCCGCTCGTCGAGCTCGCGGGCGGCGGCATCTACTCGCTGCTGTGCGGCGACATCGACAACGACGGATGGACCGATCTCTATGTGTGCCGTTCGGGCGACAACCGCCTGCTCCTCGCCGACGGCGGCGGCGGATTCCGCGATGCGACCGAGACGGCCGGCGTGAAGGGGCGCGGCACCCAGTGCATCGACGGCGCGCTCGCGGATCTCGATCACGATGGCGATCTCGACCTCTTCCTCTGCTTCCGCGACGCGCCCAACCAGCTGTACATCAACAACCTCGACGGCACCTTCCGTGAGATCGGGCGCGAGGCGGGAATCGCCACCGAAGACCGCTTCCCGACCGGCGTGATCGTGGGCGACTTCGACTTCGACCGCGATGCCGACATCCTCGTGCTGAACGAGACGCTGCCGCACGAGTGCTTCGTGAACGACCGGCTGTGGAAGTGGTCGCAGGGGACTTTCCCGGGATTCTCCCGAGAGCAGATGAGCGAGGCGACGGAGTCCGCCGCCGTCGTCGAGCTCACCGACATTCCGCTGCGTCGCTTCGTGCTGGCGAATCCGAAGTACCTGCGCATGCCGACCCGCATCGAGGACATGCGCCTGAACCGAGGCGCCAAGCTCGCGGTCGGCGATGTGACCGGCGACGGGCATCCGGACCTCCTCGTCGTCGGTGCCGACCGCATCGAACTCCGCGACAAGGCGGGACGCCTCGTCAGCGAGTGGCCCGCGCTCGCGGGCGCGATGCGCACGCAGCTCCTCACGCTCGATCCGCTGCGCGGCCCCGAGCTCCTCACGCTGCGCGTCGACGGCGCGCCGCTCCTCTGGCGCGCGGGCACGGGGCGTGGTCCCTACGCGGCGATCGCGTTCAGCGGTCGAACCGATCCGTCGCAGTCGATGCGCTCGAACGCGAGCGGCATCGGCACAAGCTACGCCGCGCGCATCGGAACCGAGTGGTTCGGCGGCGAGACCTTCCGCCCGTCGACGGGGCGTGGCCAGTCGCTTGCGCCCGTCTCGATCGGCATGGGACCGTTCGAGGCGATCGACTTCGTCGAGATCGAGTGGTCGGACGGAGTGTTCCAGACCGAGGTGAATGTCGCCAAGGGCGTGCTGCATGCGGTCACCGAGACGCAGCGGCAGATCTCGTCGTGCCCCGTGCTCTTCGCATGGAACGGTTCCGACATGCGCTTCGTGAGCGACCTGCTCGGCGTCGGGGGCATGGGCTACCTGCTCGCGCCCGGGCAGTACGCGGAGTCGCGTCCGTGGGAGTACTTCGTGCTGCCCGAGGGCGCGCTCGCGCCGCGCGCGGACGGCACGCTGTCGCTCACGCTCGCCGAGCCGATGGAGGAGTCGTGCTACCTCGACAGCATCCGCCTGCGCGCGGTCGACCTGCCCGACGGGTGGGACATCGCGCCCGACGAGCGGCTGTCGGTCGGCGGGCCGGCGCCGACCGGCGAGACGGTGGCGTGGAGGCGCGAAACCGAGCGGCTGCCGAGCGGGGTCGACGCGCTTGCGAAGGCGGACCTCGTGGCGGTCGAGCCTGGGACGCGCGACCCGCGCTTCCTCGGGCGGCTCGTGTCCGAGCATGTGGTCGAGCTCGAGTTCGGCACGGCGATCGACGCGATGCGCGATCCGTGGCTCGTGATCGACGGATGGGTCGAGTACCCGTACTCGCAGACGATGTTCGCGGCATGGCAGGCGGGCGCCGACTACCGGCCGCCGAACCTCGAGGCGCGCGGTGCCGACGGCGCCTGGGTCGAGGTGATGCCGCAGTGGGGGTACATGGCGGGCATGCCGAGGCGCATGGCGCTTCCCGTGCCGCGCGCGGCGCTTCCCGCAGGAACGACCGCGCTGCGGATGCGCATGAATGTCGAGCTCTATCTCGACAGCGTGCGCCTCGTCGAGCGGGAGCCGCTGCCCGCGGAGCCCGTCGAGCTCTCGCTCGCTCGCGCGTCGCTCGCGTCGGTCGGGTTCGCGAAGTGGTCGGTCGGGCCGCAGCGGCAGCCGTTCTACGACCGGCGCACGCTGCTTCCGCTCTGGGACTGCCGCATGCAGCGGGGGCTCTACACGGCCTTCGGCGATGTGCGCGAACTGCTCGCGCGCGACGACGGCGCCCTGGTCGTGTTCGGTTCGGGCGAGGAGATTGCCTTCGACTTCGCCGGACCTTCTGCGGCCGCACAGCCTGGCACGACTCGGCGGTTCGTGCTCGAGGTGCGCGGCTGGTGCAAGGACATGGACCTCTTCACCCGGAACGGCGAGACGGTCGATCCGTTGCCCGTGCAGCCCGCCGATGACAAGGCCCGCGAACTCATGGCGGCGACGCGCACGCGGCCCGCGGGCGGCCGATAGCAGCGAGCCCTGCGCTTTCCGCTTGGAGGCGCATGCCGTTCGGGTATCCTCGCCGCGTGTCGAAGTACCGTCCTGCCGTCGGACCGAAACTGAAGTGGCTGCTTGCAGCTGTCTTCGGCCTCTTCGCCATCCTCGCCGTCAACAGCGTCTACCTGTCGACGATCACCTTCCTCGAGTGGCGCTCGGGCGAATCGCTGCAGGGCGAGTTCTACCTGTGGAACTTCCTCGCGCACCTCGTGCTCGGCTTCGCGATCGTGGTGCCTACGATCGTGTTCGGCGCGCTGCATTGGCGCAATGTCTCGAACCGCCCGAACCCGCGCGCGATCGCGGCGGGCATCGCGACCTTCGTGGCCGCGATCGTGCTGCTCGTGACGGGCATCGCGCTCACGCGCGTCGAGATCGGCGGCGTCGTGGTCGGCGTGCGCGAACCGGCGGTGCGCGAGACGGTCTACTGGCTGCATGTGATCGCGCCGTTCGTGGTGTCGTGGCTCTTCGTGCTGCACCGCCTGTCGGGCCGCAAGATCAAGTGGAAGGTCGGCGCGCGCTGGGGCGGCGTGGCCGTCGCGGTGTCGGCGCTCGCCGTCGCCGCGCATGTGGTCTGGCCTGAACCCAAGGTGCGCGTGCCGGAGGACGGCGCCGCCTACTTCGAGCCATCGCTTGCGAAGACCTCGACGGGCGGGTTCATTCCCGCCGAGGGCCTGATGTCGAACGAATACTGCCTCGAGTGCCACGCCGATGTGGTGCATTCGTGGGCGCATTCGGCGCACGCGATCAGTTCGTTCAACAACCCGGTCTACGCCGCAAGCGTGCGCGAGACGCGCGAACGCGCCTTCGCGCGCGAAGGCAATGTCCACGACGCCAACTTCTGCGCGGGCTGCCACGACCCCGTGCCGTTCTTCTCGGGTGCGTTCGAGGACAAGCGCTGGGACGACCCGAAGTACGACGCCGCGAACGATCCGCTCGGCCGCGCGAGCATCAGCTGCACCGTCTGCCACGGCATCGTGTCGGTCGACAGTCCGCGCGGCAACGCCGACTACACGATCCAGGAGAGCCCGCACTATCCGTTTGCCTTCAGCGAGTCGCCGCTCCTCTCGTGGGCGTCGAACCAGCTGATCAAGGCGAAGCCCGCGTTCCACAAGCACACCTTCCTCAAGCCCGAGGTGCACCGCTCGAACGAGTTCTGCGGCGCGTGCCACAAGGTGCATCTGCCCGAGAAGCTCAACGACTACAAGTGGCTGCGCGGCCAGGATCACTACGGCTCGTTCCTGTTCTCGGCGCGCAGCGGTCACGGCGCCCTCGGCTGGTACCAGCCCGACAAGGCCGCGACCACCTGCAACGAGTGCCACATGCAGGCGGTGCCGAGCACCGACTTCGCGGCGCGCGACCGCGACGGAAGCGGCACGCGCAGCATCCTGTCGCACGCGTTCCCGAGCGCGAACACCGCGCTCTCGTGCCTCACCGACATGAGCGCGTCGGCGATGCTTCCGGGTGCGTACGCCGAGGACCTGCCGCCCGACATGGCCGCGGAGACTTCCGAGGAAGCGCGCGCGAAGATCATCGCGGGGCACGCGGCCTTCAACGCGAAGACGCTGCGCGTCGATCTCTTCGCGGTGCGCGATGGCGGCGCGGTCGACGGCGCGCTGCGCGTGATCGGCGCGGATCTCCCCGTGCTCGAGGCGGGCAAGACCTACCTCATCGAGGCGGTCGTGCGCACGCTGAACATCGGGCACGAGTTCACGGAGGG
>JBKCZS010000237.1:0-2728 GCA_046337925.1 bacterium | reverse complement strand
GACTCGAGCTCGTCGCGAACGGCGTCGAGCGCCTTGCCGGCCTCCCGGTTGTTTCTCGTCAGCGTGAGCGCCACGCCGATCAGTCCGAGGCGCCGGTTGTGTTTGGGTCGGGGCGGGGTCATCGGTTCGTCAGGTTTCCAGGAAGGCTGTTCGGGCCGTAGAGGCTGCGGAAGCGTTCGATGAGATCGCGTTCGTAGGCGCGAGCAGAGGCCTTGTCGGCGAACACCTTTCGAATTTCGGTTGTGTAGAGTTCGCCCGTCTCACGCGACAGGCGGCGGGCTTGTCGCTTCGCGCGAATCGACTCGCCGCTTCTGGTCACCCCTTGCGCCGACTCCCCGATCTTATACGTCTTGCCGTTCGGACCGATGATTCTGTACACATGCGTCTCGCCGACGTAGCGAAGGGAGTTCTTGTGCACCCTTGCCGTGACGAGCGCGGCCGTTCCTGTCGCGCCTCCTCCCCGTGCCGCCGCATTCGCCGCCCTCGCAGCCTTTGCAGTCTTCGACCCGATCCCCAGCATCTTCAACGCCCCGCCGCCGGGCATCAGCGTCGTCCCCACGCTCGCCGACCAGTCCGCGACCGTGTAGGCCATGCTGCCCGCGTTCGCTGTGCGGACCTGTGCGGCCATGGTGTTGAGCCCCGGCACCCATCCGCAGGTGAGGTTGTCGAGGATCAGGATCCTCCCGTCGTTCAGTCCTTCCTCGAAGCCGGCGAAGAACGCGCCGATCTGCTCGAGCGCGCCCCAGACGCCGCCGCCCTCGTCGACCCCGCGCTCGGCGTTCGACTTCGCGATCGCCGACAGTGCCTCGGCCTGCGCGAGGATCTCGTCGTATCCCGGCGAGCCCGGCCAGATCGCCGCGAGCTTCAGCCCGTAGCGCGGCGGTTGGACGAGTTCATGCGCGGGGACGGGTGGCCTGATCTGGTCGGGCGCGATGACGGTGATGCCCGAGCCGCTGTAGAACAACCCATACGGATCCGTCCCCGCCATCGGGTTCCGGCCGAGGTACGAGTAGAGGCTGGGCCCGTCCTGGTATCCCGCGGGATCGCGCTCGAGCCACCTGCACATCCCCGGCGTCGGGTCGTAGTGCCTGAAGCGGACGGTGTACGCGCCGATGTCGCCGTTGAAGCGGTAGCCAGAGAATCCGATGTTGAAGTCGGAGCGCGCGTTCGCGGGGGGTATTCCCGCTGGCCGAGACTATCCCGGTCCCGCTCTGAGCATGAGGAGCACCAAAGTCCAGCCGAATAGCGCTGCAGCCACACTCATGGCCCGTGCGCCGACTCTGCTGCGTCTCCACGCGAATCCCGCCAGGATCGACGCAACCAACGAGCACAGGAACCAGAGGGCGAGCTCGCCTGTGTGGAAACTGAACCCGTCGGAGCTGAAGGACAGGTCGCGTACGCGCGCGCAGCACCATCCGAGGAGGAACCTGAAGTTCCGACCGTGCTTGTAGTCGAAGATCGGGACCAGCACCCACGCCACGGCCGCCCATGCCGCGAGGTTCGCCCTCGCCCGCGGGCGGCGAATCCACGGCGTGCGCGCCGCGCAGGAGGTCCCGCACTCCTGGCAGATCGCGGCACTCTCGATGCGTGCGTGGCCGCAGTGCTCGCAGAGGAGCGCTGTCGGCACTGATGTCCGGCACTTCTGGAACGAAGAGAGTGGATTGACCTTCGTCATCGATACGACCGATCGGCGCTCACCGCCCGGGCACCTGGGAGGCGGGCGCTCCCGGGCGGAGAATGAACCCGTCGGGAGTTGCGATGTCGACCTCTCGGCGGACGACATCGAACAGACCGGGGTTGTCTGACCAGAATGACTCGAGATCGTCGACTGGGGCGCCCGTACCTATGCGAACATCGGCAAAGCGACCCGCGTAGTGCCATCGATACGCACCATAAATGTGGCCGGCCGCCTTGCCCTTCGTGACGACCAGCAGGATCACGAACTCGTGTTCTCCGTAGAGCGTTGGAGCATCCTCGAGGGTCAGCCTACTCGTGGATTGCGCCGACACGAGGGCGGGAGAGTTGTAGAACGGTGGAAAGAGTGACTTGTCGCTTAGCAACGTGACTCGTCCATCATCGATCTGCCATCCGCTTAAGCCGCCCTTCACGACCTGCACGGCACCGATCTCTTCGACGAGCGACCGGTCGATACATGAGATCTCGATGCTGAGATTGAAGCGGGGGTCGCTTCGCTCATCGTCGGGGGTACGGTCCCTCCATGCCCTGAAGACTGTCCTTCCAGCCGGAAACGGTATCGGGCCAGACTTTGGCGTCGGAGTGCTCGGCGGCCGACGCCCTCTCCATCGGAAGTACAAGTCGATTACGCGTCCCGCAGACTGCAGGTGCAACCCATACGGATCCGTCCCCGCCATCGGGTTCCGGCCGAGGTACGAGTAGAGGCTCGGCCCGTCCTGGTAGCCCGCGGGATCGCGCTCGAGCCACCTGCACATCCCCGGGGTCGGGTCGTAGTGCCTGAAGCGCACGGTGTACGCGCCGATGTCGCCGTTGAAGCGGTAGCCGCAGAATCCGATGTTGAAGTCGGAGCGGGCGTTCGCGGGGGAGAGCGGGGAGGCGACGCTCGCGGCGGGCGCTCTGCTGCTCGCTCGCGTTGGCGAGGATGTCGGTCGAGCGGATGTTTCCGACGAAGTCGTACTGGTACTTCTGGGTGCCGGGGGCCGCGACGAAGGCGCTCGGGGCGGGGTCTGCGCCGGTGAAGTCGCCGCGGCGG
>JBKCZS010000236.1:0-8731 GCA_046337925.1 bacterium | reverse complement strand
CCCGCCCCGTCCGCCCCCGGCGGGCTTCTTTGGCACATGTACCTCACGACCCCCCTCCGGCGGGGGCCCCCCGCTGGGGCGCCCCCGGCCGCTTCCAAGCCCGCGTGCCGCCGGGAAAGCCAATTCCCCCCGCCAAGGTGCCGCGGTTTGTGACAAATTCCCAGCGCCGCCCGTGCCTCGGAGTCAACCCGTGCCATAGTCAGATCTCTGCGGCGCACCTCGCCGCGAGTCCTGTTTCCTCCCCTGTGCTGCGCTGTCGCGCACCACGCTGTTCCTCATTTCGGACTCCCAGAATGATCTCGGCAAACCGTCTGTCCAAGGACGCACTCGTTGTTTCGGCTTCGCTCGCCGCGCTCGCAAGCTCGACCGCGCTCGCGGGACCAATCTGGGAAGGCGATCTCGAGGAGGATGCCAAGCAGACCCCGGGCACCGCGCAGGTCGTCACCACCGACGGCAGCGTGCAGATGATCAAGGGTCAGCTGACGGGCACCGCCTTCCAGGGCGGCAGCGACTTCATCGACATGTACCTCGTCAGGATCACCAGCCCGACGAGCCTGCTGATCTCGACCGCCGGCGGCCAGTTCGGTGGCGGCGCCCAGTTCGACAGCCAGCTCTTCCTCTTCCGCGCGCAGCAGGGCCAGACCGGCGGCTTCCTCGCGCAGGGCATCTTCGCGAACAACGACGCATCGGAAGAGAACACGGGCGCGTTCCTCAACAACTCCGCCAACGACGGCTCGCAGTTCACGATCACGGAGACCGGGCTCTACTTCATTGCGATCACGAACAAGAATGTGGTTGCGATCGGCCAGAACCAGGAGCCGATCTGGCCGGGGCTGAATGTTCCGGGCCTTCGGAGTTTCGGCGGCCTGGCGCCGTTCCAGATCTGGGGCGGCACCCCGAGCCCCGATGTCGGCCAGTACGAGATCCGCCTGACCGGCGTGTCGGGCGTGCCCGCGCCGGGCGCACTGGCGCTGCTTGGTCTCGCCGGTCTCTCAAGCCGACGCCGACGCTGATCCGATCGCGCGAGTCACCTCGGAGCCTCGTGCAAGGTCTGCCCGGGGCGATTCGCCAGCGCCTGCCTGATCTCCTCGACGAGCGCTTCCGACGACTTCGTCGCGGGCGCGGTGGCGCCCTTGCGTTCGCGCAGGATCTCGACCGACCGCTGCGCGTCGTCGAGCGCGGATTCCGGGTCTCCGAGCGCGAGCTTCGCGCGCGCGATGTTGCGGAGGCTGGTGCCCACGCGGAAGTCGTTTGGCGCGACGACCTTCTCGAGGATCGCGTTGGCCGCGACGAACTCGTCAAGCGCGAGCCTGTGATCCCCAAGCTCGCCCGCGATGAATCCGAGCGCGCTGCGTGCGGCCGCGTCGAACTCCAACCGCTGCGGCGACGGCGGAAGCGTCGACGCGCGCGCGATCGCCTCGTTGAGCAGCCCCTTCGCTTCGTCGAGCCGCTTCTGGCGCCGGACCGTGATCGACAGCTGGCGGATGAGGTCGACCGTCACGAGGTCGGCCGTTCCGGTGACGGTCTCCCGCAGCGCGATCGCCTCGCGGTAGGCCGACTCCGACGCCGCGTAGTCGACGGCGCCCGATGCTCCCGAAGGCTGGAAAAACCGCAACCGCGCGAGCGCGTACGCGGCGTCCGCCATCCGCAGCGCATCGATCTTGCCCGCGCCGTACGCCTCCTTGTAGAGCGCGTACGAGCGCTCGATCGGCCCGACCGCCTGATCGATCTTCTCGAAGCCGAGGTGGATCAAGCCCATCGTGAGAAGAAGCCTCGCGAGGTCGGTCGGCTCCTTCGCGAGCGCCTGCTCGAGCGAGTCCTCGACATACCCGATGAACTCGGTCGCGAGCATGTCGCTCGAGCCGCGCCCCGTCTCGGGATTCGACTGCTCGAGCGCGCCGAGCACGGCGCCGAGCTGCGACTCCGCGCGCGCGCGGGCGAGGTCGGCGTTCGCGTAGGCCACCGCAAGCGCGATGCCCGAGCCGACGATCGTGGCGAGCACCGCCACGCCCGCGGCCGTCGCGATCCAGTGCCTCCGTAGGTTGCGCCGCACCACATAGGTGAGGCTGTCCTCGCGCGCGAGGATCGGGCGGCCGTCGAGCGCGCGCGCGAAGTCCTCGGCGAGTGCATCGGCCGTCTCGTAGCGCTGCGCCGGGTCGGATGCCAGCAGGCGCAGCGCGATCACATCGAAGTCGCGGTCGATGCCGGGCACGAGCGCGCTCGGACGCTCGGGGGTCCGCATCGTCTTCTGGATGACGAGCTCGCCGATCGACTTCGCTCCATCGAACGGGCGCTTGCCCGTCAGGCACTCGTAGAAGACGACGCCGAGCGCGTAGAGGTCGCAGCGCGAGTCGATCGCGGCCGGATCGCCCGCAAGCTGTTCGGGCGCCGCGTAGGCGAAGGTGCCGAGGAACTCGCCCGCCATCGTCGAGCCCGAACCGGGGTCCGCCCCGCCTCCGGGCGCGTCGGCGCGCGCGAGCCCGAAGTCGAGGACGCGCGGCACGCCCTCGCGGTCGACGAGGATGTTGCCCGGCTTCAGGTCGCGATGGATGACGCCGCGGCGATGGGCGTAGGCGATCGCATCGGCGACGCGCTGCAGGAGCGCGGCCACGGCGCGCGCGTCGAGCTTCAGCCGCCGGACATACTCGTCGAGCCGCTCGCCGTCGACGAGTTCCATCGCGAACCACGGCTCGCCGTTTCGCGAGATGCCGCTCTCGTAGAGCGTCACGATCGACGGATGCCGCAGGGCGGCCACCACCTCGACCTCGCGCTCGAACCGCATGCGCTGGACCGCCGAGGCGAATCGCCCTCCGAGGAGCATCTTCACGGCGCAGGCGCGGCGCGTGGCCAGCTGTTCGGCCTTGAAGACGGCGCCCTGCCCGCCGCGGTGGATCTCGTCGCCGAGGCGGTAGCCGGGAATGAGGTCGCCCTCCGCCGGGCTCCCCGCGGTGATTCCCGCCGCGCCGTCGGTGCCCGATGCCGAGCGGCCGATCTTGTTCGGCACCTTGGCAAACTCGCCGAGAAACGCGTTGTCGGCCGCGAAGCGGTCGACCGCGTCGCTGCAGCGCTTGCAGATCACGAGATGCGGCGCGAGCCGCTCGTCGACGGGAACGCCGCGGTCGGTCTTCGCGAGCGCCGCGAGCTCGAGCGTGTCGCGCGGAAACTTGCCGCATCCGGCCGGCAGTTCCATCGCCTGCGTCTCGTCGGGCAGTCCGCTCAAGCCCCGAGCCCCGCCGATGGCCGCTTGCCGGTCGACTCCCAGTCGCCGGGCGCCTCCTCGTACTCCTGCTCGAGCCGCAGCACGATCTCGCGCAGTTTCGCGGCCACGCGGCTCTTCGCGAGGTACACATCGTGCGCGCTCATACCGAGTTCCTGCGCCACCACCGCGACCGACAGTCCGTGGTAGACGAGCATCTCGAACGCCTTTACCGTCTTCGGGTCGGTGCGCGAACGCGTCTTGAGTTCATCGAGCGCCGACGCAAGCACGGCCCGCCGCCGCTCCGCCTCGTAGACCTCGCTCACCGACTTCTCGTCGTCGAGGTCGACCATCGCGCTCTCCCCGCGCTCGACCCGTGCGGTGCCGGCGCGACGGCGCATGTCGAGCATGCGGTAGCGCGCGATCGTCACGAGCCACGCGC
Source organism: bacterium (assembly GCA_046337925.1). GTDB lineage: Bacteria > Planctomycetota > Phycisphaerae > Phycisphaerales > SM1A02 > QWPT01. The sequence goes on along the minus strand of JBKCZS010000236.1, from coordinate 5,093 downwards.
CGAGACGGCCGCGCGTGCGGTCGTAGCGCCCCTCGCGGTACTCCTCGACGAAGCGCACGATCGTCGCCTGCGCGATCTCGGCGGCGTCGTTGTCCTTCAGACCGCAGTTGCGGGCGAAACCCACGAGAATCGGGCGATAGCGGCGGTCGAACAGTTCCCACGCAGCGGCGTTCGCGGGGTCGAGAAGCCCCGTCAGGAGCGCCGTCGTGGTGCGGTCCATGTCCATCGCCGCATGGTACCACGCGCTTCCCGTCGGCCCGCCTCAGCCGGGGGCGCGCGTTCCCCGCAGGCTGTCGGTGATCGCGGCCTCGTGCACCCTCATCGAGAGGACATCGAGCGCCTGCTTCGCCTGGTGGAAGGCGTCCGCTTCGACCGAACGCGGGTCGTTCACCGCGCGCTCGCAGAAGCTCCGCACCCCGTCCATCGCGGACTCGAGTTCCGCGACATATCCGGCATCGAGGCCTGTCCGCACGCGGGCGAGCGCCTCCCCGATCCACTTGAGATCGAGTTCCGAGTGCACGCGGAGGTCGATGACGCGGTGCAGCGTCATGTCGGCGCGCGCGTGCTCGACGCTCTCCCGCTCGATGCGGTCGACCTCCTCGGTCGTGAGCCCGTAGCTCGGCACCACCTGGATCGACGCCTCGCAGCCGCTGCGCTTCTCGAGCGCCTTGACCGACAGGACGCCGTTCTGGTCGACGAGGAACGCGACCTCGATCTGCGGGATGCCGGCCGGCATCGGCGGGATGCCGCGGAGATCGAAGGTTCCGAGCGAACGGCAGTGCTCGGTCAGTTCGCGCTCGCCCTGGACGACATGGATGCGGACGCTCGTCTGCCCGTCCCTCGAGGTCGAGAAGTGCTCGTGCGCCTTCGCCGGGATCGGGCTGTTGCGCATGATGAGTTTCGCCACCGCCCCGCCGACGGTCTCGATGCCGAGCGAGAGCGGAATGACATCGAGGAGGAGGAGGTCGCGCCTCCCCCCGGCCACGATCGCGGCCTGGACGCTTGCGCCCAGCGCGACGACGCGATCGGGGTCGAGCGCGAGATACGGCTCGCGGCCGAAGTGGCGGGCGACCGCCGCACGCACCTCGGCGAGCCGAGTCGAGCCCCCCACAAGCACCACGCGGTCGATCTCGGCGGCGCTCGTCTGCGCGTCGCGCATGGCGCGCGTGCACGCGGCGAGCGTGCGGGCGACGAACGGCTCGGCGACGCGGTCGAGTTCCTCGCGCGTCAGCGAAAGGTTGCGCGGTGTCCCGCCGAGGCGAACCTCGACGGCGGTCGCGGTCGCGTCGGCGAGCGCCACCTTCGCACGCTCCGCGGCCTCGACGAGCAGGGCGCGGTCGGTGCCGTCGGCTGCGAAGCGGTCGCGCTCCATCCAGTGCGCGGCGACCGCGCGGTCGATGTCGTCGCCGCCGAGGGCGGTGTCGCCCGCCGTCGCGAGCACCTGGAAGCAGTCCGCGCCCAGACCGTCGCCCGCGCCCGGAACGATGTCGAGGATCGTGACATCGAAGGTGCCACCACCGAGGTCGTAGACCGCGATCCGCTCGCCCCGGCCGGCCTGGCCGAGGCCGTAGGCAAGGCTGGCCGCGGTCGGCTCGTTCACGACGCGGACCGCGTCGAGCCCCGCGAGGCGGGCGGCATCGCGGGTCGCCTGGCGCTGCGCATCGTCGAAGTAGGCTGGAACGGTGATGACCGCGCGGCGGACGGCGGTCCCGAGGTCCGCCTCGGCCACCCGCCGCAGTTCCCTGAGGATCTCGGCAGCGACCTCCTGGGGAAGCACCACCCGATCCCCAACATCGAGCGCCGCGAGCCCCCGCGGGCCCTCCACAAGCCGCGCGGAGCCGCCGGCGGCGAAGGCGGCGGTCTCGCGGGCCGAACGGCCCATCAGGCGCTTGGCGCTCGACACCGTGCGGACGCCATGCTCGGCCCGCCCGCGACGCGCGGCCTCGCCCACCACCACGCTCCCGTCCGACCCGTACCGCACCACCGAAGGCACGATCGCGCCGTCGGCACCGCCTCCGAGCACGCGCGGCCCCGACTCGAAGCAGTACGCCACCAGCGAGTTCGTGGTCCCGAGGTCGATTCCGACGATCGGGTCGGGGCCGACGGATGGGCGCTCGTTGCGGATGGATCCAGCGGCCTCGGACATAGGGGTTCGGATACTACGGAACCCCGGACCACCGCGCGGAGGCATCCGTGGGGTGAATCCTCCACATTCCGCAATCCTCCTGCTAGAAGCGGTCCCCCTGCTGCGAATGACCGCCTGTGGGCGTATCTTCGAGCCCTCGGAGTCCGCCCACGCATCTCGCGCAGCATCGACGGTCGGAGCCGACGCGCTGCACCCCATCCCGCCTGACGGTCGCCTCAGCACCCGCGCATCGACCGTCGTGCGGACACAATCCAGAGAGGAATGGCAATGAGTTCGATGTTTCCTGATCAGCGTGTGACGAGCCGTGCAGTTCGAGCGTTCGTCGGAGGGGCAGCGATCGCGCTTTGCGCGAGCACCAGCCTCGCAGGCCCCGATTGGGATCTCGATCTCGACCAAGACGCCGACCAGACCGCCATGACCGCCCAGCGGATCACGGCTGGAGCGACTCCGATCCTGAGCATCACCGGACGCCTGTCGGGCTACGGCCTCGCCGGCGGCGACTTCGTCGACATGTACGAGATCGAGATCGGAAGCACGACCGTGCTGACCATCTCGACCGCGGGCGGCGACCTTGGCGGCTTCGCGAACTTCGACACCCAGCTGTTCCTGTTCCGCCGCAAGGGCGGCAACGGCAACAATGTGCGCGCCGCGGCGCTCAAGGGTAACGACAACGCCGCGCTGGGCAACTTCGGCTCCCGCATCGGCGAGAACGAGAACCCCGACAGCAACACCGTGCTCCTCCAGAGAGGCGTCTACTACCTCGCGATCGCAGGCGCGGGTTCGTATGCCTTCGGCGACCAGGGGCAGGCAATCTGGAACGACCTCAGCACGCCCGGCGCGACCGTGAACGGTAACGAGGTGTTCCTCGACAACTGGACCGATGGCGGCGCCGTCGGCCAGTACACGATCCGTCTGCAGTCGGTCTCGGGCGGCATGATCCCGACGCCGGGCGCGCTTGCGCTCCTCGGCCTCGGGGCGCTTGCATCGCGCCGTCGCCGTCGCTGATCCGTCGCTCCTCGTTTGGAAGTCCTACGTTCGGAAGTCCTCCGTTCGGAAGTCCTACGTTCGGAAGTCTTACCCGACATCCGGCGGCATCGCCGCGCGGATCGCTTCGAGCAGCGAGGACGCTTCGCGCGTCCAGTCCGCATCCGCACCCTTGCGGTCGGTGAGGATCCGTACGGCCTCGGCCGCATTTCGCTCGGCCTGCATCAGCAGCCCAAGCCTGAACTCCGCGTTCGCGAGGCTCGAGAGCGTTCGTCCGCGCCGGTAGTCGTTCTCGGGCACGAACATCGAGAGCACCTCGAGCGCCTCTCGGAACGCCTCGATCGCCCGCGGATAGTCCTGCTGCTCGGCGGCGAGGACGCCGCGTCCGTTGAGGATTCCCGCGCGCACGATGTAGGCGTCGTTCGAACTCGGAAGGGTCGCCGCCCGCGCGCGGGCCTTCTCGAGCAGATCGCTTGCCTCGGCGATCTTCCCCCGCCTTCGGAGCACCGTCGCGAGGTGCCGCATCGTGTCGACGGGCAGCACGGCGTCCACATCGGACGCCTTCTCGAGGAGCGCGAGCGCCTGGCGGTACTCGGCCTCGGATCGCGAGAGGTCGCCGTCGGCGAAGTACTGCTTCGCAAGGCCGATCGCCGCGATCGCCCGCTCCTCGTCGCTCACGCGGCCTTCCGCGTGCGCGGCCGAGATGAGCTCGTGGGCCGTCCGGATCGCGTCGCGCGACCTCTCGGGCTCCTCGAAGCCAAGCTGGATCATGCCGAGGGTCTGCAGCATCTGGGCAAGCGCCACGGGCTCGTCCTCCATCTCCCGCCGCACCCGATCCTCGACCACCTCGAGGAAGTCGCGCACATTCATGGTGCTGAGCGCCGGCCCTTCCTCGGGATTCGCCGATTCGAGCGCGCTGCGGAACCGCAGGTAGGCGCGCTCGGACCGCTCGCGCTCGGCCTCGGCGCGGATGCGCTCGATGTCGGCGAGATGCCGCTGCTCCTCGGCGTTCGAATACGCGATGAACAGCGCGATGGCCGCACCGACCACGGTCAGCGCGAAGAGCCCCACCGTCGCCGACGCGAGCTTGTGCCGCTTCACGGTCTTGGTGACGACATACGCCACGCTGTCCTCGCGCGCGAGGATCGGCCGCCCATCGAGATAGCGCGCAAGGTCCTCCGAGAGCGCCGCCGCGGTCTCGTACCGCCGCGCGGGGTCCGGCGCGAGCAGCCGGAGCACGATCACATCGAGGTCGCTCTCGATCGACCGCCCGGGCGCGCGGGCGATCGCACTCGGACGACGGGTCGCACCCGCCGTCTTCTGCGAGACGAGTTCGGCGATCGACTTCGCGCCCTCGAACGGCCGCTGCCCCGCGAGCAGTTCGTAGAACACCACGCCGAGCGCGTAGAGATCGCACCGCGAGTCGACGAGCGTCGGGTCGCCCGCCAGCTGTTCGGGCGCCGCATACGCGAAAGTCCCGACGAATTCGCCTGCAAGCGTCGAGCCCGAGCGCGGGTCGTTCGCATCCGCGCCCGACGAGGAGCGCGCGAGGCCGAAATCAAGGATGCGCGGAGCACCGTCTGAATCGATGAGGATGTTGCCCGGCTTCAGATCGCGGTGGATCACGCCGCGACGATGCGCGTAGGCGATCGCTTCGGCGATGCGCTGCATGACCGCCGCGATCGCCCGCGGATCGAGCCCCTTGCGCCGCACGAAGTCGTCGAGCCGCTCTCCCTCCACGAACTCCATCGCGAACCACGGTTCGCCCGTCCGCGAGAGTCCGCTCTCGTAGAGCGTCACGATCGCGGGATGCCGGAGCGCAGCGACGACCTCGACCTCGCGCTCGAACCGCATGCGCTGGGCCTGGCTTGCGAAACGCCCGCCGAGGAGCATCTTCACGGCGCAGGTGCGGCGCGTCGCCAACTGCTCGGCCAGATACACCGCGCCCTGCCCTCCGCGATGG
>JBKCZS010000235.1:0-2916 GCA_046337925.1 bacterium | reverse complement strand
AGCCTGAGCGGACGATGAAGGAGTCGCAGCGCGTATCGTGTGGCACTACCCCTGCGCAGCAGGGATAGTGGCGGCCGCGAACGCAGGCAAGGTGTTCAGGCTGCAGTCGGAGCGCGCATGGCGCGTTCAAGGCCACCGCTCAAACATGCGCGCCGCATTCGGGGCATACCGTCGCGTCCGTCCTGCGTGGGTACCCGCACTCCCTGCATGCCCCGCGCGCCCACTGCAGGCGCTCGCCGCGCGTCACCAGCAGCACCGCCCACGGCCCGCACATCCAGAACAGCGTCACCGCGCCGAGCACGATGCTCCAGAAAGAAGCCATCGCACAGTAGCAGTCCGTCTTCCGCCGCACCTGGAGGTAGAAGACGACACCCAGCACCAGTTCGACACAGGTCCCCGCGAACAATCGGCGCACCAGGCGATCGAGGCCCGCAGGGTTCCGCAGGCTCCCCGCGCGGGCAAGCAGCCTGAACCAGAGGAATCCGCCGGCGATCCACACGCCGAGACCCGTCAGGTACGCCGTCCCGATGAACAATCCGTAGATGGAGTTGAATTCCTGGGCGTCGCGACATACGAACGCGCAGATCCCCTCGACCATCGCCACCCAGAGGAGCCCGCATCCGAGCGCACCGATCGTCGCCGCCACGATCACGCTCGTAAGCATCGAGCGCCCCTGCTCCCCGAGCCTCGGCGGCCCGACGATCGGCGACAGGAAGAGCGCTTGCGTCGCCGCCCATGCCGCGATCAATCCGACGCCCACCCAAAACCCGCCTTCATCAAGCTCATCGGCCCACCTGAGGGTCACGATCTCGTTGAGATAGTCGATGTAGTCCTCGAACACCCGCGCCTCCTCGAAGGCGGCGGGAATGAGTGTCAGCGGCGCCACGACAACGCCCGCGATGAACGCCACCGCGGCGATGAACAAGAGCCCGGCCCACCGCGGCATCTCGCGCAGGATCACGCCGCCGCCCCGATCGGCCCCACGACCTCGCTCTCCGCGATCGCGTAGAGCTCGACGCCCGCGCGCGGCTCGTAGCGCACGCCGCGCGTGAACTTCGAGAACGCGGGCAGCACCAGCGTCCGCCGCGCGCGGTCGACCACGAACGCCGGCGCCTCGACGCTGCGCGTGCCGCGCGCCACCGACAGGATCGGGTGCAGGTGCCCGGACACCGTCCATGCGGCCGCGGCGGTCGCCGGCGGCTCGTGCTCGAACCGCACGCCGCCGAGCGCGAACGCGCCGCGCACGCGGTCGACCATCCACTCGCTCGGCAGCGTTCCGACGCCGCGGTCGTGGTTGCCCTCGACCAGACGGATCGGCAGCGAGCACCGCGCGCGGAACTCCGCGAACCGCTCCATCTCCGCTTCACCGATCCCGACCGCCGAATGCGTGAGGTCCCCCACCACCACGATCACCTTCGCGCCCGCACGCATCGCGGCGCGCGAGAGCCGCACGAGCGTCTCCTCGTCGATGCCGTCGGCGCTCGGCACGCCGAAGCGGCGGTACGACTCGCTCTTGCCGACATGGAGATCGGCGACAACCAGCGCCTTCGCGGCGCGCAGGAAGAGCGCGCGCTCGGGCATCAGGTCCATCTCGATTCCATCGATCGTGATCGCGGTACTCGGCACGCGCGCAGGATACCGCGCCGTCAGGCGGAGCCGACCGCGAGAATCGCGCGCAATCGCGCGAGCACGCCTTCGGTCGACAGCGTTGTCCCGAGCCGGTCGGCGACGAGCGGCAGCGCAAGCGGCGTCGGACGCACCGTCTCGCGGACGAGGAGCGGCCCTGCCTCGAGCGCGGCCAGCGTGCGCGCGAGCCGCCCCTCCTCGAACTGCCGGTCGAGCACTTCCTTCTCCGACTGCTGCAAGAGCAGGTTCTGCGGGTCGAACTCGCGCAGGACATCGAAGATGAGCCCCGCGCCCGCCTGTACCTGACGGCCCGAGCGCTCGGCGCCCGGATACTTCTGGAAGACGAGCCCCGCCACCCGCGCGATATCGCGGAACTGCCGCTTCGAGAGTTCGCCGAGGTTCACAGCCTCGAGGAGATCGGCCGCGAGCGCCTCGCGCGAGAAGAGCGCGGGCCCGAGCAGCTCGCGGAACGGATACGGCGGCGCACCCGCGTCGGCAGGCGCCAGCAGCTCGATCCCGTAGTCGTTGATCGAGATCGCGAAGGTCGTCGCCCGCGCGCGCCCGAGCCGCAGCGCAAGCAGCACCGCGAGCCCCTCGTGCACGAGCCGCCCCTCGAACGGATACACGAACAGGTGATGGCCGTCCGCGGTCGAGCAGAGTTCGACGAGCGTCTCCCCCGGCGCGGGCAGCGCCGAAAGCCGCATCTGCGTCTCAAGCACCGGCCGCACGAGCGCCATCTCAGGCCCCTCGAAGACACCCCGGCGCGCCTCGTCGAGCGAACGCCGCACCGACGCGGACAGCGCGGTCGACAGCGGGAATCGCGACCCATTCCACCGCGGCGTCGCGTCGGCGCGCTTCGTCCGCTTCACCCACGCCGTCATATCGCGGACGCGCACGAACTCGACGATGTCGCCCGCGAACAGGAACGCGTCGCCCGGATTCAGCCGCGCGATGAAGCTCTCCTCGATCGAGCCAAGCCGCCGCCCGCCGACGAGCGCGACCGAGATCGTCGCGTCCGCAGCAATCGTGCCGACATTCAGCCTGTGGAGCGCCGCCGACTTCTTCGACGCGATGCGATGGACGCCGTCCTCGCCGCGCGCGATGCGGTGGTACTGCGGATAGCGCGCAAGCGTGCGCCCGCCGTGCTCTGCAAGCGCGACGCACCAGTCGAACTCCTCGCGCGAGAGCCGCGCGAACGCAGCCGTCGTCCGCACCTCGTCGAACAACGCGTCGGCATCGAACCCGCCGCCGAGCGCGCAGGTCACGAGGTGCTGCACGAGGCAGTCGAGC
>JBKCZS010000234.1:0-27387 GCA_046337925.1 bacterium | reverse complement strand
CGAGGCGCGCGGCTACACGGCGTGGGACGCGACGAGCCCCGCGTTCATCTACCGCTCGGGCGATCAGTCGACCCTCTGCGTCCCGACCGCGTTCGTGAGCTACACGGGCGAGGCGCTCGACAAGAAGACCCCGCTTCTCCGCTCGATCCAGGCTGTGTCGAAGCAGGCGATGCGGATCCTCAAGATCTTCGGCGCCGACCACGGCGCGAACCAGGTCATCACCACCCTCGGCGTCGAGCAGGAGTACTTCCTCGTCGACACCGAGCTCGCGACGCAGCGCCCCGATCTCATGATCTGCGGCCGCACGCTCATCGGCGCCCCGGCGCCGAAGGGCCAGCAGATGGAAGACCACTACTTCGGCTCGATCCCGCAGCGCGTCCTCGCCTACATGGCCGAGGTCGAGGCGCGGCTCTTCGAGCTCGGCGTCCCGGTCAAGACCCGCCACAACGAAGTCGCGCCCGGGCAGTTCGAGCTCGCGCCGACCTTCGAGAACGCGAATGTCGCGGTCGATCACCAGATGATCACGATGAGCGTGCTGCGCGAGACCGCCGAACGCCACGGCTTCATGTGCCTCATGCACGAGAAGCCCTTCGCGGGCGTGAACGGCTCGGGCAAGCACAACAACTGGTCGCTCTCGACCGACACGGGCGTCAACCTGCTCGACCCGCGCGACGACACGCACACGAACATGCAGTTCCTCGTGTTCCTCTGCTCGGTGATCCGCGCGGTCGATGTGCACGCGGAACTCCTCCGCGGCTCGATCGCGAGCGCCCCGAACGACCACCGCCTCGGCGCGAACGAAGCCCCGCCGGCGATCATGTCGATCTTCCTCGGCGACATGCTCACCGACATCCTCGACCAGCTCGAGTCGGGCAACCCGAAGAAGACGATGAAGGGCGGCGCGATGGAGCTCGGGGCGACCACGCTCCCGCAGATCCCGCGCCACACGAGCGACCGGAACCGCACCTCGCCGTTCGCCTTCACCGGCAACAAGTTCGAGTTCCGCGCCGTCGGCTCGAGCGCCGCGGTCGCGTGGCCGAACACCGTGCTCAACACGATCATCGCCGACAGCCTCGATGTTATGGCCACGCAGCTCGAGAAGCGCGCGGGCAAGAATCCGACGCAGGCAAAGCTCGAGACCGCGGTCAAGAGCCTCCTCAAGGAGGTCGTGAAGGAGCACCGCCGCGTCTGCTTCGACGGCGACGGCTACTCGAAGGCCTGGCACGACGAGGCGAAGAAGCGCGGCCTCGCGAACCACAAGTCGACCGTCGACGCGATCGCGGTCTTCGGCTCGAAGAAGGCGGCCGAGGTGTTCGCCAAGTACGGCGTCCTCTCGAAGCGCGAGCTCGAGGCGCGCCACGGCATCATGATCGAGCAGTACATCAAGCTGCTCCGCATCGAGGCGCGCACGCTGCAGAACATCGTGCGCACCGCGGTCATCCCGTGCGCGATGCGCTTCCAGGCCGAGCTCGCCGACACGATTCACGCCACGCAGGGCTGCGGCATCGAGTGCCCGGGCGCCGAGGCGCAGCTCAAGCAGGTCGCCGGCATGGTCGAGTCGCTCCGCACGGCCATCGACAAGGTCGAGAAGGCCGATGACTTCCACGGCGACCACGACCACGAGGCCAAGCACTTCCGCGACTCGGTCCTTCCCGCCATGCTCGAGGTTCGGAAGCTCTGCGACGGGCTCGAGAAGGTCATGCCGGCCGATCTCTACCCGATGCCGACCTACGCGGAACTCCTGTTCTCGACCCGTCACTGAGTCGCGAGCCGGTGCTCGCCACCGCCACGCGCCCTCCGCCAAGATCTCTCCAAGATCTCTCCAAGATCTCTCCAAAATCTCTCCAAGGGCCAGGCCTCGCGCCTGGCCCTTTCTATTCCCGACCCCGCGCCCTTCCGCTTCCCGCAGCCGCGAAGGGCTTTCGTTCCACCCTCGGAAGGCGGTATACTCCGCCCCCTTGCCCATCAGTCGGGCCCAGATTGGATTTGCACCATGGCCACCGCCACCGAAAACCAGCTCGAAGTCGCGATCACCATCACCGAGACCGCCCCCTGCACCAAGCGCATTGCACTGAAGGTGCCGGCGTCCGAGGTCGACGCCCGACTGGAGATGGCGCTGTCGGCCTTCATCGCCGATGCGGCGCTCCCCGGCTTCCGCAAGGGCAAGGCCCCGCGCGCGCTCGTCGAGAAGAAAGTCGGCGGCGCTCTCCTGAACGAGACCCGCGGCCAGCTCATGAGCGAGGCCTACTCGAAGGCGATCGAGGAGAACAAGCTCCGCCCGATCAGCGACCCGCGCCCGGTCGAAGGCGACGCCATCCCCGAGCTCGCGCGCGGCAAGGACTTCTCGTTCTCGGTCGAGATCGAGGTCGCCCCCGACTTCGACATCCCCGACTTCGCGAAGTTCGAGGTCAAGAAGCCGACCCTCGAGGTGAACAAGGACCATGTCGACGGCGAGATCCTGCGCCAGAGCTACCGCTTCGGAACCCCGGCCCGCATCGAGGGTCCGTTCGAGCGCCTCGACCGCATGCTCGGCAAGGCGACCGTCACCGTCGAAGGACGCGACGGCAGCTACTTCGAGACCGACAAGGCGCTCTGCGTCGTGCCGGCCGAGGAGGACGAGGGCAAGGGCCAGCTCCTCGGCATCATCATCGACGACCTCGACAAGGCGCTCCTTGGCAAGAAGGTCGGCGACACGATCTCGGTGAGCACGGTCGGCGCACCCGCGCATGAGCGCGAGGAACTCCGCGGCAAGAAGATCACCATCAGCTACTCGATCCTCGAGGCCGAGCGCATCGCGCCGCGCCCCGTCAAGGAACTCGCCGAGATGTACGGCGTGGAGAGCGAGGACATCTTCCGCGAGCAGGTGAAGGACGCCCTCGAGCAGCGCCGCGACGGCGAGCAGCGCGCCGCGATGCGCGAGCAGATCTCCGAGCAGCTCGTCGAGAAGATCGACTTCGCGCTCCCCGCCAAGATCTCCGAGGAGCAGGTCAGCCGCACCCTCGAGCAGCAGCGCATGGAACTCCTCTCCCGCGGCCTCGAGCCGGCGGCGGTCGAGAACCGCCTCGCCGAGATCCGCGGATCGAGCGAGAAGGTCGCGAAGGACCGCCTGAAGCTCTTCTTCATCATGGCGCGCCTTGCGCAGCACTTCGGAGTCAACATCACCGAGCAGGAGCTCAACGGCCGCGTCGCCCTGATGGCGTCGCAGCAGGGCGTCCGCCCCGAGCAGATGCGCCAGCAGCTCGAGAAGGCCGGCCGCATGGGCGAGGTCATCTCGGTCATCCGCGACGCCAAGGTCAGCGACCGCATCATCTCGCAGGCCACCGTGTCCGACATCGCCGCCGACGAGTGGAACAAGATCGTCGAGGCGAAGACCAAGCGCGCCTGATCCAGTCCTTGTCCGAGGCCCGGAGGGCGCGCACCCGCGCTCTCCGGGCCTCGGGCGTTTTTGCCGCAGCCCGCCCCCGCTTGCCGATCCACTTCCCGTGAACCCCGCACTCGACCTCTTCAAGTCGGTCGGAGGCGCGCTTCTCGCGCTCGCCTTGGTGGCCGTCATCGGCTGGGTTGCGATCACGCGGATCCGGGCATGGATGCGGCAGCCCGACGACATCGACGAGGGCTTCACGCTTGCAGACCTCCGCAGGCTTCATCGCGAGGGACAGCTGAGCGACGAGGAGTTCGAACGCGCGCAGGAGCAGATCATCGCCGTCGTGCGCAGCAAGCCTTCCAAGAAGGATGTGCCGAAGACCAAGGGCGGGCTGACGCCGAAGAGCCGCGCGGCCGAACCGCCGAACGCCGACGAGAGGCTCGACCTGCTTGCGGAGCCCGGCCACTCGACGCCGCCGATGCGCGCCCCCCGCGTCCGACCCGATGCGAGCGGTCGGATCGTCATCCGGGACGACACGGGCGACGGCGCGCCGAAAGGTCCGCCGCCGACCGACAGGCCGAAGAAACCGTCAGATCCGAGAACGGGCCCGCGGGAGACCTGAATCGGGCGAGTCCGCCTTCGTTTGGACTTTCGAGACGGACTCTCGGGAATTCCTTGCCTCGCCTTGTCTTGGAACCGAACTTTGACAAGGCGAAGTCTCTCTCCACCCCGCGAGCACCTTCGGAGGCCGTCGGCATCCGTATCTTCCTGCTTTGCGCGTCGTGGAACCGATAGACTTCGCGGGCGACGCCAGGATCGGCGTCGCCTGAGTGAGTTCCATCGCAGACGAAGTCCCCACATGCAGCAACCGACCCCTCGCCGCAACGAAACCGAATCGACGCAACCTTCGTGCTCGGGCGCTCCGCGCCAGTGCGGGGACGGCGAGATCGTCTCCTCAACGACGCCCCCTCGACGGGGTCCGGGCGGAGGCGCGCCAGGGCGTGGTGAAGGTGGCGACTACGGAGGCGGCGGCGCCGGCGGTGGCGCCGGAGGATCGGGCGGCGATGGCGGCTTCCGCGGCAAGAAGATGACCACCTGCAGCTTCTGCGGCAAGACGAGCCGCGAGGTCGGCGCGATGGTCGAGGGCCCGGGCGATGTCTACATCTGCTCGAACTGCACCGACCTCTGCCAGAACATCTTCAAGCAGGAGAAGCGCCGCGTTGCCGCCGCGCGTCCGCTGTTCGCGACGATCCCGTCGCCGCGCCAGCTGAAGGAGTTCCTCGACCAGTATGTGATCGGCCAGGACGCCGCGAAGCGCTCGCTCGCGGTCGCCGTGCACAACCACTACAAGCGCCTCACCGTGGTCGAGGGCGAAGACAACGCGATCGAGCTCGACAAGTCGAATGTCATGCTGATCGGCCCGACCGGCACCGGCAAGACGCTGCTGGCGAAGACGCTCGCGCGCATCCTCAATGTGCCGTTCGCGATCGGCGACGCGACCACGCTCACCGAGGCGGGCTATGTCGGCGAGGATGTCGAGAACCTGCTCCTGAAGCTTCTCCAGGCCGCCGACTACGACCTCGAGAACGCGCAGCGCGGCATCATCTACATCGACGAGATCGACAAGATCGGCAAGACCTCGCAGAATGTCTCGATCACCCGCGATGTGTCGGGCGAAGGCGTGCAGCAGTCGCTTCTCAAGATGCTCGAGGGAACCGTGGCCAATGTGCCGCCGCAGGGAGGCCGCAAGCATCCCGAGCAGCAGTACATCCAGATGGACACGACGCACATCCTGTTCGTCTGCGGCGGATCATTCGTCGGTCTCGACGACATCATCCGCAAGCGCCTCGGCAAGCGCCGCATCGGCTTCAACCACGAGGACACGGGTCCGCGCACGCGCGACGAGTCGCTGCGCACGGTGCTCGCCCAGGTGCTTCCAGAGGATGTCCACGAGTTCGGCCTGATCCCCGAGCTCGTCGGCCGTCTCCCCATCATCACCCCGCTCATGCCGCTCGACCGCGACGCGATGATCTCGATCCTCACCGAGCCGAAGAACGCGATCGTGCGCCAGTACCAGTACCTGTTCGGTCTCGAAGGCGCGCGGCTCGAGTTCACGCGCGACGCGCTCGAACTCATCGCCGACCGCGCCCTCGCCCGCGAGACCGGCGCGCGCGCGCTGCGCGCCGTGATCGACGAGATCATGGTGCCGCACATGTACCACCTCCCCGAACTCGACAATCGCGATGCGGTCTACACGATCGACTCCGATGCGATCGAGCAGAAGACCCCGCTCGTCCAGATCGTGCGGCATGTCGGACGCGAGTCCGCCTGAGAGGAACGCGGCATGGCTGAAACCGGATGGCGACGCGGCTGCGGCGACCCTGCGACCTATGAGTCGCTGCGGCAGGTCGCGCTGCGGATCGGCCGCGAGCGCCAGGATCCGCTGGACCGACTCCAGCCGCTCACGGACGCCTTCTGGGAGGCGCTCCATCCGAGGGGCGTCAGCTGGATCGGGTTCTACCTCGAGGACACCGAGGCTTCCCTCGCGTCCGCAGGGCAAGACGCCCTGATGGTCCTGTCGGCCCGCCGCGACAAGCCCGCCTGCTCCCCGATCGGCGTGCACGGCGCATGCGGGCAGTCGTTCCGCGAGGAATCCGTGCGACTCATCGAGGATGTCGCCCTGCTCGGTCCCAACTACATCGCCTGCGACCCGCGGGACAGGTCGGAACTGGTGATGCCGATTTATCGGAACGGCATTCGCTGGGGAGTCCTCGACGCCGACAGCCATGAGCTCGCTTGCTTCGGCGATGCCGATATCGTCGGAATGGCGGGCGTCCTCTGGGCCGCCGGGCTTCTCCTTCGGGATCTACCGATTCGGGCAGATCGCTTGCGGCGCACGGCGGAATCGCTATAGTGCGCGGCTCGCCTCTTTTGGGCGATTGAATCGAAACGAGTTCTACCATGCCACGCGTCTGCCACTTCACCGGTGCCTCCACTTCCTCTGGCTGGGTCTGCAAGTATCGCGGCAAGGCGAAGTACCTCGGCGGCGTCGGCATCAAGACCACTTCCCGCAAGAAGCGGACCTTCAAGCCGAACCTCCAGGATGTCACGACCGTGGTCGATGGCACGCCGACCCGCGTCAAGGCCTCTGTCCGCGCGATCCGCGAAGGACTGGTCGTGAAGCCGGTGAAGCGCAAGTTCGCGTACACCCGTCGCATCAAGAACGGCGAAGCCGTCTGAGCGAAGGGCGCGCACGCGCTCATCCATTGTTGTTGAAACACCATTGTTGTTGAACCACGAGCGACCCGACCTAGTCGGGTCGCTTGTTCGTTGTCGCGAAGCTGAGGCATGGTCGCGAAGTCGACGCATGGGTCCGAAGTCCGGGCATGGAACGAGCGCAGAATTGAATTGCAAGCAAAAAACAGGCGGAATCCTTACCTGTGCGTTGACCTTCGATCGATCGGGGATATGTTTCGCCGTGGAAGGACACCCCCGTCCGTTGCGCCGCTGAGTCGGGCCGGACAAACACTCCGACCTTCCTTCATCCAAAGTCTTCGTGGCCGATCCCATTCGATCGTCGGCGAAGATCCACGCAGTTCGCGGAATCCGTTCGTTGGGACCCGAGCAGTCTTCCGAGTTTGGCGCGTCGCGCCTCGCTCGGTGGGTGTTGTGTGCTCTTGCCCTCCGCGTGTGGGAATTGCTTCCGATCGCAGCGTTCGCTGCGGCGGGTGGTCTCGTCTCTCGATCGGGAGCGCCCCGATTGGAAGGCCCGATTGGAAGGCCCGTCTGGAAGGCCCGTCTGGAAGGCGCGACCGGAAGTCCGACGCGAAGTGCGGATGTTGCGCGTTCCCAAGGGCGCGAAACTCCCGGGCTTTCCCGAGCTGCGTAGCAACTGCAAGGAGTTCGCGTCTCGACGCGAATGAGCGTGTTTCCGAGAGTCTGTCCGAAGCGATCCAGTCCGAAAGTCCCCCGACGGCACATGCCGTCTCCAACCGCTGAAACGAGTCCGTGTCGAACCACAGCACCACATCAGACCGCGATCGCGTCCTTGCCGCGACGGACATCCTGTCCGTCATCGGCGAGGTGATCGCGCTGCGTCCCAAGGGACGCGAGCATGTCGGCCTGTGTCCGTTCCACGAGGACCGCTCTCCCTCGATGGCGGTCGTGACGCACAAGGCGGGATTCGGCGGCAGCGGCTTCTACAAGTGCTTTGCGTGCGGCGCCGCCGGAAACGCGATCGACTTCGTGATGAACTACCACCGCATGGAGTTCATCGAGGCGCTGAAGTTCCTCGCGGCCAAGGCGGGCGTGGAGCTGACGCCGTTCCAGCCCGCGCGGCCGCGCCGCGACGGCGAACCCACTCGTGACGATGTGCTTCGCGCGAACGCGCTGGCAGAGAAGTTCTACCGCCGCGTCTATGCCGACCCCGAGAAGGGCGCGAAGGCGCGAGCCGAGGTCGAGCGCCGCGGATTTGAAGACGAGATCGTCGATGGTTTCGGTCTCGGCGCCGCCCCCGCGCGGAGCGACGCGCTCGTCGAGGGAATCCAGAAGGCGATCCGGTCGGCGGGAGCCGACTACCCCCCGTTCGAGGCCTTCGTCCAGGCAGGCGTGATCCGGCCGGCCCGGACCGGCGGCGGCCACATCGACCTGCTGCGCGAACGCCTCGTGTTCCCGATCTGCGACGAACTGGGGCGGCCGATCGCGTTCGGCGGGCGGAAGCTCGATCCGGAGCAGGAGCCCAAGTACCTCAACAGTCCCGAGTCGCCCGTGTTCCACAAGTCGCGCGCGCTCTACGGCATCCACCGCGCCAAGCGAGCCATCGTCGAGCGGAAGCAGGCGATCATCACCGAGGGCTACACCGATGTGATCGCTTGCCACCGCGGCGGCTTCACGAATGCGGTCGCGACGCTTGGCACTGCGCTCACCCGCGAGCACGCACGCGTCCTCCGACGCATGGCCGACACCGTGGTCCTGCTCTTCGACGGCGACGAGGCCGGACAGAAGGCCGCAGACCGAGCGCTCGAGGTCTTCTTCTCGGAGTCAATCGACATCAAGATCTGCGTGCTGCCCGACAACCTCGACCCCGACGACCTCCTGCGGAGCGAAGGCGGCGCCGCGCGGTTCGAGGAGGCCCTGCGCCGCTCGACCGACGCGCTCCCGTTCATGGCCTCGCGGATCAGGCGGCAGTTCGAGGGCCGCGGGCTCTCGGCTCGGCAGCAGGCGATCGAGCAGACCACCGCCAAGATGGTGGATCTCGGCCTGAACGCGATGAACGGTCTCCGCCGCCAGCTCGTCCTCCAGACGATGGCCGAACTCTTCGGGGTCACGACGGGCGACATCGATCGCATTGCGAAGTCGCTGCGCCCAAGGCCGACCGGCCCGGCAGGCGATGGCGCCGACGGTTCCGCGCACGGTCCGCGCGCGTCGATCATCGAGGTTCCCCCTGCTCCAGGCACCGCGGCACGCCATCGGGCGCGGCTCGGGGCCGAGCGCCGTCTTCTCGGCCTCCTCTGCGTCGACCCGGCCGCCGCCAGCGTGGCGGTCGATGTGGCTGGCGCCGGCACGCTCCCGCTTTCGGAAGCCATCGCCCCGGAAGAGTTTGTGGACCCTCTCCACTCGGCAATCTTTGCGGCGATTCGCGACGCAGCGGAGGGCGGCAGAGCGCTTTCTTTTGATGCTCTCCTCGGCGAAGTGGCCGATGGAGCCGTAAAGCGCCTAGCATCCGACCTTTACATCTTCGGCACCGAAGTGCTCCGCGCGGCCTCCGTGCAGGCGGGCCTTGGCGGCGAAGGTCGATCGGTCGCCGAAGAGGTGCTGGTCAGTTGGAACGATCTCGAGGCGCTCGCGCGCCGCGAGAAGTATCGATCAGACGCGTCGACGGGGGCGCGTTGGGAAGGTTCAGAAGAAAGCGAGTCCCCCGAGACAGAGTCGCACAGGTCAGAAGCGCAACCAACCGCAACCAAGGAAACGAGATCGGCTTCGGTGCCCACCGACCGACTCGCGGACGAGGCCACCGCGGTTGATTCGAACAATCAGGAACTCAACAGTGCCGTCGAGCGTCTGAAGCTTCTTCGCAAGCGAGGACACGACGCCACCGCCGCCAGCAAATTCTTCCGCAGAGGCGCCACAGGGCCCGAGGCGGATCCAGGACGGAGCAGCAACCCGTGAGCATGTCACTCGAGTCACTTGAAACCGCATCGCCCGTTCTTCGCCAGCTGGTCGAGCAAGGCATCACACGCCGCTGGATCAGCTACGAGGAACTGAACACCTGCCTGCCCGACGAGTTCGTCGATCCCGAGAAGATCGACGAGCTGCTCGTCTTCATGGGCGAGCATGCGATCGAGATGGTCGACGAGGTCGAGGTCCGTCGCAACAACTATGTCTGCTTCGATGCCCCGCTTCAGACCAACCTGAAGTTCCAGCGCGACGACCCGAAGAAGGGTGCGCGCGCCGATGGTGTTGCGAATGCGGGCCCGGCGCAGCCGTCCGCCGCTGCACTCGCCGCCGCCGAGCTCGAGATCAAGAAGAACAAGCGCAAGAAGAAGGCCGCCGAAGGCGAGGCCAAGGGCGAGGAAGACGGACCCGATCCCGACGACTTCGATGTCGAGGAGGACATCCTCGACGACAGCGAGATGCAGGCGGCCGTCGAGAAGGCGCTCGCCGAGCAGGGCTCGAAGAGAATCGACGACCCGATCCGCATGTACCTCACGCAGATGGGCACGATTCCGCTGCTCACGCGCGAGGAAGAGATCCGTCTCGCGAAGAAGATCGAGACGACCCGCATGATCTTCCGCCGCAAGGTCCTCGAGAGCGACTACGCCGCCGGCGAGGCCGTGAAGATCCTCAAGGATGTGCATGCCCAGAAGCTGCCGTTCGACCGCACGATGCGCATCTCGACCGCCGAGCCCCACGCGAAGCAGAAGATCGAGCAGCGTATCCCGGCGAATCTCCCCACCATCGAGCGTCTCCTGAAGACGAACCTCGAGGCGTGGGAGAAGCTCGAGGCGGGCGGCATCTCCGCGTCGCAGCGCACCCAGCTCCAGCGCGAGATCACGCTGCGCCGTCGCCGCATCGGCACGCTCCTCGAGGAGTGCTGCCTGCGCACCGGCCGCATCATCCCGCTCTACCGCAAGCTCCTCGGCATCATCTCGAAGATGCGCGAGATGCAGCGCAACCTCCAGAAGGCGGAGAAGCACCCGGACCGCTACGACCCCGAGGATGTCTATGTGATGCAGGAGGAGTTCGACGGCCTCCGCAACCTCGTGCTCGAGCCGATGGACGAGTTCGAGCGCCGCATGCGCGACATCCAGCGCGTGTTCGGCGAGTACGAGCAGGCGAAGCGCGACCTCTCGGGCGGCAACCTCCGCCTCGTGGTCTCGATCGCCAAGAAGTACCGCAACCGCGGCCTCCCCTTCCTCGACATCATCCAGGAGGGCAACACGGGCCTCATGCGCGCCGTCGACAAGTACGAGTACAAGCGCGGCTACAAGTTCTCGACCTACGCGACCTGGTGGATCCGTCAGGCCATCACCCGCGCGATCGCGGACCACGCCCGCACCATCCGCGTCCCGGTCCACATGATCGAGACGATGTCGAAGCTGCGAAACATCCAGAAGGCGCTGCTTCAGGAGCTCGGCCGCGAGCCCACGATCGAGGAGATCGCCATCAAGGCGAAGATGCCGATCGAGGAGACGCGCCGCGTGATGAAGATCTCGCGTCATCCGATCTCGCTCGACCGTCCGGTCGGCGAGAGCGAGGACTCGCACTTCGGCGACTTCATCGAGGACGAGCGTCAGGCCAGCCCGTCGGAGTCGGCGACCAGCGACATGCTGCGCCAGCGCATCAACGACGTGCTCAAGACGCTGACCTACCGCGAGCGCGAGATCCTCAAGCTCCGCTACGGGATCGGCGACGGGTACACCTACACGCTCGAGGAAGTCGGCCGCATCTTCAAGGTCACGCGCGAGCGCGTGCGCCAGGTCGAGTCGAAGGCGATCCGCAAGCTGCAGCACCCCGTGCGCCGCCAGCGCCTCGCGAGCTTCCTGCCCGGCAACATGGCCGAGGGCGAGGAGGCGCAGGCCGAGAGCGACCGCGAGTTCATGGCGGCAAGCGCCGACGAGTGAGCTTCATCATTGCCAAACCTCCCGCGGCGGGCGCGCGTGGCGCCCGCCGCGGGTTTGTTTTTGCCTCGTGCGGGTACGCTGTGCGCGTGCTCGACGCAGAGGACATCCATCGTTGGCGCGAGGCGGCGGCGCATCCGGAGGTTGCCGCGTTCTTTGCCGACGCACGCCTCCGCATCGCCGAAGTCGTGCGCGCGCGGCGCCCGATCTGCCTCGCGTCGGGCGCCTGCTGCCGGTTCGAGGCCTACGGCCACCGCATGTATGTCTCGGGACTCGAGGCCGCCTTCGTGGTGGCCCGCATCGACGCCGCCCGCGCGGCGCGCGCGTCGAACCCGCTTCGGCTCCATGAGGTCACAGAGTCGCGTGCGCGCGGCGACTGCCCGTACCTGCGCGCGGGCCTGTGCGGCGAGCACGAGGAACGCCCGCTCGGCTGCAGGATCTTCTTCTGCGACAAGGGCGCGGACGGCCGCGGCGCCGAGTGGCAGAGCGCGCTGTACGAAGAACTCCACGCCGCGACGATCGCGCTGCACGAGCGGCTCGGCGTGCCCTACCGCTACATCGAATGGCGCGAGGCGCTGTCCCTCGTTGCGGGCTCAGAGCCCCGAGTTTCGTAGGGAGTCCGCCTGCGTCGCTTGATCGCAGCAATCGGACGCATATACTTGCGTCTATACACCACGCCACTGCGAGACTCTGTATGCACGCCACACGCATCTTCATGAACGGCGCAAGTCAGGCCGTACGGCTCCCGGCGGAGTACCGCTTCGCAAAGCCCGATGTCTGCATCGCAAGGATCGGCTCGATGGTCGTCATCTTCCCGAAGGACGAGGCCTGGAACCTCTTCGAGTCGACGATCGGCTCTGCCAGCGACGACTTCAAGCGACCACCGCAGGGCAAGTCCGAACGCGGGGCTGCGGCACTCGACCCGAGTCCGGTCCAGATTCCCGCGCCTACACGGGCGCGGGTCTATCGGAAGAAGGCGTCCGGCGCGTCCAAGGCGTCACCGAAGCAACAGAGGCGGTCTGCGTAGGCAGGCACGGGCGTGAAACTGCTCGAGGAGAGATTGGCTGGGAAACGATGGTGAAGGCCGCAACGCGATTCATGCTCGATACGGACTGCTGCATCGAACTGATGCGGGGACGAGCGCCGCGTGCCGTCCAGACCCTCCGCAAGCTCGGGCTCGAGCATGTGCATCTCTCCGCGATCACCGTCGGAGAACTGCTCACGGGCGCCGCGCGGTCGAACAGCCCCCGCGAGAACTCGAGCCGCGTCGTCCGATTCTGTGCGAGCCTGCAGGTCGTCCCATTCGATGAGCGCGCAGCCGCGGCATACGCCAGCACTCGCGCAACGCTCGAGGCGCGCGGCACCCCGATCGGCCCACTCGACATGCTGATCGCGGGCCACGCCCTCGCGATGGGCGTCACGCTCGTCACGGGCAACACCCGCGAGTTCGGCCGTGTGGAAGGACTGACGCTCGAGAACTGGCTCAAGCCACGCGCATGACACCGAGTCATGGAGAGTCGCGTTCGCCTCAATGCCTACTGCGGGCACTGGCCCCAAGCCGCAAGCACCGCTGCAAGATCGGCGCCGTTCACCACGGCATTCCCGTCGATGTCGACACCAGGGAACTGCGATCCGTTTGTACCCCAGTAGACGAGCACGGTGGCGAGGTCAGCGCCGTTGACGAAACCGTCGTCCACGATGTCGGCGGGACATGCAGGCGTACAGCCCTTTGGATAGAACTGATTCCCTCCGCCATCGATCCAACTGCCCGAGAAGTCGGCAGGCGAATGGCCGCAGAGCACGCTGTTCTTCAGTGTTCCGGTCGCGCCGAACTCGGTCCACCAAACATTTCCATTTGCAGACGTGTTGCCTTCAAAGAAACACTGATCAAACACCCGCGGGCCTGAGAAACTCAATCCGATCGCACCGCCTTGCGATGCGTAGTTTGAAGTGAAGCGACAGCGAAGAAACGAGCATCCAGAGCCCACATGGAAGCCAACTGCACCGCCGTAACTTCCAACGGCATTCCCTGTCTCGAAGCTGCAGTCGATTGCAGTCCAGAAGCAGTTCACATATGCGTAGCCTCCCTTTCCATTCTGGCGGAAGGTGCAGTTGATCGTTTCCACGCTCGCGTTTGTGTTCAGGAAGATGCCACTCGCTGGAGTCATCTCGATCGTTACATTGCGGACGATCCCGGCGGCACCATTCACGTGGATCGCGCCGTACCCAGTCATGCCACGCAGAGTGAGGTTCTCGATGACGCGAGACCCGCTACCCGAAAAAATCTGGATCGCCTCGCCCTCAAGAACCGTCGCAGATTGGAGCCCGCGCCCTCGCAGCGTGACCGGAACCGCTGGCATCGTGACGAGTCCGACGTTGTATGTTCCGGGCGCGACTGACACGACGTCGTTTGCGGAGCACGCCGCGAACGCAGCCTCAATCGTCGGATACTGCTCCGGTACCAGTCGGTCGACCGCAAGCGCGGGCGAAACCGCGAAACCCAAAGCCACCACGCCAATCATCGTCCGCGTACGCATGTCTTCAACCTCTCGCGAAGCTTCAAAGGACCGAGGCTCGCGAGGCCTTTCCTCTGGCGACGCGTCGGTCAAGCGGGGGAAAGAGCCGCCAATGCGGCCGCCGTGCAGGGCGAGACTGAGAAACAGGAAAAATGCGCACGCGCGCATGGCGAGTGGGCGCCCTGCGCCTTGGGTTGCGCGCAGCGAGTCGAGGAGCCGCCTCCGAGCGGCCGAGTCGCGAAACTCGACCCGCCTCATTGCTCGAGCAGGTCCTCGAGCGCGCGCAGCTCGGCACCGATCTCCGCTTCCGGCGTACCTTCCTGGAGCAGCAACTCCCGAAGCGTTCGGCGGATACGGATCGAGACCATACGCGTGACGGTGCGCCCGTCGTCGAAGGTGTACCCAAGCGGCGGGCAGCACTCCGCGTACGGTCGCCCATCGATGATGTGCCGCGCGAAGACCTCCCAGGCGTTCCCACGCCCTTCCGCGACCAGTTCGGCCTGCACGGCGGTCGCGGCGTCCGAGAGGAGCGACCTCGCCCACGCTGCCTCAAACGACTCCTCGGCCGTTGGACTCGGCGCGGGCGATCCGAGCGCGGCGTCAAGCCCAGCCGTTTCGCGATTGCGCCCTGCATCCCGTCGGAGGCCACGCGCGTGGAGGACCAGTCCGTTCATCATCCAGCGGCGCAGGCGGGTGCCGCTTTCGGCCCATCGCCGCATCCCGTCCGGGCGCTCGAAGAACGCCACGAAGAAGCCATGGACGAGTTCGTCTGGCTCGGCGACCGTCCGGAGGGTCGAGCCCCGGGCGTACGCGAGAAGCGGCTCCCGATAGCGCGTCATGAGATGATCGCGCATCGCGGAGGAGCCTCGAGGCCCCTCCGAGAGGCGGTCGAGCAGCCATGTTTGCTGGGTCGTGGGGAAGTGATCCGTCTCGGACATACGGCCGCCCTTCTCCATGCGACAGCCGCGGCGCCACGCGCACCAACTTTCTCGGATTGACCGAGGCCCCGACTTTGCTGCGGAATCAGCCGCCTGTCTGCTGCTGGAAGTACACCTCTTCCTTCGGCTGGATCAGGACGAAGCCGGAGCCCTCGAAGCGGAGCTGGATCGACTCGCCGCTGCCGCGACCGAAGAAGGTCTTCAGGCTGACATCGGTGTGGATCTGGGGCTGGAGCGTCCCGGACCACGCGACCGTTGCGTTCGGGTCGGTGAACACGGGCTGGCCAGGCCGCACCTCGAGCGCGAGCGGGTCGTAGTGCGTGGTGATCGCGAGCATGCCCGATCCCTCGAAGCGCACATTGAAGAGCCCGCCTGCGAACATGCCCGCCATGCTGCGCATGAGCGTGATGTCCCACTTGAGCGAGGGCTCGAACGCAAGCACATCGTTGCCGTTCACGAAGATCGCCTCGTTGTGGAGCTTGAGGATCGAGATCTTCTTCGCCTCGTCGGCGAGGTAGAGCTTGCCCTGCCCCTGCGCCTTCGTGAGCTGGGTGCCCTCGCCGCTCACCGCGCGCTTGAGGAACTTGCCGATGCCGTGTTCGAGGATGCCCTCGCGCGTGAACTTCACGGCACCGAGGTACGCGACCATCGAGCCCGTCTTCGTCCAGAGCTCGCCGTTCAGATTGATCTCGAGCATGCGCTCGCTCTCGAGTTCGAACAGGCCGTGCCCGCGGTCGCGCTGCGCCCTTGCACGCACGAACTCCGCAAGCGAATAGCGCCCGGCATTCGCCTGGGCAGGATCAAGTGGCGGAAGGACATGACCGGGAGGTGGCGGCGGGTGATGCATGGGGCGGAACAATACGCCGCCCGCATCGCGCCGGTCAGCCGGTAAGGCCGATCGTGATCTCGACGAGGCCGTGGACGGGACCCGAGTCCATGCCGGGGCACGGGGTCCTGCGCTTCGTCTCGGCCCAGCTCTCAGGCGACTCGACGACCTCCGGCCACCACGGCCAGGTGCGGCACTGGCTCGGCCGGGCACGGTAGATGCCGCAGATCGCCTTCCCGGGACGGCTCGTCCGGTCGAGGAACACGCAGTCGTGGCGCCCGTCGATCTTGAGTTCCTTCAGGCTTCTCCGCGCCCCGAGCCGTCGGGTGTAGCGCTCGAGGAACTCGGGCGTCGAGACGCCGATCTCGCGCGCCATCGCATCGGCCTCGTCGGGCGTGAACCACACGGCCCCAGGGGGGCCCGAACAGCAGTTGCCGCACTGCGTGCACTCGAAGCGAAGTCCGTCCGCGTACCACGGCTTCGCACCGTCGCCGCGGTCGGTCGAGCGCTCAGTTGACGCCACCACCGCCCCCGCCGCCTGCGCCGCCTGCTGGCCCGCGCCGGGGCGGCATGTCGCCAGGACCCGTCGGGGGCTCCTCGCCCCAGGGCTCGATGTCGATCTCGTGCACGGCCGCGCGCCGACGCGTCGGCGGAAGGCTCGAAAGCGAGGGCGGGCGGTCGTCGAAGGCGACGCGATCCATGGTGTAGATCGATTCGAACACCCACTGCGGGTGGTCGAGCAGCGCGTCCTCGAGGAGTTCCTCGGCCTGCGCCAGGCTTCCCGCCGTCATCCAGACCGAGATGTACGCGCCGCGATCGGCCTCTCCCTCGGAACTCGTCGCGAGCACGATCGCGTGCCAGAGCGTCATGCCGAGATGGCGCCCCGCGTCGTCGACATTCGTCTCTCGGTCGACATTGAGCTCGAGCAGCCAGCGCTCGCGCAGCACGAGCAGCAGTTCGTCGAGATCGGGGGAATGCTCGTCGACGATCTCGAGCACATCGCGCGTCACGAGCGTCTCGCTGTCGCCCGTCGCGCTCGGCGGCTGCTCGTCCCAGGTCTCCGCGACTTCCTGCAGCCCATGCGCCGCGAGCATCGCCTCGACCTCATCGCGCATCTCGGTCGGCACGGAGATCAGAATGCCCTTCCAGCTGTCGACGAAGACATCCACCCACGGGTCCTCGGCATTGGCGCCTAGGCCGATGGTGACATCCTCGAGGAGCACTTCCTCGAACTCGTACCAGGTGCGGAGGAACTCGACGAGCGGCATCGGCTCCTCGCCGAGATAGATGTCGACCGAGCGATAGGCATCGCGCGAGCCGATCTCCACCACGGGAGTGACTTCCTTGGGGAGCAGGTTGAACGCCGCGTCGACGACCGGCCGCAGCCGGTCGTGGCTGATCACCGCGTGGAACACATAGGTGTCCGGTTCCTCGTCCGTACCCTCCTGGTAGCGCACCGTGTAGCCCTGCGTAGGCTCGCGAAGACTCGTCTCCGCGACGCCAAGAGGCAATTGGTACGCGCCCAGCGAGCGTCGCTCGATGTTCTGGCCCAGACGAAACTCACGCATGGAGGCATCGTAGCGGCAACGCGGCCCGGAATCGCCGAATTCCCGCCCGCGACCGCCGATCAGTCGCCGAGATACGCCTCGCGGACGCGCGGGTCGTCGAGCAGCTTCGATGCGTCGTCGTTGAGGATCATGCGGCCCGTCTCGAGGACATAACCCCGTTTCGCGAGCTTCAGCGCAGCGCGCGCGTTCTGCTCGACGAGCAGGATCGTGAGCCCCTCTCGGTTCAGTTCGCGGACCGCCTCGAAGATCCGCGCGACCAGCAGCGGCGCGATTCCCATCGACGGCTCGTCCATCATGAGGAGTCGCGGCTTCGAGAGGATCGCCCTGCCGATCGCAAGCATCTGCTGCTCGCCGCCGGAGAGCGTTCCGCCCAGCTGTCCCGCACGCTGCTTGAGGATGTCGAAGAGCGTGTAGACATGCTCGAGGTCGCGGGCGATGCCGTCCTTGTCGTCGCGGCCGTACGCGCCCATCATGAGGTTCTCGAGCACGGTCATGCGCGGGAAGATGCGCCGCCCCTCGGGAACCTTGACGAGGCCGCGGCCGACCAGCTTGTCGGCCCGCACGCCGCCTGCGGCGTCCGCGATCTTCTGTCCCGCGAAACGGATCTCGCCCGCGCGCATCGGCACGATTCCCGAGATGCACATGAGCGTGGTGGACTTGCCCGCGCCGTTGCCGCCGATCAGGGTGACGATCTCGCCTTCATGGACTTCGAGCGAGATCTGGTGCAGCACCTCGACCGAGCCGTAGCCGGCCACGAGGCCCTTCACCGAAAGGAGCGGCTCTGCCGCAGGCGTCGAGGAACTCATCCGAGCTCCTCCTTGCCGAGATACGCCTCGATGCAGCGGGGATCGTTCTTGATCTCCTCGGGCGTGCCCTCCGCGATCTTCTCACCGTACTGAAGCACGGCGATGCGGTCGGAGATGCCCATCACAACGCGCATGTGGTGCTCGATGAGCACCACGGTCGTTCCCTTGTCGCGGATCGCCTTGATGAGCCGCATGAGGTCGACCGTCTCGGTCGGGTTCATGCCGGCCGCAGGTTCGTCGAGAAGGATGACATCGGGCTTCGATGCAAGCGCGCGCGCGATCTCGAGACGGCGCTGGTGGCCGTACGGAAGGTTCCCGGCCGCCGTCTCCGCCTTGTCCGCGAGGCCGACGAACTCGAGGATGCCGAGCGCCGCGGCCCGCGACGCCTGGCGCTCGCGGACGCCGTGCGGCAGGCGGAGCAGTCCGTCGAGCATGCCGCTCGTCAGCCTGCGATCCATGCCGACGACGACATTCTCGACAAGCGAAAGTTCCGGGAAGAGCCGGATGTTCTGGAAGGTTCGGGCGACGCCTGCGGACGCGACGACATCGGGCGTGCGCCGCGTGCGCGACCAGATCACGAGCCGGCCGATCGTGCCAAGCGCGAGGCCGAGGACGATCGGGAGCCAGGTGCCGAGGAATCCGCCGCCGAACAGCGTCGCGAAGAACGCCTTCAGCGCCGTTCCCCACGGGAACGCCTTCTGGAACTCGTAGAGGTCGAGCACGGCCGCCTGCCAGACCGTCTCGACGCGCACGAGGAGCGCGAGCCCGAGGCCCGTTGCGAGGCCGATTGCGACGCTGGTCGCGATGACCGCGCCGCTGAGCTGGCGGCGCGGATCGCGGCCCGACACCTTGACGGCGCCCTCGGTCGGCTCGTAGACGCCGGTGATCGCGTTGAAGAGCGTGGTCTTGCCGGCACCGTTCGGGCCGATCACCGCCGTGATCGAGCCGGGAACGACATCGACCGAGACATCCTTCACGGCGGTGAGGCCGCCGAAGCGCATCGTCACGCGCTCGACCGAGATCAGCGGAACGCTCACTTGCGCACCGCCTTCCGCGAGTGAACGATGCCGTCGGGCCGGTAGCGCATCATCAGGACGAGCGCGAGGCCGAAGATGAGGTACTTGTAGTTGTCGGGCGACGCGAACACGCTGCCGGTCGAGCCGATTCCGCTGCGCTGCAGCGCCTGCGTGAGGTTCGGAAGCACCACATTGCTGAGGCCGACCATCACGATCGCCCCGACGAGGACGCCCGTGATCGATCCGATGCCGCCGACGATGACGATGCAGAGCGCGAGGATCGAGACCTGGAAGTCGTAGTTCGCGGGTTCGCCGGTCGACGACAGCCCGCTTGCGAACAGCGCCCCCGCCACCGCCGCGAGCGCGGCGCCCATCGCGAACGCCTTCAGCTTCGCCTTGTCAGGCTCGATCGCCATGCAGCGCGCGGCGAGTTCGTCCTCGCGCACCGCGAAGAGCTGGCGGCCAAGGCGGCTGAACTCGAGGTTGCGCGCGAGGTAGACCACGACCGCGAGGATCGCGAGATAGATGAAGAACCAGCGGACGGGCGTCTCGCTCGTGATCGGCTCGAAGAGCTGCTGCCAGGCGTTCGGCTCGGCCGACGCGACCGGCCCCGGAACCCACGGCGCGGGCAGCGGGTTGATGCCCTCGGTTCCCTTCGTGATCAGCTCGAGGTTCTTGATGCCGTCCTGCACGATCTCGCCGAAGCCGAGCGTCACGATCGCGAGGTAGTCGCCGCGGAGGCGCAGCGTCGGAGCGCCGAGCAGAAGGCCCGCGATCGCGCCGACCGCGCCGGCGAGCAGGATGCCCGGCCAGAAGCCGACCTGGAACGGGTACACCTCGCAGGTGAGGATGCCGTACGCGTACGCACCGATCGCCATGAACGCGGCGATGCCGAGGTGCAGGAGGCCCGTCCAGCCGACCACGATGTTGAGGCCGAGGCCGAGGATCGCAAACACCACCACGGTGCGCATCTGCGCGCTCAGCTGGACCGAGGGCAGGAGATAGTCGAGGAGCGGCACGAGCGCGAGGCCACCGAGCACGGCCAGCTGGCCGCGCGAGAGCAACCGCGGGGTCTGGGGCGCTGCCGACGACATCAGACCTTCTCCCGTTGCTTGAGCCCGAGCAGACCGCTCGGGCGGAAGACGAGGATCAGGATCAGCACGCCGAAGACGACCACATTCGTCCACTCCGTCGCGATGTACTGGTCGCTCATGGCGCGGATCAGGCCGATCAGAACGCCACCGAGCATCGCGCCCGGCATGCTGCCGATCCCGCCGAGCACGGCTGCGGTGAACGCGTCCATACCCGCGCGGAAACCCATCTGGAACGAGATCGTGTTGTTGTAGAGCGCCCACATCACGCTGGCGGCACCGCCGAGGAATCCGCCGATGAGGAAGGTTGCGCTGATGACGCGGTCGGTGTCGATGCCCATCAGCTTCGCGGCGATCGGGTTCTGCGCCGTGGCGCGCATGCCGCGTCCGAGCCTGGTCTTCTTCACGAAGAGCGTGAGGCCGATCATGATCGGGATCGTGATCGCGAAGATCGCGACATCCTCGAGCCGCAGCATCACATTGGATTCCTCACCCAGCAGGTTGCTCGTCTCGAGCATCTCGGGGAAGTCCTTGGGCGCCGCGGCCGCGTTGCCGCCGCCGAGCACTTCCATCGGAACGCCGCCCCAGAACAGCGCGACATTGATGAGGATGAAGCTCACGCCGATCGCGGCGACGAGCTGCGTGAGCTTCGGCGCGCGCCGCAGCGGCTTGTAGACGACCTTGTCGATCGCGACATTCAACCCGCCGCAGAAGAGCCCGGCGCCGATCACGAGGCCGAACAACAGGAGCCAGTTCGACGACTCGCCGGCGGTCCCGAGGTCGAGGACCGCGGCGGCCCCAAGCGCGCCGACGACCGTCAGCGCGAGGAACGCGCCGAGCGTGAACACATCGCCGTGGGCGAAGTTGATGAGCTCGACGATGCCGTAGACCATCGTGTAGCCGAGCGCCACCAGGGCGATGATCATGCCGTTCGACAGGCCGTAGATCACCTGCTGGAGGAAGACTTCGGTCTCGGTCACTTGGCGTGGCCCCTCTGATGGTCGCGATCGGTCACGCCCACGGGCTTAGTTGACGACCTTCACGGTCGTGAACTCGCCGCTCTTGACGCTGTTGACGCTCATCACGCGGTTGGTGGTGTCGCCGTTCTCGTCGAAGCTCCAGGTGCCGAGGGCGCCCGTGAAGTCCTTGGTGCGGCCGACTTCCTCGAGAACCGACTCGCGCGTGATCTGCTTGCCGCCGTCGTAGAGGCGCTGCATGGCGGCGAGAACGACCTTCGTCGCCTCGTAGCCGTAGACCGCGTAGCCCTCGGGCTCGCCGCCGTAGGTCTTCTTGTAGTTCTCGTAGAAGTCCTTGCCCTTGCCCGTGAGCAGCTTCGGGTCGACGCCGCCGAAGGTGATGAAGCAGCGTCCCTCGAGCGCGCGGTTGCCGGCGGCCTCGATGAAGGCCTGCTCGTAGCAGCCGTCGGGAACGATCAGCTTGGCCTTGAGGCCGCCTGCCACGATGTCCTTGGCGAGCTGGCCCGCGTTCGTCTGGGTGGTGCCGCCGAAGTAGACGAGGTCGGCGCCCGCCTGCTTCATCTTGGTGACGAGGCTCTTGTAGTTCGACGCCTTGGGGTCGATGCCCTCGACGCCCACGACCTCGAGGCCGATCTCCTTGGCGCGCTTCTCGAACACGCCCGCGACGCCCTTGCCGTAGACCTCGCGGTCGTTGAGCACGAACGCCTTGGTCGCGCCGATCTCCTTCGCGTAGTCGGCCGCGACGGCACCCTGCACATCGTCGGTCGGGACGACGCGGAAGTAGTTGATCTTCCCGGTCGGACGGTAGACGGCGGGCTCGTTGGCCTCGCCGAAACCCTTCTTGGTGAGGCTCGGCGCGGTGTTCGCGGGGCTCACCATGACGAGGCCGGCGTTGTTGAGCTTCGGCATCGAGATCTTGGCGGCACCCGAGTTGTAGGTGCCGATGTAGGCCATCACAGTGGGGTCGCCGACCGCCTTGTCGGCGTTCTGCGCCTCGACGGCGGGATCCCAGTTGCCGCGCTGCGGGCTCGCGTCGTCCCAGTCCTCATAGACGATCTTGCGTCCGCCGATGGCGCCGCCGACCTCGGCGATCGCCATCTTGATGCCGTTCACCATGCTGGTGGTCTGCGCGTTGGCGCTGCCCGTGCGGGGCAGGCTCGAGACGATCTTGATCACATTGTCTTTCCTCGCGACCGGCTCCGACTGCGCGAAGGCGGCGGAGGGCGCAACGAGGCAGGTCAGGGCCAGAACGGAAAGCAGTCTGCGGGTCATCATGGCGGGCATCCTTCCAGGGTCGCGGACGAGTGTCGGAGTCTAGCGGAAACCTCCCCTATCCGCATCCGTCGCAACCGATCGGGCGGGCCCGGGGCCGCGCTTCATGACGCTTGCGTGCATCGCCCATTCCCTCGCCCATTCCATCGCCCATTCCATCGCCCATTCCCTCGCCCGATTCACGCCCGTCCATCGTCCATTCCCGCGGCTTCAGGCTTTGGCCGCGTCAAGGGAAGGCCGAGCCGAACCCCGGACGATGTCATCGAGTTGCGCGTTCCCCAAGCGCTCGCCGCGCGCCTCGCGCGCAAGGATCTCCGCAACGATTGGCGCCGGATCGCGACCGAGGAAGGTGTCCGCGACGGCCTGCAGATCGCGTTGCATGCCGGAGAGGCGCGCGGCATCGCCGAGGATCGAGAGCGCTTCCCGGGCGATCGGCGAAGGGCCGCCTGCGTATGGCACGAACTCCGGAACGATGCGGCGGCCCGCGAGGATGTTCGGAAGAAGGAGATGCGGCGCGCGGATGACGACGCGGGCGCCGAGCGTCTCGAGCCACGAGGTTCGATAGACGCCGATGACCGGCTTCGCCTGCCGGGTGCAGTCGAGGCTGACGGTCCCCGACACCGCGACCGCAAGATCGCACCATGCGAGTGCCCCTTCGAGACTCGCTTCTCGGCCTGAGACGACGAGGTCCACGCCAGGCGGCAACCTTCCGCCGACTTCGTCGACGAACCTGCGGGCATTCGCCTCGTTCGACGCGACCGCGACGGCGCGCGCGTCGGGCTTCGCCGCCCGGATCTCGGCGAAGATCTCGGCAAGCAGCCGCCCGTTGCGATGCACCTCGCTCGAACGCGAGCCGGGCAGGAGAAGCACGCGCGGCGAACCATGCGGCAGCGTGGCCGCCTCGCGCGCGCACTGCGCGAGATCGAGCGGCTTCGACAGCACGGGATGTCCGACGAACTTCGCCACGCAGCCGCGCGAACGGAACCACTCCTCCTCGAACGGCAGCAGGCAGAGCAGGACATCGCTCAGCCTGCGCACCTTGCCGATGCGCCACGGCGCCCACGCCCAGAGCTGCGGCGCCACCAGGTTGACCACGCGCGCGCCGAGCGGCTTGAGGCGCGCGCACAGCGGATAGTTCGCGCTCGGGCTGTCGACCGGCATGTGGACGGCCACCGGGTTCGCGCGCGCCCACGCCACGATCTCGTCGTGGAGGCGCTTCACCTCGGCAACCTTGGAGATGCCTGCGAGTCCCATCACGCCGTCGTCGGCGGTGCGGCCGAGCATGGTCGCCCCGGCCGCCGCCATCTTGGGTCCACCCCACGCGACGGGCTCGATGTCGGGGTACGCCTCCCTGAGGCGAGCGATCACCGGCGCCGCGTGCGCGTCGCCCGAGGGCTCCTGGGCCGTGAAGAGAACCACCTTGCGGGCGGCGGACATGCGCGAAGCCTACCGAACCGAGCGGGTTTCCGCCTGAATCCACTTGCCCGCCACGCCGCCGCAGCGGGTACCATCCCGCCCCTTATGCTCAAGCGCACGCACATGTGTGGCTCCCTGCGGGCGAGCCATGTCGGCCAGACGGTCACGCTCTCGGGTTGGATCAACACCTACCGCGATCAGGGCAAGGGCCTCATCTTCGCCGACCTGCGCGACCGCGAGGGGCTTTGCCAGGTCGTCTTCGACCTCGAGCAGTCCCCCGCCGACCTCGTCAGCCTCGCCCGGACGCTGCGCCGCGAGTATGTGATCGCCGTCACCGGCAAGGTCCGTATCCGCGCGGGCGGCTCGAACCCGAACCTCGCGACGGGCGAGATCGAGCTCGTCGCCGAGAAGCTCGAACTCCTCAACTCCGCAGAGCCCCCGCCGATCCTCCCCGACGACCGCGACGCGGACAAGATCGGCGAGGAGACGCGACTCAAGTACCGCTACATCGACCTGCGCCGTCCGCGCATGCAGCACATCCTGCACACGCGCTCGCGCATCACGAAGTTCGCGCGCGACTACTTCAGCCAGAACGGCTTCCTCGAGATCGAGACGCCGCTCCTCATCAAGACGACGCCCGAGGGCGCGCGCGACTTCATCGTGCCGGCCCGCCTCCACCCGGGCAAGTGGTACGCGCTTCCGCAGAGCCCTCAGCTCTTCAAGCAGATCCTGATGGTCGCCGGCTGCGACCGCTACCTCCAGATCTGCAAGTGCATGCGCGACGAGGATCCGCGCGCCGACCGCCAGGCCGAGTTCACGCAGATCGACCTCGAGATGAGCTTCGTCGAGCGCGAGGATGTCATGTCGATGATGACGGGCTTCGCGCGCGGCCTCTGGAAGGAACTCTTCAACTACGACATCGGCGAAGTGCCGCGCATGTCGTACTGGGACGCGATGGAGCGCTTCGGCATCGACCGCCCCGACACCCGCTACGGGCTCGAGACCCGCGATGTCTCGGAGATCGCGGCCAAGACCGAGTTCGCCGTCTTCAAGGACGCGCTCGCGAAGGTCAAGGCCGGCCGCAAGGGCGTCGTGAAGGCGATCCGCATCCCGGCGCCGAACGAGAAGCTCACGCGCAAGGTGCTCGACGGCTACAGCGAGTTCGCGAAGACCTTCAAGGCCGGCGGCATTCCGTACACGAAGCTCGGCGCGAACGGCTTCGAGACGGGCGTGGCGAAGTTCCTCGAGCCCGTGCGCGCGGAACTCACCGCAGCGCTCGGACTCGTTCCGGGCGATGTGGTCGTGTTTGCGGCCGACCACTACGACATCGCCACGAAGACGCTCGGCGAACTGCGCCAAAGAATCGCGCGCGACCTCGAGATCGTGCCCGAGGGCAAGTGGAACTTCCTCTGGGTCGTCGACTTCCCGATGTTCGAGTGGGACGACGACGGCAAGCGCTGGGTCGCGCTGCACCACCCGTTCACGAGCCCGAATCCCGACCAGTTCGGGATCCTCGACTCGGATCCAGGCGCGTGCCTTTCGGCCGGCTACGACCTCGTGCTCAACGGCAGCGAGATCGCGGGCGGCTCGATCCGCATCCACAACCAGAAGGTGCAGGAGACGGTCTTCAAGCTCATCGGCCTCACGCAGGAAGACGCGAAGACCAAGTTCGGCTTCCTCCTCGATGCGCTCAAGTTCGGCGCCCCGCCGCACGGCGGCATCGCGTTCGGCCTCGACCGCCTCGTCATGCACATCGTCGGAACCGACAACATCCGCGATGTGATCGCCTTCCCGAAGACGCAGTCGGGCGCGGACCTCATGACCGACGCTCCCGGCCCGGTCGACCCCGCGCAACTCGTCGAGACCCATGTGAAGTCGACGGCGCCTGAGCAGCCCGCGCGCGTCTGAAACCTCGATTTCCAGCACGAACCACGCATGCCCCGGCCGACTTCGGCCGGGGCATGTCGCTTGGGAGGCCCTTCGGCATGCCTGCGCCGCGGCTGAGGTAGGATCGCGCCCATGGCGATGTCGACCAAGCGCGCGAAGCTCCAGACCACCTTCATGTTCGGGGCCCTCCTCGCGGCGGTGGCGACTGGGCAGATCATCCATTCGCAGGGCGGCGCACCGGGCGCGTACTGGCAGCTCGCGGGCGACTATCTCCTCGTCCGCCCGCTGCAGATGCTGGTGATCCCCATCGTCTTCCTGAGCGTGGCCTGCGGCATCGCGTCGGTGGGCGGCCCCGCGAAACTCGGCAAGCTCGGCCTCGGCACGGTCGTCCTGTATGTCCTGAGCATGCTGATCGCCGCCTCGCTCGGCGCCGCCATGATCGAATACTTCGCGCCAGGCGTCGGCGTGCCGACCGAGACGCGCGAGGCGCTCATGCAGCAGGCCTCGCGCGAGTTCGCGGCCGACGGCACGCGCGCGCAGCGCATGCAGGAGGCGCAGTCGACGGGCGTCGCCGGAGCCTGGCTCAACATCCTCTCGCAGATCATCCCGCGCAACCCGATCAAGGACATGGTCGAGGGCTCGACGATGGCGGCGATCTTCTCGGCGATCCTCCTCGGCCTCGGCCTCGCCGCCGCGGGCGACCGTGGAAAGCCTGCGCTTGGCATCTTCCAGTCGCTCCTCGATGGCGTGATGACGATCATCGGCTGGATCCTCTGGATCATGCCGATCGGCCTCTACTTCTTCGTGACCGCAGTCGTCGCGAAGATCGGCCTCCAGAACATCGCGTCGCCCGTCCTCGGCTACATGGCGGTCGCGATCGCCGGCCTCGCGATCCACGCGTTCCTGATCCTGCCGCTCTACTGCAAGGTCTTCGGCGGCGGAAACGGCTGGACGCTCCTCTGGAACATGCGACGCGTGTTCCTCACGGCGTTCTCGACCTCGAGCTCGAACGCGACGCTTCCGGTCACCATCGAGACCTGCATCCGCGAAGGCGGCTGCTCGAAGCGCGCGACGAACTTCTGCGTGCCCCTCGGCGCAACGATGAACATGGACGGCACCGCGCTCTACGAGGCGGTCGTCGTCCTCTTCCTCTTCCAGCTGTTCGGCGTCGACCTCGCGTTCTCCGACATCGTGCTGGTCGTCGTCACGAGCGTGCTCGCCGCGATCGGCGCTGCAGGAATCCCAAGCGCCGGCCTCGTCACCATGGTGATCGTGATCACCGCGGTCAACTCGACGATCGCAGGACGCGGCATCGAGCCGCTGCCGATCGCCGCGATCGGCGTCATCATCGGCGTCGACCGCCTCGTCGACATGTGCCGGACGGTCGTGAATGTCTGGGGCGACTGCGTGGTCGCCAAGATCATGTCGCGCGTGGCGCCGGATGCCGCTTGAGCCGCGACCGCTCAAACCCGTCTCCAAGCACCAGAGGAAGCGGCCGCAGCCGCGACCGCTCAAACCCGTCTCCAAGCACCAGAGGAAGCGGCCGCAGCCGCGACCGCTCAAACCCGTCTCCAAGCACCAGAGGAAGCG